>JBAXUN010000001.1:0-56101 GCA_037129655.1 Actinomycetes bacterium
CTGAATCGCTCAGCGGGCGCTGCCAAAAGTCAGTCAGCCCACCAGCGGTCGGACCTGCGGGCACCTCCATGACGAGCGGGCCTGTCTCTTCAAGATCTGGAAAAGCCATCACGTACGGGGTCGTTGCATTGGCCGTCAGTAGTCCCAATTTATCGGTGAAAGTGAAGTAATCGACATAGTCCATGCTGCCGGCGTCGAACGTCTCGCGATGTTCGCGCTGCCACTCCTGCATCGCCATGGTGGGTAGTGCCCACAGATACGCCTGACAGGCCCGCTGAAAATCGATCTCGTCATAAAGGCGCTGCGCGGTGGTTAACGTCGGATAACCATGTTCCAGCTCGATATCACCGATCCGAGAGTGCATAACACCGTCGGTGGGCAGGTGCTCTGTAGTCATCTTCATATCCATTTCCGCATAGGCGACCAGTCGGATGCGCGGAGGATCAGCGCACTGCAGACGCTACGACCTACCTCGTCTAAATAGTCACGATTTGAAGGTTGCTATGGCCGGGTCAGGTCCCCACTTTGGCCGACAGTCAGCAGGCGATACCTATCTCGTCAGACTCAATGACAATGCTTCGGCTGCGACGGCGCAACATCGTTGCCAGGGCTGCGCCTGAAGAATCCGACCGGCTTGAGGTGGAAGCCAACCCGCTCAACGGGCATCACGGGCCAATCCTCGGTCCGAGGAATGTGGTTGGTTCCAAACGTGTACCAAAGCACCACATCGGTGTTTTCAAGGGGACGATCCGCTGCCGTCCACTCAGGGAGACCCGCACCCCCCTCGTGCTGGAACGGGTAATCCCCCGCCGGATACTTTTCAGCCTCTTTGTTGGGCGTAACCCACAGATGGCTGTACATGAAACCAGCGCGCTTGCCGATCACTGACTCACGCTGGGCCATCGGGTACGTCGTGTGCCCTGGGACGAGTTTGTATCCGACGGGTGCGCCGACGTGATTCAGTCGATTCGGGTTAATGACCTTCCAGTATCGATTCGCGAATGGGTCAATCACCCGCTGAGCCGCAGATTCCGTTGCCAACACTGTTGAGCGGGTCGTGTAAGCAGCACCGTGTGGGTTTTCCGGACCCATGGGTGCAGCCACCGCATCGATCTCCAACACCGAGTTCTCAACACCATCGATGTCAAGATCGAGTCGCGCCGAGAAAATGTGCTGATGGTACGGGGCAAGCAAGCCAGGATCGATTTCCGTGGACGACGGGTAGTCGAGATCCGGGTCCCCCGCCAACGTCAGAACGATGCCCGTCAATTTGGCTTCGAATTCGATCGAGCCGTCCTGATAGAAGTACCAGAAATAGCCGTACTCGTAGTTGTTGACCGTAACGATTGACGATGCGACGAAGCGACGACCGCGACGCACTTCAACGTGACCGAGTTCGTCTGTGTGCTTCCAAAGAATCCCGAAATCCTCTTCGTGCAGGCAGATCGCATTCGGGATCTCGCGCACGGTTCCATCAGCTTCAGCGAGCGCCACATCTAGGTAGACGATCTCTCCGAGACAATCACAGCCGAGCATCAATGAGTTTGTGTAGTTGCCCAAGCCAAACTCACCGGTGTCGAAAGCGTTCTTGCGGTAGGCGCCTGGGCTCGGATCGCCATATGGAATCACGAGTTCGGCGATCGACATCCGTCGCGCGATCTTCCTTGTGGTGCCATTGTCGTTAAAGGCCACATCGTGAATGAGCAGACCTTCACGTTGGCACCAGCCAATGCGGAGCGACCACCGCTCCCAGTTGATCAACCAACCGTCGACTGTAAACGAGGAGCCTTCCGGCTGAGTGATTTCCAGCGGCTTTAGCGCCACACTCGCACCCGTATCGCTGGCGCGATACGGACCCGGTGTCGCCGGAATCGGAATCAGCGCATCCTCTTCGATCGCCAAAACTTCCGAGGTATCAAGATCGACGATCACTCGAAGGTCACCAATCGGGTGCGCGTATACATTCGCCCCCTCATGTGGACGATGCCACATGGGCGTCCAGATCAGTCGACGACCATCGTCTAGACCGGCCGGAATCTGGGCTCCGAACGGCCAAGTCTCCATATGCACCTCGTCAACGGAGGAGATACCGCGCCGGGCCAGCGCCTCGGCGACGCGAGGATCAGCTTTTGCTGCTGCTAGAGCGTCGTTCGCTTCCGGGGCCAGCACAGGCGACTGAGCCCCCGGTACATCGGTCCACGAAATGACCTCACCTTCGACGGAAACAACCGCTTCGCTGATGAGGGCTGCCTCACGGTTCCACACGGTGACGAACGCAGCTCGCACCAGCGGCTGACCGTTTGACCACGCGTCGAGCTCGCGTTTTGTCGGCTCGTGCAACTGCACCATCGACAGCAGATGCCGATGGTCCAAACCTCTCGACGATCGCAGCCCGCTCACTACGGCGGAAAGTTCGACGGCACTCAGCGGATCCAAGGGATGATTCGTCATGCTCCGAGCCTATCGACCGATCGGCTGAAGCGCATCCAATGAACTCAATTCAATTTCATTCTGCCAAGTCCGTTGACACGGGCGTTCACTCACGGTTTGCTCAATGTTTGAACCTGCACGACCCACACCCGAGTGTTTAGGGGAGATATGTCCGTCTCTGAAATCCACGAATCCGATCTCGTTACCTCCGCATCGCTGGAGGAGAAAGCCAAGTTGAAGCGGCATTTCAGCCGGTTCGACATCTTCTTCTTCCTGATCTGCACGATCGTCGGCGTCGACACGCTGGCACAGGTAGCCACGAACGGAGCGCAGGGCTTCCTCTGGTTGATCTTCCTGTGCATCTTCTTTTTCGTCCCATACGGTCTGCTGGTCGCCGAACTTGGCGCTGCGATCCCCGAAGAGGGTGGAGCGTATGTCTGGACGCGCATGGCATGGGGACGCTTGACCGGTGCCCTCAACTCGGTCTTCTACTGGTTCTCGAACCCAGTGTGGATCGGCGCAACCCTGGCATTTTTGGCCATCGCCGCGATCCAGAAGTACTTCTTCGAGTTCGAAGACGGCAGTGTGACGTACTACATCGTCGGACTTGCATACATCTGGTTCTCGGTGTGGTCGGCAATCCTGTCGTTCGGCGTGGGCAAGTGGATCCCGACGATTGGTGCCTGGTGTCGTATCGCCCTGGTGTCAATCTTCTCGATCAGCACCGTCATGTACGCGAGCCAGTACGGCTTGAACTTCCCAGCCGCTAGCGACTGGACACCCACGTGGGCTGCCTTCATTGCACTCGTCCCATTGATCTTCTACAACTTGGTCGGTTTTGACCTTCCCAGCGCTGCCGGCGATGAGATGACGAACCCACAGAAAGATGTTCCGGTTTCGGTCATCCGAGCGATGATCACCTCGATCCTTCTTTATGGCCTTCCGATTCTTGCCATCATTTGCATCATTCCGCCGAAAGACCTCGAAGGTGCTTCGGGACTTCTTGACGCAGTCGACAAGGTCTTCAGAGTCTGGGGCAGCGCTGAGACAGTCATGATCAAGATCGTCGTCGTGATGTTCGTTCTCGCCGTGATTTCCAGTGCCAGCACCTGGCTGATGGGTGCCGACCGCGCTCAGGCAATTGCCAGTGTTGACGGTGCGGGCCCGCGTTGGCTTGGCAGTTTCCACCCCACCCTCGGCACACCGGTGAATGTGAACGTGGTTTCCGGAATCTTGGCGACGGCCGTCTTCGTAGCCGCGTCAACTGTGACATCGGGAGATGCGGCCAACGCATTCAACGTGACCATCGGCGTCGTTCTGCTTTTCACGACACTGAGCTACATCGTGATCTTCCCTGCCGTCATCAAGCTTCGGAAGAGTCACCCGCACATCGTCCGTCCGTACAAGGTTCCGGGTGGCATGGCAGGAGTCTGGATCTGCGGCGTTCTCACGACGTTCTGGGCAGCCTTCGCCTCGCTCGTAGGAATCTTCCCTGGCCTCGGTGACGGTGAACTACTCAATGATGCCGATCTGCCTGAAGGTGTCTCCCGACTGGGATACACCGCCATGACCTTCGGGGCGATTGCTGTGACTCTGTTGGTCGGTTTCATCTTCTACCGACTTGGTGCCCCGACCCGCCAGCATTTGGTGGTCGATCCAGAAGCACCGGTCGAAGAAGTCATGGTCTAGAAGTGCCACCAGCTCGTCCATCGACACAATGAACGAATGAATGCGGCCCACTTTTTACAGGTGGGCCGCATTCATGTCTCACGATCGAACTAGTCGGCGCTGGCCAAGAGGCGCTTCTGCTCGGCGACATCGAAAGTTGCCGGCGGGAATCGAGGTTCCATTTCCCGCAGTGCGTCAACTAGAAGATTGGCAACTACCCAGTCGCGGTACCACTTGCGGTCCGCTGGAACGACGTACCAAGGCGCCGCATCTGTCGAACACTGAGCCAGGGCAACCTGATACGCCTCTTGGTAGTCGTCCCAAAACGCCCGTTCGTGCAGATCCCCCGGACTGTACTTCCAATGCTTTGACGCATCGTTGAGGCGTGCTTCCAGTCGTACCTTCTGTTCAAGCTTGGACACGTGCAACATCACCTTGACGATATGGGTGCCCTCGTCCACCACCCGATATTCGAACTCGTTAATGCGCTCGTAGCGAGTCGACCATTCTGACTCCGGCACAAGATTGTGCACGCGCACAATCAGCACATCTTCGTATTGCGAGCGATTGAAAACCCCGATATCGCCACCAATTGGAAGCGCCTTGTCGATACGCCACAGAAAATCGTGAGCCAACTCCTCGGCAGTGGGCTTCTTAAATGACGTGATCTTCACACCCGAGGGATTCATACCGCTCATGAGACGGGCAACCGTGCCGTCTTTGCCCGACGTATCCATCCCCTGAAGCACCAGCAGAACAGCTCGCTTACCTCCTCCTGTGCCTTCTGCGTACAGCCGCTCCTGCAACGGCCCTAACTCAGCCAAAAGGGCTGCAGTAGCGGCAAAGGTCGCCGCTTTGTCCCCTGGAGCTGTCGACGTGTCACGCGGGTCCCTGTCGGACAGTAGATCTCCAGGACGGAACGTCACTGACTCCACTACTGCGACAGGCGAAAGTTGCGAGTTCTTGGCCATGTGAGCCTCCTATAGGTCAAGATGTCGGTATGACTCCGACTGGCTTTTTCTCTGGCATTGTCATCGGCCTACTCATCGGCGCACTTGCCCGAATCGTGGTGCACAACAGTCAACCACTCGGATGCCTCTTAACGCTGATCATTGGCGTGGTTGGTGGAACCATTGGCGCAGCTATCGCAGGCTCACAGGGCTGGGGATTCTGGATCACCGTCGCACTGCAAATTTTGATCGCCGCCGTCATCGTCGTCATCTTCTCCGTGGCGACCCGCCCGCCACGCTAATCCCCCGATGAGACAACTACTTCCCGTCCTGAGTCCCGATCTGTCCGATGTCGAACTCGATGCGATCTACGGATGGCCGCAGTGGCCCTTCGCACACGCATGGGTACGCGCCAACATGGTCTCGACCATCGACGGTGCAGCCGCGTCCCCTGACGGACTTAGCGAAGGAATATCATCTGCTGCCGACCGACGCATTTTTGGCCGACTCCGCGGCTTGGCCGACGCCGTACTCGTCGGTGCCGGAACAGTGCGAAGCGAGGGATACCGTCCAGCTCGGACGAAACCCGATTTTGCTGAACGACGTGCGCTGGCCGGCCAAGGAATCGTCCCTGCCATCGCTGTCGTAAGCCGAAGCCTTGACCTTGATCTAACACTGCCTCTATACACCGAGCCCGCTGTCCGCACGATTGTCATCACCTGTGCCGCCGCCGATCCGTCACTCATCAAGGCGGCACGAGAGCGATGCGATGTCGAGGTGTGCGGTGATGAATCAGTAGACCTCCGCGCTGCAGTCAAGGCATTGAATGATCGCGGCCTAACCCGCATTCACAGTGAGGGTGGTCCGCGGCTTTTGGCTGACCTCATTGCCGCTGACGTGCTCGACGAACTTCTTCTTACGCTGTCGCCGACCATCGCAGGTGGTTCGTTCACGACGGGGGCTAGCGTGCCGAGAATTCTTGAGGGCGTGAGCAATCCAACGGGCCTGCGAGCCGTTCAACTTCATCATCTACTCGAAGAAGATTCGATGCTTTTCGCAAGCTACCGATTCACACACACGCTCGCACAGAACACGTAATGACAATGCCGAACTTTCCGATCACACCGCCGGTTAAGCCCATGCTCGCCAAGCCGGTGCAATCAGTGCCGGCCAACGACTCAGTCACAGGCGGGTTGATTTACGAACCCAAGTGGGATGGCTTTCGCTGCATAGTCTTTCGTGATGGCGATCACCTCGAGCTCGGCAGTCGCAATGAAAAGCCGCTCACGAGGTACTTCCCCGAGCTCGTTGCGGCGCTGCGCGACAACATCCCAGATCGGTGTGTCCTCGACGGCGAGATCATCATCATTCGAGACCAACGACTAGATTTCGATGCCCTGCAAAATCGGATCCATCCGGCCGCTTCGAGAATCGATCTACTCGCCGGACAAACACCGGCATCGTTCGTCGCCTTTGATGTGCTCGCACTAGAGGATGACCTAACCGCTGCGTCATTTCGAGATCGCCGGGCAGCACTTGAGCAGGCACTGGCCACTTCCCAGCCGCCCGTCCATCTCACACGGATCAGCCACTCGCAGACAGAGGGACAGCGCTGGTTCGAGCAGTTCGAGGGTGCGGGGCTCGATGGAATCATCTGCAAACCGCTGGATCTGCCCTATCAGCCCGACAAGCGCACCATGCTCAAAGTGAAACACTCACGCACCGCCGACTGTGTGGTCGCTGGTTGGCGTCCCCACAAGCAGCCAGGCCCCGATGGCGAGGTGATGCTCGGATCGCTCATGCTCGGCCTATTCGATGATGCAGGCGTTTTACAGTCGGTAGGCGTTGCGGCCGCCTTCACCCAACAGCGGCGCCTTGAACTCGTCGACGAGTTGGGCGGCTATGCACTCGGCGAAGGCGAACCGCATCCGTGGCAAGCGTGGCAAGATCCTGCTGCACACGAAGCAAACCGTTTGCCAGCCAGCACAAGCCGTTGGAGCGCAGGAAGAAACCTCGACTGGTTTCCACTTCGTCCAGAACTCGTCGTCGAAGTCGGCTACGGCGCGATGGAGGGTGACCGCTTTAGGCACACCGCCCAGTTCAAGCGTTGGCGATCAGACCGATCACCTGAATCATGCACGTATGAACAGTTAGAGCGACCCGTGACGTATTCACTCGAGGATGTCTTCGTCTCTGGCTGATGCGGAAGCCGATGCGATACCGCTCCCACAACCTCGGGATTGACGACCGATTACATGCGTAGGTACGAGGCACCGTTGAAATCTAGGACAGCGCCACTTGCCCACTCTGCTTCTGACGAAGCGAGGAAGACAATCGCATCAGCGAGCTCTTGCGGAGTCGCCACTCGGTTAAACGGGCTTTGCGCCCGGATTTCCCGGCCAGTCTCCCCTTCGAGATGATCCTTTGCCATATCAGTTTCAACAAATCCTGGCGCTAACGTGGTCACCGCAATACCTTCGGGGGCAAGCGCTTTGGCGATTGACTGACCGAATGCGACGATCGCAGCCTTACTGGCGCCGTAGGCTGGTGAGTCCGGCTCACCTCGGAATGCACCGCGGCTACCCACGTTAACGATACGTGACCCACCATCGCGAGGCATGTGTTGCAGTGCGCACCAAGTGACATTCGCGGCACCCGTCAGATTGACTCCAAGCGTGTCGTTCCACGCCTGTTGCCATTGCTCGTAGGTGGCCGACTCGATGGGGTGCGAGAAGAAGACACCGGCATTGTTCACGACCACATCGATCTTCCCCAAATGCGCCGCAGCTTCATCAACAAAGGACCGAACAGCAGCCGGATCGCGAAGGTCGCCCTGAACGACTACATGGCCATCCCCAGCACACGAGCCAAGCACCTCGGCCGCAGCAGCAGCATCTGAGGAATAGTGGATGGCTACACGATCACCCCGAGCGGCAAAGGCCTGCGCACATGCAGCACCAATTCCGCGGGAGGCGCCGGTGATCAGAATTGCTCGATTTGTCGGGGTCATTCGTGGATTCTGTCAGGACCCGCGCAGTATTCCTCGGATATCAATTCTCGGGTCGGGCGCGGCTTGGTTGAACTCGCTTCGGTTCGCCGGCCATTTTGGGATAATCGGGTGGATAGGGCATTTCCCCCAACCCATGATCGCGTTCATCTCGTTCGTACCACTCGAGCAAGGGTGAGAGATCGAAGTGTGCTGAATCTATTGATTCATGGGGATCACCCACGGCAGCAAATCGAGCACCTGCGTTGAGAACTGTGAAGTCGTGCGGATCCACCTCGGCGAGTTCATCCCACGTCACAGGCATCGAAACGGGTGCGTGCGACTTAGCGCGAACTGAATATGCAGACGCGATTGTGCGATCGCGGGCGTTCTGGTTGTAGTCGATGAAGATCGCAGTTCCGCGGTCTTCCTTCCACCATTGCGTCGTCACCCTGCCAGGCATTCGACGCTCTAACTCTCGACCAACGGCTATGGCCGCGTGCCGAACATCGATGAACGTGAACGCCGGCGCGATGCGCACATAAATGTGTACGCCTCGACCTCCCGAAGTCTTGACGAACCCCTGCATACCGACCTCGGCAAGTAGAGACCGCAATTCGTGGGCCACGACTACGGCGTCGTGAAAATCCGTACCCGGTTGCGGATCCAAATCCAACCGGAGTTCGTCCGGATGATCGACGTCAGATCTGCGTACCGGCCAGGGGTGAAATGTGATGGTGCCAAGTTGAGCTGCCCACGCCACTACAGCCAGCGACGACGGCGCCACTTCATCAGCGGTTCGACCGGACGGGAACGTGATGTGCGCGGTCTCGACATAATCCGGCGCACCGGTGGGCACCCGCTTTTGGTAGAAAGCATCGCCTCGATTATCTGCACGCGTGCTGAGAACTGCCCCTTCGATGACGCCGCTTGGCCATCGCTCAAGTGTGGTCGGACGATCACGCAAGGCTCGAAGGATTCCGGGCCCACAGGAAATGTAATGCCGGACTACTTCCAACTTGGTGATCCCGACGGCAGGAAAGTACGGCTTCTCAGGGTTCGTCACCCTGACCACGTGACCATCAACCTCGAGTTCGATCGGTTCCCCGTAATTCTTCGCCATAAGGTGCACGCTATGTCGTGACGCTCGGCGACCCCGGAATATACGCGCTCCAAACCTGCGCTCCGTGGTGGAATAGGTGCCGCGGAGTTGTCGTTGTAACGGACGTGAACTCCCCACATCACTCGCCGCTCACGTCGCTGTGGCGGCGCATTCAACGTACTTTCGGAGGTTTGCACGTGGAATCCATGCCAACTGTCCGCCCGGACGGCACGACGTACGACGTACTCAAGACCGATGAAGAATGGAGAGAACAACTCGAACCTGCAGAGTTCTTCATCCTGCGTCAGGCCGGCACTGAGCGTCCGCACACGGGGGAATATGTCGATACGAAAACTATCGGCACCTACACATGCCGCGCTTGCGATGCAGAGCTGTTTTCAAGTGACACTAAATTCGACTCGCACTGCGGCTGGCCGTCATTTTGGTCCCCGCTAGCAGGCCAGTCCGTCGTCGAACTTGAAGACACCTCTGGTGGAATGCGACGAGTCGAAGTCAGGTGTGCGTCATGCGGCAGCCACCTTGGTCACGTGTTCGATGGCGAGGGCTACCAAACGCCGACCGATCAGCGCTACTGCATCAACTCGATATCACTGAAGCTAACGCCACAGGCTTAAACGGGACGCATTGTGAAGGACTTGTCGTAGATCGTTACGGCAGGTCCTTCACTAGTTCTGAGATTGATCGACGACGACCGGTGTAGAAAGGAATCTCTTCACGCACATGCATGCGTGCCTTTGACGCGCGTAAGTGACGCATCAAGTCGACGATGCGATACAGCTCATCGGCTTCGAAGGCCAGGATCCACTCGTAGTCACCGAGTGCGAACGAGGCCACCGTGTTTGCGCGAACGTCCGGATAATCCCGGCCCATCTGCCCGTGCTCGACGAGCATGGCACGTCGCTCTTCATCCTCGAGTAGGTACCACTCGTATGAGCGGACGAACGGGTAGATGCACACGTAGTTGCGGGCTTGTTCGTCAGCTAGGAAGGCCGGTACATGCGACTTGTTGAATTCAGCCGGACGATGCAACGCCATCTGTGACCAGACAGGTTCCAGCGTGCTGCCCAAGCGGGTGCGCCTGAACGCGTGATAGGCATCCTGTAACGCATCGGAAGTCTCCGCATGCATCCACAGCACAATGTCGGCATCGGCCCGAAGCGCAGACACGTCATACCAACCGCGCACGACGATGTCGCGAGCAGCAAAATCAGCGACGAGAGCCTCTAGTTCGCGAATAACCGCCTTACGGCCACCACCGAGTGGGCTCGCAACTTTGAACACAGACCAGGTTGTGTAGCGGATCATCGAGTTGATTTCGCGTGCTTGTTTGCCCTGATCTCGACGCTTACCGGTGACTGACACCTCGTTGGTCGATACCGGTTCGTTCGCAGCCGTCTTCTTCGCTGGCGCAGACTTCTTCGCTGGCGCTGTCTTCCCGGTTGGCGCTGTCTTTTTCGCTGACGCAGCCTTCTTCGTCGCAACAGTCTTCTTTGCAGCAGTCTTATTTGGGGCAGGGACGGTTGCTGGCGGAACAGAATCCACCGACGAGATTTGCCCCGTCAGGGACTTTTCCGGGTTGCTGTTCTCACTCATGATGACCATTGTCCATTCGATGTCAGGTGCTCACAGATTCGGTCCGCCGCCGTAGTAGCTCTCGCTACGCATGATGCGATGCCTACACCTTCGTATGCGGAACCGCAGATGGCAAGACGGGGAACAGATTTGACCGCGGAATCGATCGTCGAAACACGCTCGCGGAATCCCACCGGATAGCGCGGGAGCGCTCCCCCCCAACGACTCACTCGCGATGCAATTGGTGCAGCACGCCCAAGCCGTGCCACGAATCCGAGATCGCTGGCGGCAAGGTCGGCAAGCTCTTCATCCGACCGCTGAAGCACTTCAACGTCTCGGGCATGCCCAAGCGAGGCGCGCACAGCGATTAAGCCCCGCTTGGCGGCTTCTCGATCTACCCAAGCCCATTTATGTGATGAAAATGTCGCGGCCTTAACGGGCCTACCCTCAGATGGCGGCACTAAATAGCCGCTACCACCCGGTAGATCACCAGCCGGCAGATCGGCACTGCGATAGAGCATCGTGACTACGGCCACCGACACCGTCTCAATGCGACCCAAGTGATCGGCCGCCAACGGTACGTACCCACGGAGCAAACGCGCCGCCGCCGGCGCGGGTACTGCCACGATCACGGCGTCAGCAGACTCCGATGGATATCGCTCGGCGTCAACGAAATCCACTTCCCACCCGGTGGGCGTGCGCCGCAAACCCTTAACCATCGCATCGGTTCGTATCGACACCCCAGCAGCAGTCAAGCCTTCGTCCAAGGCTTGTGGCAATCGACCAATTCCGCCATCGATGCCCGCGAAAACTGGCCCGGTGGGTGTCTTCTTCGTCTTGTTGGCGGCTGACAGAATCGAAGCATCAGTTCGCGCGGCACTTAAAAGGGCAGGCATTGCCGAGAGCATCGACACGTCATACGGATCGTCCGCATAAACGCCCATGATCAGCGGCGCGACCAACCGATCAACTACATCTGATCCGAGCCGCTGGGCAATGTACCCGCCAAACGAGACGTCCTCACCAATCGACGAGCGAGGCAAAACATAGTCCAGTGGAATTCGTGCCAACGCCTCGGGCGACAAAACTCCACTTGCTGCCAATGCCTTGAGTTCTGTGGGAACACCCATCATCAATCCCACTGGAAACTCTTTGAGTTCACCATCGATGACAACGCGTGGTCGAGCTGCCGTTGGATGCACGATCGAGTCGCCAAGCCCGACATCATGCGCGAGCCGAACAGCTTCGGGACGGGTGGCAAGCATCGATTCGGCACCCTCATCCAGAGGGATGCCCTCAAGGTCAGTCACCCTCAGAAGACCACCGATGCGGTCCGAACCGTCGACGACAAGAACATCGATATCGTGACGTCGTCGGGTGATCCGCCAAGCTGCACTTAATCCTGAGATCCCCGCGCCAACCACGACAACACGTGGTCGTCGGGCGCTGGTCTCAGGGTTGCTCATGTCGTGGGGTTTTCATGTACCAGTTCAACGACGCGAGCAAGCACGTCAGGATTCGTTGCCGGGAGTACCCCATGCCCAAGATTGAAGATGTGCCCCGGTAATCCCCGAGCGTCTTGAAGAACGCGAAGCACTTGGGTTTCTACCGTCTCGATATCGGCGAAAAGGATCGCCGGATCTAGATTTCCCTGCAGTGCGTGGTCTGGACCCACTCGGTTGGTCGCTTCAGACAGCGGCACGCGAAAATCCACTCCAACCACGTCCGTACCAACATCGCGCATGTCCGCTAGAAGCTCCCCGGTACCCACCCCGAAGTGAATCCGAGGAACCCCTAGGTCGGCTACATAGGAAAGTGCCCGCGACGAGTGCGGCACCACATACTCGCGGTAATCGCGCGGGGCCAATGCACCCACCCACGAATCGAAGAGTTGGACGGCGCTGGCACCGGCAAGCACCTGAAGACGTAGGTACTGTCCGGCAATGTCGGCCAAGGCGCCGAGCAACGCATGCCACACCTCGGGTTGGCCGTACATCAGAGCCTTTGTCTGAGCGTGATCGCGACTTGGGCCGCCCTCGATCAGGTAGGAGGCCAAAGTGAATGGGGCGCCAGCGAATCCGATAAGCGGGGTGCCACCAAGCTCGCCCACCAACTCGCGCACAGCAGCAGTAATCGGCAGAACATCCGACTCATCCAGCGATCGAAGCCGGGTAACGTCTTGCGCGCTCCGGAATGGCTCGGCCACAACCGGGCCAACACCGGGGGCGATGTCGAGGTCGACGCCTATTGCCTTGAGCGGCACCACGATGTCACTGAAAAAGATCGCAGCGTCCACCCCGTAGCGCCGCACAGGCTGCAGCGTGATTTCCGTGACCAGATCCGTACGGAAACATGACTCGAGCATCGGAACGCCCTCGCGCACCTTTCGGTACTCCGGCAGCGACCTGCCTGCCTGTCGCATGAACCACACGGGGGTGTGCGAGACCGGCCGACGAAACGCCGCAGCAATCAGTGGCGCGGATTGACCAACCTGACCATTGAGCGGATGTCCAGCAGCCAAGCCTGGGTAGGCCAGATCTGCGTGCTCTGTTGGCTGTTGCGCCGAATCTCCTGAAGTCATCACCCCCTGATCGTTTCACCGTCGGCCGTGTTCGTCGAACCGGGGCAACGTCGGTGACACTGGCAAGCCCTCGCGATCACCGTGAGCGCGAGGGCCGACACAGCCGGTCGCGAACGAGTCGACATCCCCGAATCCTCGACGTGCGCCACTTAATGTGTGGCTATGAGCCGTCACGGTGGCACCGGCCAAGAACACGATGCCGTTCCGCCATCGTTCGCGCGCGCGATCGAGTCAATCCGCGCAGCGAATTTGCGATCTGAAGTCCGCATTGAGGAAACTCCAGCTCCACAACGGCTATCGCCCTATGCGGTAGCTCTCCAAGCAACAGTTATCCTGGATCCGCAATCGGACGATGAGGCAGCATCGGGCCGGTTCGTCCTGCTGTACGACCCCGCTGGGCAGGAACCGTGGGACGGCACCTATCGCATCGTCAGCTTTGCCAAGGGCACTGTCGAAATGGATATAGCCGGTGATCCCATGCTGACCGAGGTGGCCTGGTCATGGCTCGTCGAGGCCCTTTACGACCACGACGCCCGCTTTCACGCCGAGTCTGGCACTGTCACTCGAACGTCATCCCAAGCATTCGGTGCCATTGGTGACCGCTCACCACAGGGCGACGTGGAGATTCGCGCCTCATGGACCCCTGACGGCGATGACATTGGCGCCCACGTTGAGGCGTGGGCGGACGTTTTGACCCAAATTGCCGGACTTCCACCGCTACCGGCGGGGGTCGCTACCCTGTCGACGACCCGCCGCCGCTAACCACGACGCGGCGCCTGCGCGCGCTAATTCACCCGATCGAGGTACCGCAACGCGCAAATCTTCGGCTGTTCGCGACTCAAGTAGTTCAGCCATTCAGTCGATACAGATCATAAGCCGGAACAGACCGGGCTAGATCTGTCTTAGGAGCGTCATCGTGGTTGCGTTGGTTGAACGTCAATCTGCTCTACCTCTGCCTCGGGCGCGATTTACCGCGCTCGTCGTTGCCGAATCGCCCAACCGACGCCAGACCCTGACCGGCCGCTTGCGCCTACTGGGAGCCCGTGAGGTTATCGAGGCGGCTAGTGGCGCTGAGGCGCGTGTTCGTGGCTTCTACGACGGACCACGTGATCTCGTCATCATTGAAGGTGGACTCTCAGATGGGCCGGCTCTTCCCCTGCTGGCGGATTTGCGCGCTGCCGGATGGAAGCGCGTAGTTCTACTTACCGTCCGTGATGATCCGTATGCAGTGCGAGCCGCGCTTGGCGCTGGAATCCGCTGCTACGTGGTGACTCCCGATGAAGACCTACCGGCAGTTGCCTCAACTCCTCGCCCTCGTCCGCGCACGGGTGCGCCCAATGAACTGTCCGCACGTGAGCTTGAAGTTATTCAGCTAGTTTCAGAGGGCCGGTCGAACAAGGACATTGGAGATGCCCTCGGGTTATCCGCCCTTACGGTGAAGAGCCACCTGGCGCGAATCGCTCGTAAGTTGGGCACTGGCGACCGTGCCGAGATGGTCGCCATCACAATGCGATCAGGCCTGGTCCGCTAACCAACTTTGATCGAAATCATAATTGGCAGCGCTATCAGCGTGCTGCCACGTGTGCGTCGATCATGTGCGCGTATCGTTCGTCACTGTGGTGATTGACGAGCAGGATCCCGATGAGGTCGAACAGGAGACCTCAGACGCTCCTGTCGTTCCCGTTCTGACCGAGCCACGCGACGGCGTGCCCCCAGTCATCGAGACGCAAACTGACCTTGTGCAGGCTGCTCAATTACTCGCCGACGGTAGCGGTCCGCTGGCCATCGATGCAGAGCGAGCCTCGGGCTATCGATATGGACAGCGTGCGTACTTGATTCAGGTACGCCGCGAAGGCAGCGGAACACATCTCATTGATCCCATCGCCGTCACGGACCTACGACCGTTAGCAGCAGCGTTCACAGACACCGAATGGGTCCTGCACGCTGCATCCCAAGACCTACCGTGTATGCGCGAAGTCGGGCTCAATCCAACGTCCGTTTTCGATACTGAGTTGGCAGCCAGGCTGCTCGGGTATCCGCGGGTGGGACTCTCCGGGCTGCTTGAGGACATTCTCGGCGTCTCCCTTGCCAAGGAACACTCTGCGGCAGACTGGTCCACCCGCCCGTTACCCGAACCCTGGCTTCGTTACGCGGCGCTCGACGTGGAGCTGCTCCTCGAACTACGCGACGTGATCGAGGACGAACTTCGCAAGGCGGGTAAGTACCACCTCGCCATCGAAGAATTCGACGCAATCCGCGACGCCCAACCGGCGGCGCCTCGCGTCGATCCGTGGCGACGCACGTCCGGCTTACACAAGATTCGTAAACCACGACAGCTTGCTGCTGTTAAGGCCATGTGGGAAGCCCGTGACGAGGTCGCTCAGAAGCGCGACGTTTCACCCGGCAGGGTTTTACCTGATTCGGCGATAATCGCGGCTGCAACGGCGTTCACGGAAGTGACTCCCCCTGATCTGTCCACACTGCCGGCATTTGGCGGACGCGGAGCTCGCAGACACATGGCGCAATGGCAAGTAGCGCTTACGAATTCCGCGAACCTACCTGATACGGATCTTCCACCGACGAAAGTTCTAGCCATCGGACCCCCACCCGCCCGATCATGGCCGGACAAGGACCCAGCCGCAGCCAGCAGGCTCGCGGTCGCTAAAGAAGGATTGACGCGCCTATCGCAAGAGCAATCAATCCCCATTGAAAATCTAGTGACCCCCGATCTCGTGCGCCGCGTCTTGTGGTCACCACCGTTCGAACCAGGTCAATTGGATCCGCACGAGCAGCAACAGGTCGTTGAAGAGGCCTTACGTGAGGGTGGCGCCCGGGCTTGGCAGATCAATCTCGTAGCTGACGCGATCGTGTGCGCACTTAACCATGTCCCCGACTTGAGCTTAAGCGAGTCGTAAGTTAGGTTAGCCTTACCTACGAAACAAGGGGGCGGGCCACGTGCTAGCTAATTACCTGATCGGACTGCGAGAAGGACTTGAAGCCGCGCTCATCGTCGGAATTCTCGTTGCGTACATCGTGAAGACCGGTCGCAGCGACAAGCTCAGCAGCCTCTGGCTTGGCACCGGTATCGCGATCGCACTTTCCCTTGGATTTGGCGCCCTGCTTACTTTCACGTCTCACTCGCTCTCGGAGGAGGCAAAACATGCCTTCGCTGGAACGATGTCGATCATTGCGGTCATCCTCGTTACGTGGATGGTTTTCTGGATGCGTCGCACGGCTCGCGAGATGCGCGGCGAACTTCACGGAAAACTAGAAGCAGCAGCAGCGGGAGGCGGGCTCGCACTTGTGATCGTCGCTCTCGTCGCTGTTCTGCGTGAAGGCCTTGAAACTGCCCTCTTCCTGTGGGCAGCCACAACCCAGACCACATCCACCCCTGCCGCACTGATTGGTGCACTTCTCGGCATTGCTACTGCCGTCCTGATTGGCTGGGGCGTCTACCGCGGATCGATGAAGATGAACTTGGCGACGTTCTTCAACTGGACGGGCGCACTGCTCATCGTTGTCGCAGCTGGAGTTTTGGCCTACGGCGTGCGCGATCTACAAGAGGCTGGACTGTTGTCTGGCGGAAGCAACATTGCCTTCGACGTCAGTTCCACCATCCCTGAAGAGTCTGCGCTAGGAACCGTACTTGGCGGCTTCTTCCACTTCGACCCAATCACCACGTGGCTACAGTTGACGACCTACGTCGCGTACTTGGTAGGAACGATGTCGATCTATCTGCTTCGCAAGCCCACCGGGCCGGTTCAGAAGGTGGCGACAGCGTCCGGCGAGCTCATCTCTCGCTAAGTGGCTTCTCCCCGAGCCGGATCGTCCTTTGCAGTGCGCTCGTAGTATGTTAGTTACCGGTGAGTAACTAACCTCGGAGGTCCCCGTGTCCCGTTCGGTTCGCGACGTCGTTCTCGTTGATGCAGTTCGAACTCCCTTTGGACGTGCCGGCGACAAAGGGGTGTACGCACAAACCCGCGCTGACGACCTCGTGGTCGGCGCTTTCCACGAACTGCTGCGTCGCAATCCGAACCTCCCAACGCAGCGGATCGACGACGTTGCGGTTGCCGCAACGACCCAGATCGGCGACCAAGGGCTCACTCTTGGCCGCAGCGCCGGCATTCTCGCTGGGCTTCCACGCACAGTTCCTGGCCAATCCGTTGACCGCATGTGCGCTGGCGCCATGACGGCGGTGACAAATCTTTCCGCTGGAATCGGATTTGGCGCCTATGACATTGCTATTGCCGCTGGTGTTGAACATATGGGCCGCCATCCGATGGGTGAGGGGGTCGACCCCAACCCACGTTTCGTGGCTGAACGACTTGTCGATCCTGAGGCATTGGTTATGGGCAAAACAGCCGAGAACCTCCATGATCGCTTCCCGCATCTAACCCGTGCCCGCGCCGACGAGTATGCGTTGCGTAGTCAGCAAAAGACGGCCAAGGCGTATGCGGACGGCATGATTCAGGACGATCTTGCACCCATCGCAGTCAGGTCTGCCGAGCTCGGGTGGGGTGTGGCATCCGTTGACGAACCGCCACGACCAGAGACCACCCTCGATGGGCTTGCTCACCTGAAAACACCGTTCCGCGCTCACGGCCGCGTCACTGCCGGTAACAGTGCCGGCCTCAATGATGGTGCTACGGCGGCGATTCTGGCGTCGCATGACGTCGCTCAGGAGCTTGAACTCTCAGTGAAGGCGCGATTAGTGTCATTCGCGTTCGTCGGGGTCGATCCCGAAGTGATGGGGATTGGTCCGGTTCCCTCGACGTTGAAAGCTCTCGACAAGGCCGGGCTCACTATTGATGACATCGGTTTGTTCGAAGTCAACGAAGCCTTTGCCATTCAGGTCTTGGCTTTCCTTGACCACTTTGGAATTGCAGACGACGACGCTCGCGTGAATCCCTTCGGCGGGGCAATTGCCGTCGGCCACCCCCTGGCATCGTCAGGCATCAGGCTGATGGCCTACCTCGCCAAGAGTTTCGAGCACAATCCAGACGTTCAATATGGACTTACCACCATGTGCATTGGCTTAGGTATGGGCGGCACGGTCATTTGGGAAAACCCGCACTACGCAAAGGCAGTGTGACAACGATGACGATCACCCCCACAGATCTTCCCGCTGCACCCGATGAGGTTGTGACGCAGGCGCACGTTCGGATCGTGACAGTCGCCGCTGGATCCATCGCTCTGATCACCCTCGACAACGGGCTCGATTACAACAAGCCCAACACGTTTGGCGTGGGCGGGCTAACAGCTCTCGCCACAGCTCTGGACACCGTTGACTCGCTGATTGAGCGCGGGGCCATCGTCGGCGTTGCTATCACCGGCAAGCCCTTCGTCTTCGCCGTCGGCGCCGACCTCACCGGTGTCCCCCGCCTCGCGAGCCTCGAGCAGGCACATGCCCTGGCAACGTTTGGACACAACGTCTTTCGGCGTCTCGGCGAACTCTCCGTTCCCTCATTTGCCTTCATTAACGGTGCCGCACTTGGAGGTGGCCTCGAAGTAGCGCTTCACTGCACCTATCGTTCCATTGCGTCGTCCGCGTACCCGATCGCCTTGCCTGAGGTGAGCCTCGGACTCGTACCGGGTTGGGGTGGTGCCTACCTACTCCCCCGCCTCATTGGCGCACCCAACGCATTGTCAATCATCGTCCAAAACCCACTTCGACAAAACCGGATGATCAGCGCTCGGGCCGCTGCCGAGCTGGGTATCGCAGATGTCCGATTCGATGGCGGCAACTTCCTGGTGGACTCCTTACGCTGGGCCTCCGAGGTCATCACTGGTGCCACAACCGTGACTCGACGCGACATCGATGTAGACGGCGAGTGGACCGCAGCAATCTCATCGGCACGCAGCCAACTAGACGCAGTTCTACACGGAGCTGCGCCTGCGGCGTACCGAGCTCTTGAACTCGTTGATGCCGCGCGTCACCGCACACGAGACGAAGGATTCGCCGCGGAGGATCACGAGCTTGCGGCCTTGATCATGAGCGAAGAGTTCCGCGCAGGAATGTACTCGTTCGACCTCGTGCAACGGCGGGCCAAACGCCCATTCGGAGCCCCGGATAAATCGCTGGCCCGCCCCATAACGAAAATCGGGATCGTAGGCGCCGGCTTGATGGCGAGCCAACTTGCACTCCTGTTCGCTCAGAACACCGGAGTTCCGATCGTCTTGACTGATCTAGATCAGGAACGAATCGACAAGGGACTCGGCTACGTTCGCAACGAAATCGATACACTGCTGAGCAAGGGAAAGTTGAACAATGACAAGGCAAATCGGCTTCGCGCGCTGGTCTCAGGCTCGATCGACATAGCCGATTTTGCTGACGCTGATGTTGTCATTGAAGCCGTGTTCGAAGAGCTCAACGTAAAGAAGCAGGTTTTCGCCAAGGTCGAGTCTGTTGTCTCTGACACCTGTTTGTTGCTAACGAACACGTCATCGCTATCGGTCACCGACATGGCAGCCGATCTCAAGCACCCCGGACGCGTGGTTGGCTTCCACTTCTTCAACCCCGTGGCTTTGATGCCATTAGTAGAGATCGCACGAGCCGCCCACACCGACGACGCCTCACTCGCGACCGCATTCACTCTCGGCAAGTTGTTGAAGAAGTCCTGCGTCCTAGTCAATGATCGTCCCGGCTTCGTAGTGAACCGATTGCTTACACGTTTCCTCGGCGAAGTAACGGCAGCATTCGATGAAGGCACCCCCTTCGACGTTGTGGAACATGCTCTAGATCCGCTTGGGCTACCAATGCCACCCTTCCTTCTCGTTCAACTGGTCGGGCCAGCGATTGCGTTCCATACGTCGCAGACACTGCACGATGCGTTCCCCGATCGATTCACCGTGTCCGAAAACCAACGAGCCATCGTTGACGCACGCATCAGCACCCTGCTCGACTGGGATGGGCCGGTGTCGCGCCTAACCAACGAGGTCAACTCGATTGTTACCGTTGGTACATCACCTTCAACCGCTGAACAAGTTCGTCAGCGGGCTCTTGACGCAGTCGCCCAAGAAGCTCGATTAATGCTCGACGAGGGCGTAGTAGCCGAACCGCAGGATCTTGACTTGTGCATGCTTCTCGGAGCCGGCTGGCCCTTTCACCTCGGCGGAATCACTCCATACTTAGACCGTACGGGTACCAGCGAACGAGTGACAGGTCAGCGCTTCCTGCCCGCGGGAGTTGCCTCCTTGGGAGCGTAAGGAAGATGCAGTTGTTGCACTCGTCACCCGAGTGGTTCTTCACCTTGCGTGCCACATTCGCGTAACGTCGAGACATGCAAACCCCCGTCCCTATGCAGCTACGACGCGAGGTACTCGCAGTCATGCTGCTCGACGACGCCGGTCTGGGAGATCTTGATCTCGGCGATGATGGAGTGCATGCGGAAGCGGACTCCTCGAGTGTTTTTATGAGTTGGTCTGAACTCGACGAAGCGGCTGATCTCAACCCGGTATCGGACACTCCGACATCCATCCGCCGTCGCATCGCTCGATGGATGCGTTTGCGGCTTCACTTTTCTATGTTGGCGACCACGTTAGGCGACTCTTACGCCAACCACGTCGTTTCCCAGGTTCGCCCCCGTGCTCTTCCTGCCGACCACACACTGCACCCAGGTGCGTCGTGGCTCGTGACGCGCGTTCTCGGTGGTTCAACGCATAGCGGCTTGGCTCTACGCGGCTTCAACGACGATGGGCTTGCCGATTCTGAGTCAGCGGGTTTGCTACCGATCAGGTTGTTGGAGTACGCGGCTGTTCCGACCGATCCTGCCATCATTCGAGCTCGTCAATACGTTCATGACATGGCCGAACTAGCCGTTGATCGACATCGACACGATCCCTCTGCGGTCATGCGTTCACTTGGCGATGCTGACGTTCCGACGTTGCTCACAAGTCCCCTGTATCGCCACACCATCCTCGACGGCCAAGGAATGCGTTCGGCTGCCGTTCCGTCGCGTCATCGGGGGTGGCTCGATTTGGGGCGTTTAGATCCCGCCTTTGCGGTCTCAGCGGCTGCATTAACCGAAGCTGACGAACGGGGTTACAACCGCCCGATTTTGATCACAGGGGACGAGATAGCGATGGTCAAACCGGGTGGCAATATCATCGGCCAATCACTCGACGATCCAGTCAGCCCTGAACGCTGATCGACCGTCCGTTCATTCGGCTAGAGAGCAATTTCACTCAGCGTCAGGAGATGAATCGTTGGTGCCCTTGACCACGGCACCACGAGTCTCCACAGAATCCGAGTTGCCAACGGAATTCTCAAAACGCGCAATGGTTTCGACGATTTGACGCGACACATCTTGGGCAGTCAAGCCAAGCGAGGCTAAGACCGCTGCCCTGGTGCCCTGCTCAAGGAATCGTGACTCGACACCAATGTCACGGCACGGCACATCAATCTCGTGGGAGCGAAGTGCGGCAGACACCGCCGACCCAATTCCACCTGAGCGAAGGTTGTCCTCCACGGTGACGACCAGTTGGTGCTGGGCGCCGAGTTCGATCAGCTCGTCGCTTACCGGAATCACCCATCGTGGATCAACCACCGTCACGCCGATCCCTTGATCTGCCAATCTCGCTGCAACGTCAAGGCACATTGGAGCAAAAACACCGACTGAAACGAGCAGCACGCTTGGGTCCGCATCCTGATGAAGAATGTCGACCGATCCACTCTGGCCAATGGCAGGGGTGTCAGCGTTGATCGCCCCCTTGGGGAAGCGGATGACTGTTGGGCCATCTTCAATCGACACCGCCTCGCGCAACGCAGTCTGTAAGGTTTGGCCATCGCGCGGAGCAGCGATTCGAATCCCCGGCACGATTGGTAGCACAGACATGTCCCACATGCCGTTGTGGCTAGCCCCATCGTCGCCAGTGATCCCCGAGCGATCGAGGACAAACGTGACTCCAGCGTTATGCAGGGCGCAGTCCATGAGCACCTGATCAAACGCCCGGTTGATAAAGGTCGAGTAGACCGCAACGACAGGGTGCAAGCCCGCGTAAGCCATACCTGCGGCACTAGTGACTGCGTGCTGTTCAGCAATTCCGACATCGTACGTACGAGCCGGGAATTCCTTGGCAAACCGAGTAAGTCCAACTGGGCCCATCATCGCCGCAGTAATGGCCACGACGTCATTGCGATCACGTGCGATATCAATCAATTCGTCAGTGAACACCGACGTCCACGACGTACCCGACTTAGCAAGTGGCTGGCCGGTTTCAATGTCAATGACACCGACGGCATGGAATCGCTCTGCATCATCAAGCTCCGCGGGCAAGTAGCCGCGACCCTTCTCGGTGATCACATGCACGATGACCGGACCCATAAACGATCGAGCGCGGCGGAGTGCATGTTCTAGGGCCTCAACATCATGGCCATCTACCGGGCCGATGTACTTCAAACCGAGATCTTCGAACATGCCCTGTGGCGCGACGATGTCCTTCAAACCCTTTTTGAGCCCATGCAGGGTTTCGTAAATCGGCTCACCCACGACGGGCGTACGGCCGAGAAGACCCTTGCCCCAGTCGAGGGCCCTCTCGTAACTGCGTGCTGTGCGCAAGGTGGCTAGGTGAGTTGCTACGCCGCCAATGGTTGGCGAGTACGAGCGCTCGTTGTCATTGACCACGATTACCAGCGGACGATCCGAGGCAGCAATATTGTTGATTGCCTCCCACGCCATGCCACCGGTCATGGCACCGTCACCGATAACGCCCACGACGTGTCGATTCTTCAACTCCCCAGTGTGTTCAAATCCCTTGGCAATACCGTCGGCCCAGGACAGAGCCGTCGACGCATGGGAGTTCTCGACGACGTCGTGCACGGACTCAGCACGGCTCGGATAGCCCGACAACCCACCGGCCTTGCGCAGTTCGTCAAAGGCATCGGCTCGACCGGTCAGCATCTTGTGGACGTAGGTTTGATGCCCGGTATCGAACACGATCACATCGTTGGGAGATCGGTACACCCGGTGAAGGGCAATCGTTAGTTCAACTACGCCAAGATTGGGGCCGAGATGTCCGCCCGTTTTGGTGACCCGGTCGATCAGTTCGTTGCGAATCTCAAGGGCTAGGGCAGGCAGTTGCTCTGGCGCAAGTGCCTGCAAATCTGCAGGTGAGCTGATCCGCCCGAGCAAAGTCATGTCCCTATTCTAGAGACCTATCGGCCGATCGCACCTTGCGAGATATAAACACGCCGTCGACGAGTACTTTCGGCCACTAAAGCTTGGACTGCCAACGTCTACCTCGCAGAGCATCCTCGACTAGGGCGACCTCGCGTAGCGCCCGGTTCAGCCGCGCACCCTCAGCTTCCAAAACGCGCAGGGCGGCGTCAAGTACTTCGGGGTTCACATCTTCACCTAGCTCAGTTCGGGCACGGGCATAGGCCTCCCTAGCCCCCGCGCGAGCCGACTCGACGTGATGAAAGGTGAACCGAGCCAGAACGATCGGGTACCGACGCAGAACCTCATGGGCTCGATAATCAGCCGGACAAAGATCGAACAGCCAATTCGACGCGCTGATCTCCCATGCTGGCGCCGAAGGAGGCAAGACCCCCTTAGGCCAGCCAGCTGGCATTGCCTGCGCTGCCACCGGAAGTCCTAGCCAACCAGGGAGCGCAGGACATATTGCAAGATGCCACCGTTGCGGTAGTAATCGGCCTCACCGGGGGTATCGATTCGAACTACGGCGTCAAACTCGATCAGCGAACCTGTCTCAGGCATTGCCGAGACATGGACCGTGCTTGGCGTGACTCCGTCGTTAAGGGCTGTGACACCCGTGAACGTGAAGGTTTCGCGGCCGGTAAGACCAAGTGATTCTGCCGTTTGACCAGCTGGGTACTGAAGTGGAAGTACGCCCATTCCAATCAAGTTGGATCGGTGGATTCGTTCGTAGGACTCAGCAATGACGACCTTCACACCGAGAAGTGCCGTGCCCTTAGCTGCCCAGTCACGTGACGATCCTGACCCGTACTCCTTACCCGCGAGAATGACCAACGACGTCTTGGTGGCTGCATACGACTGAGCAGCATCGTAGATAAAGACTTGAGGTGACTCAGGCTGCGTGAAGTCTCGGGTGTACCCACCCTCAACGTCGTCAAGTAGCTGATTACGTAGGCGAATGTTCGCGAACGTACCGCGGATCATTACTTCGTGGTTGCCGCGCCGAGATCCGTACGAGTTGAAGTCTGCCCGCGCAACGCCATGACCGGCCAAATAGGTGCCGGCGGGACTATCGGCTTTGATAGAGCCGGCCGGGCTTATGTGGTCGGTAGTGACCGAATCCCCCAGTTTGGCTAGGACGCGGGCGCCCGAGATGTCCGTCACCGGGCTTGGAGCTATATCCATCCCGTCGAAGTACGGAGGCTTACGGACGTACGTCGAATCCGCCGCCCAGGCGAACGTCTTACCGGTCGGCGTCGGAAGATCTTGCCATTGCTGATCACCGGCGAATACATCCGCGTACCTAGACGTGAACATATCTGCATCGATACACGCGTTGATCGTCGCTTCAATCTCCGCAGCATCTGGCCAGATGTCGGCCAGGTACACGGCCACGCCGTCTGAATCCACGCCGAGCGGCTCGCGGGTGATGTCGATATCCATCGTTCCAGCGATCGCGTATGCCACGACCAAAGGTGGTGACGCCAGGTAGTTCATCTTGATGTCCGGGTTGATACGACCTTCAAAATTTCGATTACCCGAGAGAACCGCGGCGACGGCCAGATCCTGTGAGTGGACGGCCGCGCTCACCTCCGCAGGTAGTGGGCCCGAGTTGCCAATACAGGTTGTGCAGCCGTAACCGACGAGATCAAAGCCCAACTTCTCAAGGTATGGCGTGAGCCCTGATTTGTCGTAGTAGTCGGTGACAACCTTCGAACCGGGCGCCAGCGTTGTCTTCACCCACGGCTTACGAGTCAAGCCACGTTCAACGGCCTTCTTGGCAAGCAGCCCAGCACCGACCATCACCGATGGGTTCGAGGTGTTTGTGCATGAGGTGATCGCTGCAATCGTCACCGCCCCATGTCCGATGGTGACCTCTTGACCATCAATGGTGAACGTGGCCCTCTTCGTCGGCTCAGCTGAATATGTGGGTAGCGCTTCGGCGAACTTGTTTTTCGCCTCCGAAAGAATGATGCGATCCTGCGGACGCTTTGGTCCGGCGATGGATGGGACCACCGTCGCGAGATCGAGTTCGATCAGTTCCGAATACGTTGGCTCATGCTCCGCGTTATGCCACAGCCCTTGGGCCCGGGCATAAGCCTCCACGAGTGCGATCTGCGCCTCGTCGCGGCCGGTCAAACGCAGATAGCGCAGGGTCTCATCATCGATCGGGAAGATCGCAACTGTCGAACCGTATTCCGGGCTCATGTTGCCGATCGTTGCGCGGTTTGCCAGAGGCACGGCAGACACACCAGCTCCATAAAACTCGACGAACTTACCGACCACACCGTGCTTTCGGAGCATCTCGGTGATCGTCAAGACCAAATCCGTGGCGGTGGCGCCGGCCGGCAGGCTGCCACTGAGTTTGAAACCAACGACCCGAGGAATCAACATTGAAACTGGCTGACCAAGCATGGCGGCTTCTGCCTCGATTCCACCCACGCCCCAGCCAAGAACGCCGAGCCCGTTGACCATGGTCGTGTGGGAGTCCGTGCCAACGCAGGTATCGGGATATGCCTGACCATTGCGCACCATGACAACACGGGCCAACGCTTCGAGGTTGACCTGGTGAACGATGCCAGTGCTCGGCGGAACCACCTTGAACTCGTCGAAAGCCGTCTGACCCCAGCGCAGGAATTGATACCGTTCGCGATTACGTTCGTATTCAAGTTCGACGTTCTGCGTGACGGCTTGCTGGGTGGCGAAGAAGTCAGCGATCACGCTGTGATCGATGACAAGTTCGGCAGGGGCGAGCGGATTGATTTTCGTTGGGTCGCCACCGAGATCGGCCATTGCTTCACGCATCGTTGCCAAATCGACGACACAGGGAACCCCGGTGAAGTCCTGCATGATGACCCGGCCCGGAGTGAATTGGATCTCTTCACTGGGCTCGGCTTGCGGATTCCATGACCCCAAAGCGCGAATCTGATCGGCCGTTACATTCGCCCCGTCTTCGGTGCGAAGCAAGTTTTCTAGCAGCACCTTGTGGGTAAAGGGCAGCCGCTCAGAACCGGCCACAGCATCGAGCCGGAAGATCTCAAAGGACGATCCGGCAACGTCGAGAACTGACTTGGCTCCGAAACTGTCTTTACTCGTCACAGTGTCTCCTCAGAAAGTATCTTGATATCAAGATACTTTATCTTACCGGTTGTTGCGCGCCCCAGCGTAGGGAACCAAAAGCGCCACGGCTTCCATGTGATGGGTCATCGGGAAAAGGTCAAAGCCGCGGACTGAAGCCACATCCCAACCCACTGCCCTGGCGTATCCAATATCTCGGCCGAGAGCCGCCGGATCACATGCCACATAAGCCACTGCCCGGGGCGCGAGATCAAAGATTGACTCGATCACTCGCCGGCCCGCTCCTCCGCGCGGCGGGTCAAGAACGACGATGTCAACGTCCGTCCCCTGCTGGGACGTGAGCCAGGTGTCAACCGCCGATTGATGGATCCGAACCGTCGGCACATCATGTAAATTCCGTCGAGCGTCTGAGCATGCAGTGATCGACACCTCCACAGCATCCACCGTGCCCGTTGGCCCGAGATCTGCCGCCAACAATCCTGCGAACAGCCCAACACCGCTGTATAGATCCAGAAGGCGTTCCCCTTCCTGCGGCTGGAGAACCTCGCGGACATATGTGACGAGAGCCTCAGCCGCACCGGGGTGAACCTGCCAAAAACCGTCCGCAGCAACTCTCCATTCGCGCCCGCCAGCGAGCTCACGAACCCAACCGCGACCGCGCAGTCCGGGCACAGCCACGTCGACGGGTAGTGAACGCGCAGGCGTACCCACATGAGTCGGTTCGGGAATCGCAACTCGATCACCCGTGCTCGCCGCGACCGCAATCACATCGCGACTGTTCGGCCACGCATGATTTTGCACGCCGATTGAGGTGAGTTCCGGTGTCGCTAGTGCACAAACTTCGATCGGAACCACTGTGTGCGAGTGATGACGCCGAAAGCCAACCTGACCCGAATCATCGATCGCGTACCGAACACGCGTACGCCAATTCAAACCCTCATTATCGCCTGCTACTGCAACGACCTCAACCGCTTCGGACAGGGGGCATCCATCGATCGCCTCGACACCACCAAGTCGGGTCAACTGTTCGCGCAGCACCTCCGCCTTCAACTCACGTTGCCGACTCAGTTGTACATGCTGGAAATCGCATCCACCGCAAAGAGAGGCATATTCACACGGTGCCTCGACGCGGTCACTGGAAGGTCGAATGATTCGCACCGCATCGGCCTGCAGATAGCGGCCTTTTGGCCCAAGCCCGGTGATCATCACTTCGACCTGCTCGCCAGGAATCGCATGGCGCACGAAAATCACGCGGCCTTCGTACCTCGCCACGCAGTGACCACCGTGAGCGATGGCTTCGATCTCGACGGTGACCCGATCCCCCACGCCCGTCACGGTGTCGAGTTGGGCCTGTCACCCGGGTTCATGTATTCGCGAGCAACAACCTCTTGTTGGACGGCAGCCGGTGGCTCGCCGCGTCGAACTGCACCAGCACCAACTGATTCAGGCTTGTTTGCAACCAGTTCACTCGATGACAGTTGATACGGGACATTGCAAACGACGACACCGGGTGTGAAGAGAAGCTTTGCCTTGAGTCGCAAGGCGCTCTGGTTATGCAGAAGTTGTTCCCACCATTTACCCACGACGTACTCAGGGATGTAAACAATAACGAGGTCGCGCGGGCTCTCACGATGAAGGCCCTTGACGTAATCGACAATAGGCCGAGTAATTTCGCGGTACGGCGAATCCAAAATCCTCAGTGTTACCGGGATCTCACGCCGTTCCCATTCAGCAACGAGATGCTCCGTGTCCGGTGGGTCGACATTCACGGTGAGTGCTTCAAGGCGATCTGGCCGACTTGCCCGCGCATATGCCAGAGCCCGCATCGTCGGCTTGTGGATCTTGGAAACGAGGACAACCGCGTGCGTTCGCGCCGGCAGTGTGACGGTTTCGTCTGGCTCGGGCGCCAGTTCGACTCGAACCCGCTCATAGTGCTTATGAACCGTTTGCATCAACCAGTACAGCAGCGGCATCGCAATACACACGATCCACGCGCCCTTAGTGAACTTGGTGATCAGAACAATGAAAAGCACGGAACCTGTCATGACGAAGCCGACGGCATTCGTTGCACGGCTTCGAATCATGCGACGTCTCTCGGCCGCTGAGGGCTCGTTTGGTAGCAGCCGATTCCAGTGTCGAATCATGCCCAGCTGACTCAGCGTGAACGATACGAAAACGCCGACGATGTACAACTGAATCAGGTTAGTTACATTCGCCCGGTAGACGACGATGAGCACGATGGCAACGCTCGCCAGAACGACGATACCGTTCGAAAATGCGAGACGATCACCGCGCGTGTGCAACTGCCGCGGCAGGTAACCGTCACGAGCGAGCACAGAGCCAAGAACGGGGAAGCCATTGAAGGCCGTATTCGCGGCTAGCGCGAGGATCAGTACAGTTGAGAACGAAACGAAAAGGAATCCGAACTGGAAGCTTCCGAAGACCGCGTTCGCTACCTGAGCGATGACGGTTTTTTGTGCTTGGCCGGCAGGCAATCCGACAAGGTCATAATCATGTTCTGTGACATGCACCTGGGTGTAAATCGACAACCACGTAATCATGGCGAACATCGTCATAGCGATAGTGCCAAGCAACAGCAGGGTGGTGGCCGCGTTCTTACTCTTTGGCTTCTTGAATGCCGGAACACCATTAGCGATTGCCTCAACGCCAGTGAGCGCCGTCGTACCTGAAGAGAACGAGCGCGCAAGCAGGAACAGCAAGGCTGCGCCAGCGAACGTATTTTCTGGGGTGATGTGCCATGAGGCACTCTCCGCCCGAAGTACCTCCCCATGCGCGATCCGCCACATCGCATAGAAGGACATTCCGAAGATTCCCATAATGAATCCGTACGTGGGGATGGCAAAAAGTGCACCCGACTCACGCACACCTCGGAGGTTCATCAACGTAATCACAACGATCGCGCCAACGGCCCAGACAACTCGATTATTGCCAACCGTGTCGAAGGCAGAAGCCAGGTTGTCGACAGCCGAGGCGATCGACACCGCGACAGTAAGCGTGTAATCGACAAGCAGTGCACTGGCCACAAACACCCCGGCACGCGCACCGAGGTTCGTCGTCACAACTTCGTAATCGCCACCACCACTAGGGTAGGCATGCACGTTTTGTCGGTATGACGCGACAACCACGCAGTAAATGAAGATAACGAGCAAAGCCACCCACGGCGCGAACTTGTAGAACGCGACGCCGCCAAGCGAGAGAACCAACAGGATTTCTTGGGTCGCATAGGCGTTGGATGACAGCGCATCTGACGCGAAAACGGGTAGCGCGATTTTCTTCGGAAGCAGCGTCTCGCCGAGCTGTTCGCTGGACAAGGCACGCCCGAAAACGAGTTGCTTAGCTTTATCGGTGACGGGTGACACAGTCCCTCACTGTACGACTTCACATCACCTCAACCCACACGACACCCCTATTCGCGTGAATTCACCGATGAACGTGTACCGTTCGATCGTGCATGTAGTCATCATGGGATGTGGTCGCGTTGGGACTGAGCTGGCGCAGACGCTCGATGCAGCCGGACACTCGGTCTCCGTCATCGATCAAATTGCTAAGGCTTTCTCCTCCCTCGGTGAGGGATTTAAGGGCCAAACCGTCACCGGTATCGGGTTTGATCGCGACCGTCTGCGAGAGGCCGGCATCGAACGCGCTGATGCATTCGCAGCGGTATCAAGTGGCGATAACTCGAACATCCTCGCTGCCCGAGTGGCGCGCGAAACGTTCGGCGTAGACACCGTCGTGGCTCGCATTTACGATCCACGCCGCGCTGAGGTGTATCAACGGCTGGGTATTCCTACCGTGGCCAGCGTTCCATGGCAGACCGATCAGATTCTGCGCCGCATTCTTCCCGGCCACAACGCCGACGAATGGAGCGACGCTTCGGGGCTCATCACCCTTGCACAATTGCCCGTCTCAACTCACTGGGTAGGCGAGCGATACACCCGCCTCGAGCGTGAATCTGGTGCACGCATTGCGTTCATCACCAGGTTAGGCAAGGGCATGCTGACCAATGTCGACTCGGTCATTCAGGATGGCGACTCTGCTCACGTCGTTCTCACCGATGCTAGCCGCGAGCAGGCCACCACCGTTCTTGCTCAAGGTCCGGAGGTTAACTGATGCGTGTTGCTATTGCCGGGGCTGGCAAAGTCGGCCGCTCCATTGCCCGAGAATTGTTGGTCAACGGCCACCAAGTTCAACTCATCGACCGTGACCCCAGCAAAGCCGGCGCCTTGTCATCGACAGGCGAGGTGCTCAATGTGCTCATCGGGGATGCTTGTGAGATCAGCGTTTTGGACCGGGCCGAATTAGGTTCATGTCAGGTTCTCGTTTCAGCCACGGGAGACGACAAAGTTAACCTTGTCGCCTCGCTCCTAGCTAAAACTGAATACGGCGTTCCGCGAGTCGTCGCGCGCGTGAATCACCCGAAAAATGAATGGATGTTTGACGAGTCGTGGGGTGTAGACGTAGCTGTCTCGACTCCGCGAATGCTGTCGGCCCTCGTCGAAGAGGCTGTTTCAGTCGGAGACCTCGTTCGGCTGTTCACGTTCCGTCAAGGTGATGCGAACCTTGTAGAGATGACCCTCGCGCCAACATCACGAGTAGTTGGGTCGAGGGTCGCAGATCTCAGTTGGCCAGTAGATACGGCCCTCGTGGCAATTCTGCGCGGAAGCCGCGTGATCACACCTTCAAACGATGACACCCTCGAAGCGGGCGATGAATTGATGTTCGTTGCCAACGAGGCCCAAGAGCCTGCCCTGACGAGCATTCTTACCGCCTGACGTCCACCCCGATTGAGGGGCACGAGACTGTCAACATCAGCGCGGCACGATCACGTGTTTGATGAATCAATCTCTGACACGTCCGAAGGTGGAACTGGCGCTTCAAGGCGGGCCTTTTGGATGACTCTGTAGGCCAAGAATGCGGTCAACGCGAATGCCGGCCAACCAAGAATCAATTTGAAAACACCTAAGGCTGCAACATTGCCCGCTAGGTACAGCGGGCCCTCAATGATGATGCGCCCGGCAAACAATCCGACAAACATCCATGTGGCCAGGGCATACGCGCGACGCTGTTCTCGCACGCGCCGCCAGCCGGTGAGATCGCCGGTTGCTCCACCCACTGCATAACCCAGCAATGGATGGCCGACTGCACACGAGATCGCCAGACCAACTGCGTACGCGGCGTTAGTTAACAAACCGGGGAGGTAGAAGTTCTCTGCCTTGCCGGTTCGGGATGCCAACCATGCGGCAAAGGCGACTCCGATGAACCCGCTGAGTACCTGCTGCAGAGACTCGCGTCGCACTAAACGAAGAATCGCAATGATCGCACCTGATGCGACGGCAGCCCAGATCGCTTTAGATAGTTGGTTACCAGTCACAAGGTAGGCCACGACGAATACAGCGCCAGGAAGGCTCGAGTCAATGAGTCCGCGCCAACCACCAACCGCCGATGACATCAACTGCTCGGTCGTGGCGTCGCCACGTTGACCCGTTCCGGCCGGAACACCCTCGAGCACTTCTTCAAGGGAACGGTGATGCGTCGGCCCGGGTTCACCGGCTCCCATACTTGAAGGTTCCGAACTTGGCTCTGGAAATGTCACGTCGGCTTCCACTCAGTCTGTCTGGGCCGCGAGTAATTCGTAGCGTGGATTCATCATCGTCAGTTGGCCCTCACGCATGATCGGACGACCATGGATCACGAGATGACGACCGGGGGTGATACCCGGGATACGTCGACGTCCGAGAAAAACGATGTTGATCTGGCCTGTCCCGTCCCACAGATCTGCTTCAACGACTGGCGCACCTTGCACGGGTCGAAGCGTCACGGACTTCAGCAGGCCATGAAATGTTGACGGTTGGCCAACAACGCAATCCCGGATGGGACGCGCATCATGGTCCACAACTTCAGACTGCAGCCGGTCAGCATCCATCTCGATCGATGGGCGCAGAATGCGATTCCACCATCGCGGTTCTGAAGTCGAATTCGTCGTCACAACGCAAGGCTATCCGTAAGCACCTGCGAACCACCGCATGCACTGGCCCATAAGGACCCATCACCTGATTTCAGTGATCTCCGGGCCACGCTCGGGTAACGGCAGAGACGTACGCGACGGCGGCTCGGGATCCGCTGACGTCCCCTCGACGACACCGGCGGGCACCTCCTCAGGAAAGCTCAACGGGAGTGGATCACCGGGTGCCATCGGCTCAGCGCCTCGCACCACCACGGTCGAACGTAAGACAGCCTCGAGTCCAGGGGCCACCTCATGGCCGCCTGCTTCACCACTAATCACGGCTCGCACAAACCAGCGCGGGCCATCGATCCCAAGGAAGCGCACTGGTTGCTCAACAACAGACCCGTCAGGTGTTGTCACCGAAACAGTTGAGCGCAGTTCGACCCCAAATGATCCGACCACCTCTTCGACGGTTCCAGCGGCGCTGAGCCCCACGTGCATCTCACCGCGTACCTCGTCCCAGATTCCGTCGATGCGAGGGGCTGCGAAAGGCATGATCTGCATCGCCGATGAGCCGTCAATCACCGTTACCGCGACCACGGCCTCGGATGCTTGATCTACTTCGAGGCGGATCTCCATACCCTCGGCACCTGGTACTAGCAGGCTGCCGAGATCCAGACGCGTGACCCCGTCGTTGGGCATGACACCTGAATCGATGGGCCCAAGGACCTTGACGTCATTGGGCGTAACCCCGCCGTCGTTGAGGCTCGTGCCTTCTTCGGCATTGATGTCTTCGGCAGACGTTCGGCCACGGCGTCGGAACACTGGTTACTCCTCGATGGAATCGAATATCTCCAGTCTACGCGGTTGGACATTCACTTCCCGCATACAGGACGAGTGATAACGGCAGAGCGTTTGAACCGCGAGAACGTTGAGCGTCGTCGGCCTCGTGAGACGACGTTTTACTGTCCCGTTGAGCCGAATCCGCCAGCTCCACGGTCGGTACCCGGTAGCGATTCCACTTCGTGAAGGACTGCATACTCCACTCGCTGAATCACCAACTGCGCAATCCGATCTCCGCGAGTCAGCACTACTGGCTCACGTGGATCAAGATTGATGAGCGACACCGCGATTTCACCACGGTAACCGGCATCGATTGTTCCCGGCGCATTCACAAGTGACACCCCATACTTCACGGCCAAACCGGAACGCGGATGCAGGAATGCTGCATAGCCAGACGGCAGAGCAATGGCAATTCCTGTGGGCAGCAATACCCTTTCCCCTGGCGGCACGATGGCATCGATCGACGTCACCACATCAAGTCCCGCATCACCAGGGTGTGCATAGGAAGGCAGTGGCAGGTCCGAGTCGACCCGCACGATCAGCACGTCAACCGCGTTTTCCGCACGCGTCATGGGTTTACCTCGAGATTTTCTAAGCTGCCACGAACTTCACGATCTTCCTGTGCCCTGATGATGTCTTCGCGACGACCATTTTGAGTAAAGTGCTCAATCGGCACCTGGATGAACAGAGCCGCTGCGCTCACGGCGATCGGCCCATCAGGAGCGTTGAGTCGCCCCACCGCACGAGTGAACACCTTGCGCCCTTTCACTCCCAGAACTTCCGAGCGAATATGCAACGTTGCACCCACCGGAACGGGGCGCCGGAAATCCACCTCGAGGCGTCCCGTCACTGCCGGCGAGGACAGTAGCCAGTTGAGTGCTCCGAGCGCATCATCGATTGCCGTACTCAAGATTCCGCCATGAGCCAAGCCCGGCGCACCCTGATGCATCTCAGTGACGGTAAAACTGGCCGATAGGGCAAGTCCTTCTTCTGCCACTGCCACCAAATGAAGCCCCGTCGAATGATCCGGACCGCATCCATAACAGCGCGAGTAGTGGCTGGGAATCATTTCTCCCGGTGCCGGCGCAACGGGGCTTCGCGGAGGCAGGACGGTGTCATCCGGGGGCGTTGTAGGCGAAATCATCCGCGGGGGAAGCACTGATCCTGAGTCCGAAGTCACGCCTGCAGCCTATAGGTTCACTCGACGCGCACGACGACAGACGCTAATCGTGGCACGCTAGGCACGTGAGCGAATCTGACATCGATGCGGCGGTGACGACAATTCGCTATCGCGAACGACTCGTCGCACCGGTCACCGTGTGGCTGATCACCGCAGCGATGACCGCTTCGCTCGGCGTCGCCTACGGCCACTGGCTCGGAAACAGGCCAGGCGTCGTCGCCTTTGTCATCAGCGAGGGAATCGTCGCCTTCTTACTAGTGACGCGAACACCGATCGTGCAGGTTGACGATCATGCCTTCCGTGCGGGAAAGGCCCGACTTCCACTGGAGTTCGTCGGCCGCATCGTTCCACTCGATCGTGATGAGACAGTCACTGCAAAGGGTGCGGCCGCCGACCCACGCGCTTACCTGTGCAGCCGTGGATGGATTCCCGGAGCGATTCTGGTCGAAGTGACCGACGAAGATGATCCACATCCGTACTGGCTCGTTTCTACCCGACGCGGTCACGAACTCGCACTCGTGTTAGCCACGCAACGTGACGCGGTCGCCTACACCGTGACAGCACGTGAATCCTCGACGACGGCCATCACTGCTCTAGAGTCGGAACGCAAGACCGGTCAGGGCTGATGGCTTAAACGGTGCATGCATACGCAACCCATGGCAGGCTTACGATTGCAAGCGACTGAAGGAGAGATAGTGACACTCGAACAAGGTTCCTCATCCACGCAAGACCCGAACATGATTCTCAAGGTAGCGGCACCCATCATCGCCATCGGGGCAACCTGGGCCGTACGTAAAGTCATGGAAAAGGGCTACTCGGGTCTGACTGGAAATGCGCCCCCGCGGGCTAACGACCCCGATCAGAAACTGACACGAGTGCTTGTGTGGGCAACAGCCACCGCAGCAGCAATCGCCATCGTCGATGTGGTCATTTCACGGACGATGCATAAGGGCAACTAAACGTCGCGAGGCGACGCGCGCTCTTCGGAGAGCCGGCGAAGATCAACTCGCAACTCACGCGCCATCTTGTCAGTTTCGCCACGATTGACGACTGCGCCAATACCCGCGCCAATGAAGAACGGGATAACGGTCCCTAGATTCCGTGCGAATCGGGCGATCATGCGCTTTCCAAGTGTTTGACGACCAGCGATACCGAGCACATTCGGAATCGTCCACGGTCTCAACGGATCAACGCCTCGTTTACTCGACCACGACCCCGCGAATGCCATTGCCTGCTGAGTTGAGCCGCCGGGTACCTCTATGCCATAGGCAGCATGAAGTTCAGCGACCAATTTGACCTCGACAAGTGCGACAGCAATTGTCTCGACCACGACCTCGAGAGGTATAGCAAGTAGAAGTGGCACCGCAGTCCACTCCGCGGCGGCCAGCGCACCTCCGGCCATACCGATGGCAGTTGTCGTTCGCTTTGCATGCGAAACCAGTGCGTCGGAGAGTGCCTCACCGGTGAGCCCGTTGTAATGCTGAACCAGCGTGGCATGGTCGCGGATCGGGATATGTGGGACGGCGTCGAGCAGAAGTTCTGACAACACTCGGCCACGGCCAACCGCTGAAGTTCCGAGCTGCTTTGCCCTAGCACCGACCAGCGACGTGAGGTCGAGCATCATCTTTGACTTGTCTTTTTTTGACACCGTCTCGTCGCCAAGCGAGCCAACGATCTCGGCGATTTTTTTGGCCTGATCATCACTCATCGGTGGAACCGACACCAGTTCACCGACCGGCTCTACGTCAGAAATTTCAGCACCGTTCACGTAGGGGCTCTGGCCCCCTACTCCCTGCTCCTGTGGCACTTCACTCACGCTACGAGGGTACGGGCATAAACGCCCCGATGCTCCGATCGCAATGCGATCGGAGCCACTCGTTTAGTCGCAATCGCGACAAACAGGCTCGCCCTTCAACTCGCGAGACAGTTGGCTGCGGTGCTGCACAAGGAAACATTTCGAACAGGTGAACTCATCAGCCTGACGTGGGATAACCCGAACCGTGAGTGACTCATCGCTGAGGTCAGCGCCAGGCAGCTCTAGGTTTTCGGCAAGCTCAACTTCGTCGACGTCGACACTGGAGGACGTCTTGTTTGCACGCTGAGCCTTCAACTCTTCGAGGGAGTCCTCGGCAAGCTCATCGTCTGTCTTACGTGGTGCGTCGTAATCGGTAGCCATCATGTCCTCAACTAGGTGGTGCGCTGGTGCCTGCAGCCAAGTCCGAACAGGTTGCAGATCACAGATCTTTCGGTTTCTTGAAGGTTGTTAGCCGGTGAACGCTCTAGGACGTCAAAATAATCCCTCGGCACAAACAGGCTTTTCCGCCGTTAGTGTGCCTTACGGACGAGTGAATCCGTGCACCAACCCTCCGATTTCACCTGAGTAATTCATGTGATGTGATGGAACACACGCAATGTTGCGCTGAGAGGACCACAAAATGCCTATTTACGCCCTTGGTGACCGCGTCCCACAGATCCACCCGACCGCTTTCATTCACCCTGATGCGGTTGTGATTGGTGATGTCACGATTGGAGCTGAGTCCACAATCTGGCCAAGTGCTGTTCTTCGCGGCGATCATGGATCAATCACCATTGGCTCGCAAACCTCCATTCAGGATGGCACGGTCATTCACTGCACGGGACAGCATCCAACCACTATTGGAGACCGCTGCGTTGTCGGCCATAACGCTCATCTTGAGGGCTGTACGGTTGAAGACAACTGCCTCATCGGCTCTGGCAGCGTGATCCTTCACCGTGCACACGTCGGACTCGGCGCACTTGTTGCGGCTAGTGCCATGGTGCCCAACGACACGCAGATCCCCTCGTACGCGATGGCGCTCGGTGTTCCGTGCAAGATCCGGGAGAACGCAGTGGAGGCCGGCTCCTTCGATTATGCGGTGGAGTTGTACATCCAAGACGGCCACATGTATCGATCTGAACTACGTCAGCTCAACGACTAACCGTCGGTATCTGCGCCGTTGTCGCGCAGTACGTCATGCAGGCCACGGTAAAGGTTAGGTCCAGCGGCGATCACAAGGTCTTCAGATGGGCCGCGCCCATTCAGCCCACCGAACACGCCGCCAGCCTCTGTGACAACCAACGCGGCGGCCGCGTAGTCCCACAGGTGAACGCCACGCTCGTAATAGGCGTCAAAACGACCTTCCGCGACGTAACACAGGTCGATGCTGCAGGAACCAAGCCGTCGCAGATCACCTACGTAGGGCAAGAGAGCCGAAGTGACGCGCGCCTGCGCAATTCGTCGCTCCTGGGTGTAGCCATAGCCAGTCCCAACGAGCGAGCCAGTAAGTTCGACCGGATCGTTGACCCGCAGTTCGTGAACACCCCATTGATCATGTTTGTGAGCACCTCGGCCTCGAACTGCTACGAACGTCTCACCAAGCATGGGTGCCGCGACGACCCCGACAACGCCCACGCCGTCGATCTCTGCAGCTACAGACACTCCCCAGCTAGGTATTCCGTAGAGGTAGTTGACGGTGCCATCGATCGGGTCGAGCACCCAACGGACACCATTTGAGCCAACATGCGATGCACCCTCTTCGCCCAACATCCCATCGTCTGGTCGCGCCGTCAGGATTCGATCGACTAGCAGTGCTTCAACTCGTCGATCCATCTCCGTGACGATGTCAGTGGCACTGGATTTTGTTCCGGCAACTACGACACCCTCACGTCGTCCGTCGGCAGCCAGTACAGCTGCCTCACGGGCCGCCGAGATAGCTACTTCGCGAAGTTCGTCAAGCAAGAGGGAGGAATACTCAAGGTCCATGATCTGATCCTGCCTTATCTGTGGGCCTTGGTTGTCAGCGCCTCACTGCTGCTGACAAAGCGCTGGCTTATCCGCGCGAGGATTCGGACAGCAGTTGCGTCCACAAACATCGGGCATGGGACCAAACGACGACAGTGCGCGTGGCTCGACATCCCCAACTCGTTCCTGCACCAGCTCGCGTACCGCGGCAACGAATCGCGGATCTGTCCCGACTGTGGCGGCGCGACGGGCCGGCAACCCCGACTCACGAGCGTGATCAAGGGCCACCGTGTCGAGGTCCCACACCACCTCCATGTGGTCACTCACAAAACCGATGGGAACGATCACCACGCCGGCACTACCAGCCGATTTCAAGACGTCAAGGTGATCACTGATATCTGGCTCCAGCCATGGAATCTCGGGCGGGCCAGACCGAGACTGATAGACCAGATCCCAGTCGGGATCAATCGTGCGTTCTTGACCTACGCGATGAGCCACGATTCCGGCGACAGCCCTATGCTGCGACACATACCCATCTCCGTCCGGGCCAGCCGAAACGGCCGTGGACGTGGGAATTGAATGAGTTGTGAACACGAGGCGAAGGCCGTCAATCGATAGGTCATCGATCGACGCCACAATTCCGTCAACGATCGGCTCAATGAACCCTGGGTGATCGAAGTAGTGACGAACCTTGTCGATCGTTGGGGCTGGTCCTGCGCCGTCTGATTCCACGGCCGCAACAGCCTCTGCGAGATTTTCGCGATACTGACGACAACCTGAGTAGGACGAATAGGCGCTCGTCACAAAGCACAGCGCACTGGTGATGCCATCTTTTCGCATCTCGCCGATGGCATCGGCCAGATAGGGATCCCAATTGCGGTTGCCCCAATAGATCGGCAGATCGATGCCGGCGTCGAGAAATTCACGGGTTAGCGCCGCGATGAACTCGCGATTCTGACCGTTGATGGGTGAGACACCACCGAACGCGGTGTAGTGCGCTCCCACTTCGACGAGGCGCTCCCTTGGGATACCGCGACCGCGCGTCACGTTCTCAAGGAACGGCACCACATCGTCAAGTCCCTCCGGCCCACCAAACGAAACGAACAGCAATGCGTCATAGGAACCGCGCGGACCAGTCAGTGTCATGTCCTGATCCTCGCAATAAGCAGGCTGATGCGCATGTCGGTGACCACGTGGCGGCGCCGAATCGTTGAAACCGATAGCGTCATCATGTGCTCAGCCCCTATACCGAACTGCTGCGGCTGCCGGGCACCTTAAAGTTCAGCAGTTCTGGATTTGTCGCGCGGCTGCCCCTGTCGATGCTAGGCCTTGGGTGCATCCTGTTCTTGACCCTTCGGGGTAACTCGTATGCAATCGCCGGCGCAGTTTCAGCCGCGGGCGCTCTAACCAACGCCTTCTGCGCACCGGTGCTTTCTCGGTACATAGATCGCTACGGTCAGCATCGCGTTCTTCCGTTTACCGCAACGTTCTCGATTCTGTTCCAGGCGTGCTTCATCGCACTGGTCCTGCGTGACGCACCGATCTGGTCGTGGTTTCTGGCATGGTGCTTGGGTGAAATGTTCATTGCGAACATTGGATCTTTGATCCGTGCCCGTTGGGCGTATGTCCTGACTGAGTCAGCTCAGATTCGCACAGCGTTCGCATTCGAATCCGTTGTCGACGAAATCATCTTCATCGCCGGACCACCGATCGCCACATTCATTGCACTAGGAATAACCGACTATGCGGCCATCGTTGCGTCGATGCTCCTGCTCGCGATGGGCGCATTTCTACTTGTGCCACAGCGTGCCACCGAACCACCTAAGTCCACTGTTGCGCACCACGAAGGTGGACCTGCCCTGCTGTTCGCCGGGATGCCGATCGTCGCACTGGTTTTCGTGCTCGTGGGCGTTGTTTTCGGCGGATTCGAAGTCGGCACGGTTGCCTTCACCCGCGAGTATGGTCAACCTGGAATGACCGGGATCCTGCTAGCTGCCTACTCAGTTGGATCCGCAATCGCTGGGCTCATCTTTGGTGCGATACATCTGAAAATGCTGCTCCCCCGGCAATTCATGTGGAGCATGATTGCCCTGGCCATCGCCTGCGTACCAATGCCGTTCATTCACTCGGTCTTCTTGCTTGGATTCATTGGACTGTTTACCGGCTTCACGGTTTCACCCGTCCTGATAACGGGATCTGCACTGACTGAAGAACTGGTACCGAGTTCGCGAATGACTGAAGGGCTATCGATTGTTGGTGCGGGCATTGGAGTCGGATTTGCACTCGGCTCGGTGATCTCCGGGGTAATCATCGACGCGCACGGAGCGTCTCCAGCCTTTGGTGTGCTCAGCGTTTCGGCAGTAATCGGTGCGGTCATTGTTGTCCTTGGTCGCAGAACACTCGACTCCGCGTTCAAGACAGCGCGCGACCTGAGATTGGCTGAGTGAAGGAAATCCCGCGTTTTTATGCGTGGCGGTACGCCTTTGGGCCAGAGTGAGGGATAAGACTGAGAGCCGAAAGGGCACGTTGTGCGGCACAGATTGCGGAAGGAGGGGGCCCAATGCGAGAACTGACATTCATTAGCCTTTCCGAGGACGGATCGACACTCTTACTGGGTAGCACTGATGGAGCACAATTCAGTGTCCCCCTCGATGAACGCCTGCAATCAGCGGTCCGCCGCGATCGTTTCTCACATGGCGCGCCGGTCGTCCTCGATGGTGCGAGCCCGCGCGACATCCAGAATCGAATTCGCTTCGGTCAAACCCCGCAGGACATCGAGGCGACGACCGGGCTCGAACTCGAACGCATCCTGCGATTTGCTGGACCCGTGCTTGCCGAACGAGCTCACATTGCCACTCAGGCGCAAGAGGTCTCACTGCGCGACACTGGCCACGAACGAACCTTGAACACGATCGTCACGGATGCACTCATTCTGGGCGGAGCCGATGTCGAAGGCGTCGAATGGGATGCGTGGCGTCGCGACGACACCCGTTGGTCAGTACTTGTTTCGTGGGAACCTGTCGAACTCGTAGCCGAGGGGGCAACAGCGGCCCTCTTTAGTTTTGATCCTGCCGATCGCACCATCGAATCTGACGACCCGGCAAGCGCGTGGCTGCTCGGAGAGAGCGTCGACGCCGACATGGTCGTAATCGACGAGTCCGTCAGCCACACGTCGGGGCGGCCTCTACTTGTTGCCGTTCCCGCTAACGATGATGTGTGGGATGACGATGCGGTCGATCTCGATCTGTCGGAGACCGCATTCATCGCTCGAGACGAAGCGTTGATGGTGGATTTTGCCCATTTGTCAGACGGCCCACCAAGTGAGCCTGCTGACGAGGCACCGTTGGAAGATGTCTATAACACCTTGCCAGGCTTGGAGATACCGCAGAAAACTTCCCGACGTACACCGGCGCGGCAACCAAGAAAAAACGGTGGCGACGCACAGAAGAACACGCGCTCACGAGCGTCCGTACCAAGCTGGGATGAGATTTTGTTTGGTAAGGGCCAACCAGACGCATAGTCGCTCGCCAGTAACGATGAAACTGGAAGGTCTCCACGCAGAAAGTTGCCCTTAGTCGCGTCGACGTCCAGCGGTCGCTTGGGAGAGCGCCGCAGAGAACGCCAACACTTGGCCAACAACCACCGCGCCATCGGCCGCCTCAGAAACTCTCAGTGCTAGGTCATCATTGGACGCGGTGCCGGTGTACCCATGATCTGCCTCGCAATGTGGATCACCACATGAAGCTGGCTCAAGATCGATGCGACTTACTGCACCCCAGCCGATCGTCAGAACGGCCTCGCGAACCGGTGTTCCCCGACGATGCGCAGCCGCGTTAGCCGCGACTCTCGTCACCACGACAGAGTCGATCCGCTCGAGTCGGACAGCTTCTGTCGAGGCACTTGCGTACGCCGTCTCGGACGTTTCATCGGCCGGGTGCTCGTCGGTGTGACCTACGATCAGACGAGTGGGCGTCAGCGCTAGAACAGTGACATGGCGACGCAATTCATCGTGATCAAACGTCGCCTCGTGATGCACGACGTAAGAAACCACCGGTTCATTCGCCAACGCAGTGTCGAGAGTGTCACTCACCAATTCGGGGTAGTAGCCGCTGCGCTCAATATCGGCGCGCAGCCGTGGAGCGAGGGTCTCACCAACATCGGTCATAGGGATATCTTGTCACTTGTTCTGCACTTTATGATCAACACGTCCTGATATTCACCCTGGCACTAAAAACCGGGACGACCCACCGTGGTCAGAGCCGTCGCACTTCGTCGTCATGACGGGCGGGTGCCTGACGCAAAACAGCCGTTGCACCAAGCACGGCCAATCCTTCGGTCGATACGACAACGGGCTCCAAGCGCAGTTCAGCCAACTCCGGGATGTCGTCCGCCAACAAGCCAACACGCACGATGAGATCCACGAGGGCTGACTGATTTACCGGTGGCGATCCGTCGTATCCGTTGAGCAGCGGTGCGGACTTTGGTGTGTGAATGAGGTCAGTTGCGTCGACGTCAGAAAGCGGCGGGATCCGATACCCCCGATCACCTAGCAACTCGGGAACAACCCCGGCCAAACCGAATGACACGACGGGACCAAAGAGTTCGTCCTCAGCGGAGCTGATCACACATGCAACACCTGGCGTGGCCATCCGTTGAATTGCGACCCGAGCTAACGCTGTTGAATCTAATGTTGCAGCCATTGACGAAAATGCGGTCAGAATTTCACCGGGGTTTTCCAAATTTAGCCTCACTCCCCCGAGATCGGTGCGTGTTGCATATCGGCGGTCGAGTGTCTTCATGACGACGGGGTATCCCAACGACTCCGCCGCAGCCACTGCGTCATCTTCGGTTATGACTTCGATCGCCGGCCAAACCTCGATCCCATATGCGGTAAGTAAGCGGGTGAGCACCGAATCAGGCGAACCTGCGTTCAAAGCGGTCGTAATGTGACCTTCGGCGTCGATGTTCGCCCAAGATTCAGCACTCTGACGATTCAACTCGCGAGCCACGATCTTCTTCGCATCGACTGGAGTCACATCATCTAGCTCGTTGATGTGACCGATATCGCGACTTCGCCACTCTGCATAGCGAACTACCCGTGCCACTGCTCGAACTGCAACCTCCGCCGTTCCAAAGAACGGCAATGCATCTGTCGACACACCGTCAGAAACAAGCCCACTTTCTTCAACCGCGGCCACCAGGACTGCCACAGCGGGCTTACCGGAATTCGTAGCGGCCTGAGCCAAAGCGCGCTGGTATTCCTCGTGTGAACGACCCATCACGGGAACATGCGTGGCAATGACGAGATCCGCTAATGGATTGGCAAGAGCGTTCTTGACTGCAGCCGCCAGCTCTATTGCAGAGCAATTGTGCGGCAACACGTCGCTCTGCAAAACGACCTCCAACCCTTGGCCTGCACAGGCATCGGCGATCAGGACAGATAGTGCGTCGGAATTACTCACGATCGCGACTCGATTGCCCGCCGGAAGCGGTTGATGGCGAAGGACACTGGCAACATCAAACAACTCGGTCAGGGAATCGGTCTCAATGACGCCGGCTTGGGCGAAAAGGGAATCCACCGCAGCTGGTGGCAGGCTCGTTCGGCGCACGGTGTGGCCAAGTGGATACGCCTGAGTTGAACGGCCTGATCGCATGGCTACCAATGGTTTTACTCGAGAAAGTCTACGAGCAATTCGTGCGAACTTCCGCGGGTTTCCGATGCTTTCCAAGTACAACAGGACGAGATCAGTCGCGTCATCGTCCTGCCAATATTGAAGTAAATCGTTACCAGACACGTCCGCACGATTGCCTGCCGATACGAACGTAGAAACACCTAGACCGCGCCGACTCGCGCGATCCAGAATCGTGCCGCCAAGGGCACCGCTCTGACAAAAGAATCCGATCGGCGCCCGAGCGGGAAGGTCCGGAGCAAGTGATGCATTGAGCCGGATCCCCGGATCGGTATTCAGAATGCCCATTGCATTCGGGCCAACGATGCGCATCCCACTGCCACGCGCTTGACGAACGATGGATCGCTGAAGTGCAGCACCCTCGGGACCTCCCTCGGCGAACCCCCGGCTGACAATCACCAGTCCGGCCACCCCCGCCTGCGCGCAATCGTCGACAACGGAGGGCACCTCCGACGCAGGAACAGAGACGATCGCAAGGCTCGGCGCGAAGGGAACATCGGTAACGCGACCATAGACATCAACCCCTTCGATCCGATCACCAACGGCCGATCTATTCACCGCGGCGATATCACCGGTGAAGCCGCCGTCGATAACCTGACGGAGCAATTGGCGTCCCAATGACTGTTCCTCTCGGCCAGCGCCAATCACGACAACAGAGGACGGAGCTACCAGGCGCGCAACGCTCTGCGCCTCAGCGTGCTGCTCGCGAGCAGAACGAACAGCGATCGAGGTCTCGGTGGGTTCGATGGCAAAACTGAGCAGAACGACGCCATCTTCTAGGCGTGCCGATGTCTCGTAGCCCGCTTCATGAAATGTGGCCAGCATCCGGCGGTTAGTCGGCAAGACCTCAGCGACGAATCTCGAGATACCTCGTTCACGTGCCGCGGCGGCGAGGTGTTCAAGTAGAACCGATCCAAGTCCGCGCCCCTGATGATCATCGTGAACGACAAAGGCAACCTCGGCCTCTCCCTCATCCACCCGGTCGTAGCGGCCCACTCCAACCAACTGATCGGCGATGGTTGCCACCAAAGCGACGCGATCGACGTGATCAACGTGGGTGAATCGATGGAGATCGCGTTCAGTTAGTTCCGGGTAGGGGGCGAAAAAGCGAAGATAGATCGTCTCTCTAGATAGGGAGCGATGAAAATCGGCCAGGCCCTGCGAATCACTTGGCCGAATTGGCCTGATGTGCACCGGACGGCCATCACGCAATGCAACGTCTGCCTCCCAGCGCGAAGGCGGGTCAACGGGATCAGGCAACACAGCGTCCTGCATGAAACACAACGTAGCCCGAACCACGATCAAATGCGGGCCAAGCGCGACACGCACCCCCCGTAGCCCCGCTTGCTCATGTCGGGGGGCGATGATGGAGCCGAACGTCCCCTGCTGTCTGGAGTCTTGAACACCGCCATGGCCCGTCGTCCCACCGCCCCTACCCCGAACCAGCCTGAGCGCATCATCGACATTGATGTTGCCGATGAAATGCGTGGTTCGTTCCTTGAGTACGCGTACTCGGTCATCTACTCACGCGCACTTCCCGATGCCCGCGATGGTCTCAAGCCCGTGCAGCGGCGAATCCTCTACCAAATGGCAGAAATGGGCCTGCGCCCAGAGCGACCACATGTGAAGAGCGCCCGCGTCGTCGGCGATGTTATGGGCAAACTGCACCCTCACGGGGACGGGGCGATTTATGACGCACTCGTGCGCATGGCACAGCCCTTCGCGCTGAGGCTGCCCCTGATCGATGGACACGGCAATTTTGGATCACTTGATGATGGTCCCGCGGCTATGCGCTACACCGAATGTCGGTCCGCAGTTTCCGCGCAATTGATGACAACCTCGCTCGACGAAGACACCGTCGACTACGCACCGAACTACGATGGGCGCGAGACCGAGCCCGTTGTGCTGCCGGCAGCAATTCCGAATCTGCTGGTGAACGGTGCATCGGGAATTGCCGTTGGTATGGCAACGAATATTGCACCGCACAATCTCGTCGAGGTTATCGCTGCGGCCCGCCACTTGATCTCTCACCCCAAGGCAACCCTTGACGATTTAATGGGGTTCATTCCTGGGCCAGACTTCCCCACCGGCGGGCGCATCATTGGGCTCGATGGAATTCGCGAAGCCTACGAAACTGGTCGCGGTACATTCCGGGTCAGAGCCACGACGAGGATCGAAAGCGTGTCACCGCGCCGCAAGGGCATCATCGTTAGCGAACTGCCCTACATGGTCGGCCCGGAGAAGGTGATTGCGAAGATCAAGGATGCAGTCGAGGCCAAAAAGATCGCTGGAATTGCGGAGATCACCGACCTGACGGACATGGAATCCGACGGACTCAATCTCGTCATTGAGATCAAGAACGGCTTCAATCCCGAGGCCATTCTCGACCAGCTCTACCAGTTGACGCCGATGGAGGATTCCTTTGGCATCAACGCAGTTGCGCTCGTTGATGGGCAACCACGCACTCTGGGTCTCAGCGAAATGTTGCACGTCTTCATCGATCACCGATTCGAGGTGGTACGACGTCGCTCGTCGTATCGTCGACGTAAGGCCGAAGAGCGTTTACATCTCGTCGAAGGTCTTCTGGTGGCCATCCTCGACATTGACGAGGTCATCGCCCTGATTCGATCGTCCGATGATGCAGCCGCTGCCCGAATCCGTTTGACGCAGGTTTTTGAACTCAGTGACACGCAAGCGGCATACATCCTCGAGATGCCGCTGCGTCGTTTGACGAAGTTCAGTCGTATCGAACTGGAATCCGAGCGTGACGAACTCGCAAGACGAATCAGTGATTTAACGGCAATCCTGGACGACGATAAGAAGCTTCGCGCCGTCGTCTCCAGTGAACTTGCAGATGTCGCAAAGGAGCACGGAACGCCACGTCGCACCGTTTTGCTCGAGTCCATCGGCGCCCCGGCCAGCACTGCTGTTCCCCTCGAGGTCACGGACGACCCGTGTGTGGTTTTGATGTCGAGTACTGGCCTGCTCGCGCGATCGAATGACGAACGTGACATCCCCGTAGATGGTGAGCGATCTGCTCACGATGTCATCGTGTCTGCCGTAAGGTCAACAGCCCGTGGACATATCGGCATCGTCACCGGCTTTGGTCGAGTGCTACGCCTGCCTGTCATCGAGCTTCCTGCGCTACCGCCAACGCACGGGGCTCCGTCACTTGCGGGCGGCGTTCCTCTCGGAGCAATCCTGACTTTAGATAAAGGTGAGACCGCAGTTGGTTTGTGCTCGGTCACCGGCGACGGCGTCGGCATCGCCCTGGGCACTGCACATGGTGTGGTGAAAAGGGTCAACCCCGAAGTTCCCACGTCAGCCGATAACTGGTCGGTTATCAGACTTGATGACGGCGACACGGTGGTCGGCGCCGTTGAGCTCACAACCGGCGACGAAGAGTTGGTGTTCATCACTAACGACGCACAACTGTTGCACTTTGGTGCTGACGCAGTTCGGCCTCAGGGACGACCCGCCGGCGGCATGGCAGGTATTCGACTTAGTGATGGCGCGAGGGTCATTCACTTTGGCGCCGTAGACACCAAGCGCGAACATGTTGTAGTGACCGCAGCAGGAACCAGTGGCGCACTGCCCGGTACATCCGGAGCATCGGTGAAGGTCACACCGTTCTCTGAATATCCAGGCAAGGGCCGGGCCACTGGCGGCGTGCGCGTGCAGAGGTTCCTCAAAGGCGAAGACGTTTTGCTGATTGGGTGGGTTGGACCAACACCTGCACGCGCTGCCACCCCCCAAGGGGCACCTGCACCACTGCCGCCCATCGATGAGCGGCGCGACGCATCAGGCTTACCGACCTCCAAACCAGTTGCCGCCGTCAGCGGTCCGATTAGCATCGGTGGACCTGCGCCCACGCCTGCACCGACGCAGGGTGAGACGATCGACACGTGAACGAGAATCCTCGATGCTCCGTTGAATCGCTCGCTGCCGACGAGCCGCTAGCTGGCAGCGCACCTAGAGCACGGGCGTGGCTCATCCTTGAGCAAAGCGGACCGTACGGGTTCGATGCTCTCAGTGATTCGCATTTACCCGCGGAGGTCCGCCTAGCCCTTGCCGAAGCAGGGAAAGAAACTGGGACGAATGTTCTGCTCGCTCGCCCAGTGGGTCAGCACGCCGATACACATGTCGTCGGCGACAGCCGGCGGTTCTGGCTTGCGCACTGCGCTCCCGGTGGGGCGCGCATGCGGTCTGGAGTTCTTGCCGACGCGGAGTTGACACGTCCTGACCTTCGCGATGTCCTGAGTGCTGCTTCACATGGTGAGCTACCACCTTGGGGCTCACGAACCAGTGACCCCCTGATGCTGGTCTGCACGAATTCCAAGCGAGACCTGTGCTGTGCTCTAGAGGGCCGGCCACTGGCTGAAGCATTGTCTGCAGATCCGACCACGTCGGAGTCTGTTTTGGAGGTTAGCCACATCGGTGGTCATCGATTTGCCCCCACGGTGCTCCTCCTACCAACCGGACACGTTTATGGCCGGCTCAACGCGGAGCAAGCGCGGTCTGTCCTGATTGGTGCGCGCAGTGGGAAACTCCTACATCCCGAGCATCTACGCGGCCGTTCATCAGCTGCACAACCAGCCCAAGTTGCCGCGGTTGCGATCCGCACCGGCTATGACATCGAAGGACTCGACAGTCTTGACGTGTTGCGCAAGGTCGGCGACAAGGTTGTCCCCTTCCCCTTGCGTTGGGATGGCGAAGATGGACACGCCGAGATTGAAGTTCGACATCGTGACGGTCGAGCCTGGTCTGTGAGCGTTGCTCAATCTCAGCTTTTGCCACGATCTGAATCGTGCGGAAAGCCAGCCAAATCCGCCAGCGTTTGGAAGGCTGAATCAATTGAAACTCTGCCAGCCTGGTTTTAGTTAGGCGACTGTTCATGAGAGAACAAGTTGTCCGCACGCCGCGATTTGCTAGGTTGAGAGCATGACTGGATTCCCCCTAGATGCGTTCTCCGATGTCCTTGATGGCAACCGTGAATACGCAGCCCAGTACGCGGGTATGTCGCTGACCGGCAGAGCCCTCAAAGGTCTTGCAATGGTCACCTGCATGGACAGTCGAATCGCGCCGCTGAGCGTTATCGGTATGGCCCCGGGTGACGTCAAAATTCTGCGCAACGCTGGCGCTCGTGTAACCGACGATGTGTTGCGCACCTTGGTGCTAGCTAAATATCTGTTGGGGGTTAACCGAGTTCTCGTCATGCCACACACAGATTGCAAGATGGCCAGCGCTAGTGAAGCTGATATCCACGATAAAATCATGGCTGATTTCGGTGTCGATACGCGCAGTGAGGAGTTTCGAACCGTGGATGACCAGCTTGCCGCACTGAAGTACGACGTCATCCGTATTCGCTCATACCCGCTGCTACCCAAGGATCTAATGGTTGGCGGAGCGATTTACGATGTCAAGACTGGTGCATTGAACGTCGTCGACGTCTAGTCACGATTTCAAGGCGGCGTTAAGTCCCTCGAGTGAGTGAAGTGTGGTGCGTTCGCGACCCCGCGTGGCACCTAGTGACCGCTCGGCGGCATCAATCCGCTTCCATCCATCGAAGCCGATCGGCTCAATTCCCCTAGTCGCCAGCAGATCAAAGACTCCGTTACCACCCTTGACCGGCTCATCGGCGAGGTCAAGCAGCAGCGATACAACGGTGGCGGCTGCATCTTTCTTGTTGGTGCCGATGATCCCACTCGGACCACGCTTGATCCAGCCAGCCACGTAGAGACCCTTGATGGGAACCCCCGTGTCAGGCAGTACGCGACCCTCATCATTGGGGATCACATTGCGCCTTGTGTCGAATGGAACATCGTCGATAGGGGTGCCGCGGTAGCCAACCGATCGCACGATCAACTGAGCCGCAACGTCGAACGTCTCCCCTGTTCCCACCGCAGACCCTGACTCATCGACCGTTGTACGCTCGACTTTTACGAGCTCCACGTGATCTGCGCCAACAATCTCGACCGGACGAGCACGAAAATGGAGATGAATTGACTTCGGTGCGGCGTGCCCATCACGTGAAGACCATTCGCGGATGATCTCGACGTTTCGAGCTACAACTCGATCCGATTCGATGTGCGCGGTGCTCGACGCTTCCATTTCTAGCGCAGCCGGATCGACGATGACGTCCACACCGTCGAATTCGCCCAATTCGCGAAGTTCTTTCGTGGTCCAGGTGGCATGCGCGGGGCTGCGTCGTCCCAGCACGTGAACCTGACTGATGGACGCACCGGCCAATGCATCGAGAACATGCTGTGGCATGTCGGTTTCGGCCAGACGTGCGTTGGGAGCGACCAGGATGCGGGTAACGTCGACCGCCACATTGCCCACCCCGACGACCACAACAGATGTGGCAGCGGCCAAGGCGGCTTCGATCCTCTCGCGATCCGCATCCGGATGACCGCAGTACCAAGCGACGAGATCTGTTGCTGCGATACTCCCCGGAAGTTCTTCACCAGGAATATCGAGGGAACGGTCGCGCGACGCTCCGTATGTTAGTACGACTGCGTCGTATGCGTCGAGAAGTTCTTGGACGCTGACGTCCACACCGACCTCGACCCCAGCGAGAAGCCGCACGTTCGGTTCGAGGAAAACCTTCTCAAGGGTGTTGCGCACAGAGCGAATCGAATGATGATCTGGGGCAACCCCGTATCGTACAAGCCCGAAAGGCACTGGCAGGCGATCGATTACATCGACGCTATGTCCAGCCGCCACCAAAGCATCGGTCGCATAAAGGCCGGATGGACCAGCACCAACAACAGCAACACGCATACTCACGGCGACACCACTTCAGTTTCGATGATCAGAACACGAATCAGGACAGTCCGAGTGTTTCACGAACTTGGCCATACGAGTTCTCAGGATCAAGTACGTCGAACCATATCGTCTGCATTCCGACCGACTGTGCCCCAGCGACGTTAGCCGGTTGGTCGTCAACAAACAGACAGTATTCGGCGGGAACCCCGAGCCGTTGAACTAACAACTCGTAGATCTCAGGATGAGGCTTGAGGACGTGTTCAACTGATCCATCGACGAGAGTGTCCAAGTCGCGAAGGATCGTCATGCGATCAACCCATGCTTGACCGTGGAACGCCTTCATATCATTCGTCAGAACCGCCACCTTGTAACCAGCGGTCTTTGCGTCTGACACCAACGCGCGAGCACCTGCTCGCAGCATTAGATCTTCATCGATGTCGAACAGATACTCCATCATGCCCCGAAACGTAGGCTCAGAACCGGTCAGCTCGGCGAACTCATTTGACCGACGCTGCCAATACTCCCGCTCGGTGATGACCTCGGCCTGCATGTCACGCCAGTCTGCGTCAGACGTCGGATCAAATGGGCCCGTCCACGCCAAGGTGCCGGCAGCCAACCCCGCTCTTTCCTCGCCGATACCGCGCAACTCGAATGGAGTCTTGAGAACCGGACCACCGAAATCCAAGACTAGAGCGTGGATCTCCAACAGACTCAGTGCTCCGCTTCAAAGATGGTGGCCCGATCGACCTTCACCACATTGCCCGTCCATGAACACCCTGGACACCAGGTATAGAAGACCCGCTCATCGGACCGCCAGTACTCAGTGATCATTCCGTCGTCAAGACTGCCCCCACAGGTTGGGCAGAACTTGGGACGGTCGAGTAGGTGCCGCTCGGCGTCAGGGGAAAACCACTCACCGGGATCAGGTAAGCGATGTGGGTCCAAAGGCAAGAGCGATGGGTCAACCATGACTATGCCCCGCTCTTAGCCTTTTCACGAGCCACGGCCGCTTCACGATGCAACACCAGCAGCTGTTCCTTCAATGGGCTGTAGCGCATAGAGCCGCCGGTGATCCACTGATCGGTGAACGCTGTTCCAGCGCCAAACTTATCGCGTTCACACGGTAGGTCGATAACCTCGTGATCCTCGCGAATGATCGCAATCGGATCCTCGCCGTTGGCGACCTTGCGCATGTTTTCCTTGAACATTTTGCGAAGTAGAGCAACACCAGCATCGCTGCGACCGAGGTGTTCTTGGGAACGGTCGATGATCGGGCCTTGGCTGACCCACGCCATGACGTCCTGTCCCTCGACGTAGTCGGTGATGAATTCACCGTTCTCGTCTTTATATGGGAACGGGTAGAACACGGGGCGCTCCTGGTGTTCCCACGTTCCACCCTCAGGGTGGTGAAGTGAGTAAAAGAGCGTCCACGTGGTGGTGTCATCGATCGGCACGCGAATCTGCATTTGATCGATCCACTGACCCCCAACGCGCATGAATAGCGGGAAGACCAAGGGGTGACCAATCGCCCAATCGTCATCAGCCTCGCTGTGACCCTCAAGCACGCGACGCTTGAGAATGCCCCAATGGAACTCATCGAACGCGGTCTTCATGTGCTTCTTTTGGAAAGACTTTGGTGCATCGAACCCTTGCGTCTGGCCAAGGAACTCGAAGTAGTAGCCATGCAGCCACTCGACGTGGTGGGGATCTACTGAGTTCTCCATGATCTGGAGCCAATTACACGGCAGGGTGGCGTAACCGGCTTCGCGGATACCGTCGAGAACGAATACGTCAAAGCGTGGAAGCTTTGGTGCCGGTGCTTCGCCGACGTAAACCCAGATCATGCCGCCCATAGCCTCGGCCAGACCCGCCTTAGCCTTCACCCGAGCCCTGAAGTTTTCGTTCTCAGCTTCAGCAGGCTGTTCGATGCAGTTGCCGTCCATGTCGAACTTCCAACCGTGGTAACCACAGCGGATGCCCTCTTCGTGCACGACACCGTAAGTCAGTGAGGCGCGGCGGTGCGGGCAGTGCTCGCCAATGATCCCGTACTTACCAGACGGTGTTTTATAGAGCGTCCAGTCTTCACTGAGAAGGCGCACGGTCTTACTCGGCTTGGTGTCGAAGTCCTCTTCGAATGCGATCGGGTACCAGTAGTAGCGAAGGAGTTCCCCCATGGGCGTGCCAGGGCCGACCTTTGTGAGTTCTTCATTCTGTTCCACGGTTAGCATTGCAGTATCCCTCCACCGCATTCGACGCTGTGTTTCGTGATTCTTTCAGATGACACGTTGGGGAGGACCGAGGACATCAGCCCTCCCCAACGCAATGTTCCGCTCGAAAACTTAGTCTTCGAGGATGGTGACCGTTCCATTTGACCCATCGACGCGAATGCGCTGACCGGTCTTGATGTTTGACGTTGCAAACCCGGTGCCGGTGACCGCCGGAAGACCGTATTCGCGACACACAATGGCCGCGTGGCTCATCATGCCGCCGGTGTCGGTGACGGTAGCGCCGATCTTGCCGAAGATCGGTGCCCAACTTGGTGCGGTCAACGGAGCAACAAGGATTTCGCCCTGCTGGATTTCGTTGATCTGATCTGCCGAGAAGATGACACGGGCCGGACCTTCGGCAACACCCGGTGATGCCGCGAAGCCCTTAATGCCGCCTTCACCTGAAGCGCCTCCACCAAGCCACGCGGCCACGGAATCTGAGGTGATACCCCAGAGCATGACGGTGAACGGCTCGGTGACAACCTCCGGCGGTACGCCAAGGGCGGGGGTTGGCTTGGCTGCCTTGAGAGCACTGACGATGCGCTTGCGATCGGCGATCTTTGCCGGCCAGTACTTCGGTCCGCGAGCAGGTGCCGGAGTCGCCCATGATGCGTAGAGATCGAACAGCGCATCTGGAACCTCATGACGCTGCATGTAGAAGATGTCGTTTGCTTCGCCGATGAAACCGGCATCGGCAAAGATCTGACCCAGACCACGCATCTTGCGCCACAGCACTGAGTGACTCCAGTGCTCAACGTAGAAGTTGTGATTCTCCACGTAAGGGAACACCACGCGAGCCAGACCGAGCTTGCCGGCAAACGCCTCACGGTCTTCATCAGAGTTAAGAAGTTCGGTGTACTCATTGACGATGCGATCGCGCTCAGCGTGAATCGCAGCAACTGGGCGAGCTAGGTCGCCACCCTCGTTGAGGAGGTTGATGTAGTTACCGATGAAGTCGAATGGAATCTCGACATTCTCAATCCAGATCTTGTCCGTGTGGTAGAAACCCGAACCGTTCGAGAAGTTGAACCACGGTTCAGCAGACTCCTGGAACGAAGCGATCCACGCGCGACCGGCGTCAGTTGCCTTGAGGTTCTCCGACGTGGCCTCGACGTTCCCGGCAACGAAAGCATCGCTGATGCCAGTGTCGCGAGCCATCCGCGCAAGGCGCTTGAGCTCATCGTCCGGACGGAACAGGTCGACGTCGACACCTGCGACCATCTTGGCGATGGCGAGGTCCGAAATACTCGGGAATACCTGCTTGCAGAAGCCAAAGAAGTCGAGGTAGGCGGCGTATCCCAAGTTGAGGAACTCAAAGTGGAACTGCCACAACTTGAGTGCCGAGCTCAGGAGTCGGTAGTACGCATCGATCAATGCGTAACCAGAACCTGAACCCTTACCGGATGCAACAACGTCTTCGAAGTCTTCAACATCGGGAAGTGCTTCGATGTGAAGAGCTTCCATCTCCGCTACGAGGTCGCGGATCTTGACCATCCACTTGTCGTAGAGATCGTTCCAGTTCATGAAGTAGTGACCAGCGCGCTGCATGAACTGCTCGACGCGTGCACCGATCTCAGCCTCCGGCGCCGGCACAGGCGTGAGGTAGGCGTAGCCGTTCAGGATGCGGTAGTCGATGCCATTGGCTGGCGGAACCAGGAGGTGGCGCGTGTTGTACTGCGACAGCGAGGTGATCGCGAACTCGAAGAAGGTTGCGTCCCATGGCGTGAGCACCTGAGGCCAGTGCACGCCATCTTGGAACCAGAACATCGAGTCTTCATACTCACGCCTATCCTCGCTGAATATCGATGAATACGCGTAGAGGTCCTGCCAGCCTTCTGCACCCTCGGGGGTGGGGATGTCGAAGGGACTGGGGAAACGGTCTGCCATCAGATCTCCTTAACGAACCGTCATTGGTTCACTGGGACCAGTACCGTCACGTGTTGACGGTTGGTGATTTTTCTACCTGACTAACTACTTCGCTTCCGTGCCATCCGCAGAACTGCGGCTGTATAGCGGGGACATCAAAGTCGAGACGATGCTCGACATGAAGTCACCACTGGTGGCCACCGACGGAGCCGCCGGTGCCTTCTTGCTCCAGACAGTTTCCGGCCGCGCTTGCAGCAGGATGATGTTCTGGCCTTCGGGTAGGTCGGCATCGACCGCCCACTCGATATCTTGGGGACATCCGTAGTGCTTCTCCGCTGTACGAGCCAGAGCCGCGATGCCCTTGATCTGATCGTCGGTCAGACTCGGAGCACTCGCCCGGTCTGCGTCCAATGGACGCTTTTCAACCGTGTCGTGATCGGTTAGCGCGAATTCGCATTCTTTGACCGAGACGACTCTCCGGCCGATTTCACGAATCACCTTGTCGATCAGGAAGTTATCGGGCGTTATCTCCCCTGAGACAACCCCTTCACCAAATCCCCAGGCACTGTCGATGGCAATCTGAGACCTATCGCCATCGGTGGGGTTAAGTGTGAAGGCAACTCCTGCTGCGGTGGGACGCACCATTTTCTGCACCACCACACACATTTCGACGCTGCGATGCTCGTAACCCATTTCGACGCGGTAGCAGGTGGCGCGGTCAGTGAACAGGCTCGCCCAACATCGACGAACGGCATCGATCACATCGTCACCACCGCGCACCCACAGGTACGTGTCGTGCTCACCGGCGAACGACGCGTCAGGTGAATCCTCCGAGGTGGCAGAGGATCGCACCGCAACTGGAACGTCAGTGACTCCTGAACGAGCACTCAATTCCAGATATCCCGCGCGGATAGCTTCCTCTACCTCTATCGGCATCGGCATCGTCCGGATGAGATCGCGAATTTCCGCACATCGACGCGATACGTCATCGGTGTCACTGATGTCCATGCCGTTGAGGTGGTGGGCGAGTTGTTGATCGAGATCTGCTTCCAGCGCCGTACGTCGGTACGCCGTTGTGCTAATTCCGAATCCGGGTGGCACAGGTAAACCTGCACCCGTCATTTCACCAAGGGAGGCGGCCTTGCCGCCCATCTCATGCTTGATTCCGGCCCAGTAACTTTCGAACCACGTAATGGTGCTGCTCATGCACGCTCCCGATC
>JBAXUN010000010.1:0-32867 GCA_037129655.1 Actinomycetes bacterium
TGACGGGGGCGTAGAGATGAAGTGGGACGCGTGGCCCGGACATGGTGTGCTGGCGGTTGCGCGCTATGACGGCCGGCTTGCTGAGGTGAGTGGTTGTTCGACATGCCGATATCATGCGAAAACAGACTAAATCGATGCAATTCGAACCGTAGTGAATCACTCCGACGGTCGTCACCCACACGGGGCAGTTGGTTCGCGGCGCGCACTTTTCGTTCGAATCGACTTAGTGAGTAGGCTATGCAGTGGCTCTCGTGAATGGATTCACAAGCGCACAGGCACCGCAGAAATCAAGTTCGTCGCCGCACGTCAAGGGCGGGTAACAGTCCCATAACGGGAGCGATTAGGATCAGCAAGGATCGTTGCTAAGGAGGCACGCCGTCGTGGGCGAGGTATACCTGCCAATTCTTGTACTTGGCATTCTCGGCGCTGCCTTTGCCGTCTTCAGCGTTGCTGCTCCGACTCTCATTGGCCCCCGCCGTTACAACAGGGCGCGACTTGACGCCTATGAGTGCGGAATCGATCCGACCCCGCAACCAATCGGTGGTGGTCGGTTCCCGATCAAGTACTACCTCACTGCGATGCTGTTCATTGTTTTCGATATCGAAATTGTCTTCCTTTATCCGTTTGCCGTTGCCTTCGATCAACTCCGCCTCTTCGGTCTGATCGAGATGGTGGTGTTCATCGTCACTGTCCTGGCGGTCTACGCCTACGTCTGGCGCAGAGGTGGGCTCGAATGGGACTAACCATGATCCGTGCAGACGTACGTCAACGAGTGGAGTTGTAGGCATGGGAATCGAAGAAGGCCTCCCGTCTGGACTTTTGCTAACCACGGTTGAGAAGTTGGCGGGTTATGCCCGCTCAAACTCCATGTGGCCAGCGACGTTCGGCCTTGCCTGCTGCTCGATCGAAATGATGTCGACGGGTGGCGGTCGTTACGACCTCGCCCGTTTTGGCATGGAGGTCTTCCGCGCTTCGCCTCGCCAGGCTGATCTGATGATTGTCGCTGGTCGCGTCAGTCAGAAGATGGCACCCGTTGTTCGCCAGATTTACGATCAAATGCCAGAGCCCAAGTGGGTTTTGGCGATGGGCGTCTGCGCATCAAGCGGTGGCATGTTCAACAACTACGCGATTGTTCAGGGCGTCGACCACATCGTTCCGGTGGACATGTATCTACCCGGGTGCCCACCTCGACCAGAGATGCTTCTCGATGCCATCTTGAAGATCCACGAGAAGGCGCAGAACAAGAAACTTGGCGTCAATCGCGAGCGCGAGATTGAAGAGCTCGAGCGAATTGCACTTGCGGCCACTCCGACTTCTGACATGAGGGGACTGCTGCGGTGAGCGACACCCCGACGTCCGTCGAGGTCGTCCCGGTTGATGTTCCTACTCTTCCCGTTGTAGATGTTCGTAAGGGCATGTTCGGCGGTGGCCAGTCCGGTGACACCTCTGGCTACGGTGGCGTCGTTCGTCGCGTTGAGTTCCCAGCGCCCGCGCAGCGGCCATTCGGCGGCTATTTCGACGAGGTCGCCGATGAAATCAATGCCTCACTCGCAGATGACGGACTGACATTCGACGATGCAGTCGAAGCTGTTGTTGTGCAAGCCGATGAGGTCACCTTCCATGTGCGCCCGGCGCACCTGCTGGCCTTCGTAACTCGACTACGTGATGAGCCGTCATTGCGCTTTGAGATTTGCACCGGTGTGAGCGGAGTTCATTACCCGCACATGACGGGACGTGAGTTTCATGCCGTGTGGCACTTCCTGTCGATCACACATAACCGCAGAATCCGGGTCGAAGTTTCAGCCTCGGCCGAGCATCCACATGTTCCGAGCATTGTCGGGGTTTATCCAGCCGATGATTGGCATGAGCGTGAAGCATTCGACATGTTCGGAATTGTCTTTGATGGCCACCCAGGTTTGACACGCATCTTGATGCCAGATGACTGGGTAGGTTTCCCACAGCGCAAGGATTATCCGCTCGGCGGAATCCCCGTCGAGTACAAGGGTGCGACGATTCCGCCGCCCGATCAGCGGAGGTCATACTCCTAATGGCAGACGTAACGTACGAAGAGCCTTACGGCGACGTGCTCGGTGACGATGCCGCGGCCGAAGACCTGTACGCCGGCGCTTATGACACGACTGAAGGTCGGGTCTACACCCTCACTGGTGCGGACTGGGATTCAGTTCTTGCCCCACCCGAGGGCGAGAAAGAGCGCGTCGTCATCAACATGGGTCCTCAGCACCCGTCGACCCATGGCGTACTGCGCCTCATTCTCGAACTCGAGGGTGAAACCGTCACAGAAGCGCGTTGTGGCATCGGCTACCTGCATACCGGTATCGAGAAGAACCTTGAGTACCGCACGTGGACTCAGGCAGTTGCCTACGTAACTCGGATGGATTACCTCGCGCCGATCGCTAATGAGGCCGGATACGTCCACGCGGTCGAGAAACTACTGGGCATCGTTGACGACATTCCTGAACGTGCGCAGCTTGTTCGCATCATCACCCTTGAGCTCAACCGAATTCAGTCACACCTTGTGTGTCTGGCTACTGGTGGATTTGAGATGGGCGCTCTGACGGCCATGACCAATGGCTTCCGTGATCGCGAACTTGTCCTCGATCTGCTCGAGATGATCACCGGGCTTCGTATGAACCACGCGTTCATCCGTCCCGGTGGTGTGGCCCAAGACATTCCTGAGGGTGGTGTTGCCAAGATCCGTGAGGTCATGCGCAAGCTTCCCAATCAACTCGATGGCGTACCGCAGCTCCTTGTTGACAATGGGATTTGGAAAGACCGCACCTCAGGTGTCGGATACCTAGACTTGGCCGGTTGTATGGCTCTGGGAGTTACCGGCCCGGTGCTACGCGCCGCTGGTCTGCCGTATGACGTTCGCAAGGCGCAGCCATACTTCGGCTACGAAAAGTTCGACTTCGATGTTCCGACTGCAGATAGCTGCGATGTCTACGGCCGGTTCCTGGTGCGACTTGAAGAGTTGAATCAGTCGATTCGAATCGTCGAGCAAGCACTAGACATGCTCGAACCAGGTCCAGTGATGGTGGCCGACAAGAAGATTGCCTGGCCGGCTCAGTTGTCCATCGGTGGTGATGGCATGGGTAATTCGCTCGAGCACATCCGTCACATCATGGGCGAATCGATGGAAGCGCTGATCCACCACTTCAAGATTGTCACCGAAGGTTTCCACGTTCCCGCGGGCCAGGTGTACTCAACGATCGAAGCCCCGCGCGGCGAACTCGGAGTTCACATCGTCAGCGACGGTGGGACGCGCCCCTACCGCGTGCACTTCCGCGATCCGTCTTTCAATAATCTTCAGGCGACCGCAGCAATGTGTGAGGGTGGCCAGGTCGCTGACGTCATCGGCGCAGTTGCCTCGATTGACCCAGTTATGGGTGGGGTGGATCGATAGCCATGTCGTTGACTGACCAAACAATTGCTGATGCGCGTGAGCTTGCGGCCCGCTATCCGGACAGCCGTTCCGCGCTATTGCCACTGCTCCACCTTGTGCAGTCTGAACAAGGCACCGTTACCGCGGATGGCATCGCGCTGTGCGCCGACGTTCTCGGGTTGACGACCGCTGAGGTTGCGGGCGTTGCCACGTTCTACACGATGTACAAGCGACACAAGGTTGGCCGCTACCACGTCGGTGTTTGCACCAACACTCTGTGCGCAGTTCTTGGTGGCGACGCAATCTGGAACGCTCTTTCAGAGCGTCTTGGCGTTGGTCACGACGAAGTCACTGCTGATGGTGCGATTTCGTTGGAGCGCATTGAATGTCAGGCTGCATGTACACATGCGCCGGTGATGACCGCGAACTGGGAATTCTTGGACGATATGGATGTTCCACGAGCCGTCGAGGTGGTTGAGAAATTGCGCGCCGGTGAGCCAGTCATGTCTACGCGCGGACCACGCATCGGCACCTTCCAGGAGATCGAGCGTTCGCTGGCCGGCTTCGATGACGGTCTTGCGAACGAGGGCGGTAAGGATGCCCGCATGTGTGCTGGTCTGGATTACGCCAAGGCGCATGGCATGACTGCTCCCGCTGGCCCGGCCCAGTCACCACTTGCATCAGCAAAGACGGAGGGCTGATCCATGGCATTAACTCCCATCCTCACCGCTCACTGGGACGACGAGGACTCGCACACCCTTACCGGTTACCGTCGCCACGGTGGCTACGACATGGTTGCTGTCACGCTCAATGCCAACCCGGACGATGTCATTACTCTCGTCAAGGATTCAGGGTTGCGCGGCCGTGGTGGGGCCGGCTTCCCGACTGGAATGAAGTGGTCATTCGTTCCTCAGAACGACGGTAAACCGCACTACCTCGTGGTTAACGCCGACGAGTCAGAGCCGGGTGCCTGTAAAGATATCCCGCTCATGATGGCCAATCCACATGCTCTCATCGAAGGCTGCATCCTGGCGTCGTACGCCATCCGCGCGAACCATGCGTTCATCTACATCCGCGGCGAGGTCCCGCACGTTATTCGTCGAGTCGCGGCTGCGGCTCGGGAGGCATATGCGGCCGGTCTCCTCGGTAAGAACATCCAGGGTTCTGGATTCGATCTCGAAATGGTTGTGCACGCCGGCGCTGGTGCCTACATCTGCGGTGAAGAGACGGCCCTTCTCGATTCACTCGAGGGACGTCGCGGCCAACCACGGTTGAAGCCGCCCTTCCCTGCTGTCGCCGGGCTGTATGCCTCGCCCACCGTCATCAATAACGTTGAGACGATTGCCAATATCCCGACGATCGTCCGCAACGGTGCCGACTGGTTCAAGCAGTTTGGGACCGAAAAGAGCCCTGGCTTCAAGCTTTTTGCGGTTTCTGGACATGTTGAGCGACCCGGAATTTACGAGGCACCGCTTGGCACGACGATGCGCGAACTGCTCGAGTACGCAGGCGGTGTTCGCAAGGGTCACGAGCTCAAGTTCTGGATCCCCGGCGGATCGTCCGTCCCGATGCTCATGCCCGAGCATCTCGACACCCCTCTGACGTACGAAGACATGGCCGCCCTCGGCACCATGTTGGGTACGGGCACGCCGATGGTCTTCGATGAAACAACCAGCGTCGTTCGCGCCATCAGTCGGTGGATTCACTTTTACAAGCATGAATCGTGCGGTAAGTGCACCCCATGTCGTGAAGGTACGTTCTGGCTCGATCAAATTCTCGAACGGTTTGAGCATGGCACCGCCGCCGAGACAGATATTGAGAAGGTTGACGAGATCTGCAAGCAGATTGCCGGCCGCTCGTTCTGTGCACTCGGTGATGCAGCAGCGACACCCTACGCACCTGCGCTTCGCTACTTCCGCGATGAGTTCCTTGCCGGAACCCACACACCGGCGGATCAACTCTTTGACCCGGTCGCGTCGACCGTATTCACCGGAGCGATGGCCTGATGACTGTCACAACCCCGGGTGCGGCGGCTCCCGCGACCCAGCCAACTGACGGAGTAAACGTCAGTATTGATGGCATTGAGATCAACGTGCCTAAGGGCACGCTTGTTATCCGCGCTGCCGAACAACTCGGTATTGCCGTGCCACGGTTCTGCGATCACCCGCTGCTTGATCCGGTAGCAGCCTGTCGTATGTGCCTGATTGAAATTGAGGGCCAGCCAAAGCCGCAGCCTGCGTGTGCCATCACAGTTAACGAGGGCATGAAGATTCGCACACAGCTGACCTCGGAGATTGCTGACCAAGCGCAGAAGGGTGTGATGGAGTTCCTCCTGATCAATCACCCGCTTGACTGCCCCATCTGTGACAAGGGTGGTGAATGTCCGCTGCAAAATCAGGCCATGGCCAATGGCCGCGGTGAGACTCGATTTGATGGAGTTAAGCGCACATTCCCCAAGCCCATCAACGTTTCGGCGCAGATCCTTCTCGATCGGGAGCGTTGCGTGTCGTGTGCTCGCTGTACTCGATTCGCTGAGCAGATCGCCGGTGATCCATTCATTGACTTGCTCGAGCGTGGTGCAAATCAGCAGGTCGGTATCGGTGATGACACGCCATTCGATTCGTACTTCTCCGGTAATACCGTGCAGATCTGCCCGGTCGGTGCGTTGACGAGTGCTAAGTATCGGTTCCGGTCACGCCCATTTGATCTCGTTTCGACCCCAACGATCTGCGAGCACTGCGCGTCCGGGTGCGGTTTGCGCACCGATGTTCGTCGTTCGACGGTTCTGCGTCGTCAGGCTTGGGACAACCCTGAGGTCAACGAAGAGTGGAACTGCGACAAGGGCCGGTTCGCATTTGGGTATCAAGCGGACGGTCGCATCGAGCATCCACTAGTTCGCGATGAGTCAGGCGAACTTGTCATCGCATCGTGGCCGGAGGCGATCGCCCTCGCTGCTGCCGGTCTTAAGGGCACGGGCTCACGTGCTGCGGTTTTCACCGGTGGCCGTCTGACCGTTGAAGATGCGTACTCGTATTCGAAGTTTGCTCGAGCCGTTCTTGGCACTGACAACATCGACTTCCGCGCACGAGCGTCAAGTGCAGAGGAAGCGGACTTCCTCGCTGCCCATGTTGCTGGTCGCCTTGATGGTCCGACCTATGCTGATCTTGAGAAGGCGCCGATCGTCTTGCTCGTCGATGTCGAGCCTGAAGATGAGTCTCCGATTGTCTTCCTGCGTCTGCGCAAGGGCATCCGCGCGGGGATGCGGGTTGCGGCGATTGCGCCATTCTCGTCTTCGGGTCTGGCCAAGCTGAATGGCACGCTCATTCAGGCCGCCCCCGGTGACGCGACGTCGGTGGTCTCATCTCTGACGAATAACACCGCACTCAATGAGGCTGCTGAAACCGCACGCCTGCTTCGTGAGTCAGGCGCAGTGATCCTCGTTGGTGAACGCGCAGCTGAAACTGGCGGGCTGCTCACTGCAGTTGCCGATCTCGCTGCCACGACGGGCGCTCGTATCGCTTGGATCCCACGTCGCGCTGGTGAGCGCGGTGCACTTGATTCCGGTGCACTTGCCGGGCTCCTGCCAGGTGGACGTCCGATCGACAACGATCAGGCTCGTGTTCAGGTTGCCGGTGAGTGGGGGATTGAGGTTGATCAGCTTCCTGAGCTCGGTCTTTCGCTAACGGATGTCGTTTCCAGTGTCCACGCGGACAATGCGGCCATCGCAGCGGCGGCGGATCCGACCAAGGTGGAGCGTTCGATCACAGCACTGCTCATTGCAGGTGTTGAAGCCGGCGATCTAGCCGAGCCCGCTTTGTTCCTCGGCGCGGTGGATTCCGTTCCATTCGTCGTCTCACTTGAGCAGCGTCATTCAGATGTGACAGAGCGCGCGGACGTGGTTCTTCCCATTGCGGCCGCGGCCGAAAAGGCGGGTGCATTCACAAACTGGGAAGGACGCACGCAGACCTTCGGCCAGGTTCTCCGCGATGCCTTGACGATGTCGGACTCCCGGGTGCTCGCCATGATCGCGACGGAATTAGGCGTCGAGTTCGGTCGCGGGGAGATTGCCTCGATACGTGCCGAGATCCGCCGAATCGGTCCTTGGTCAGGCGGTCAGGCAGAGATGAAGACTGTGGATCTTGCCGAGAGCGTATCGCTGGAATCAGGACAGGCAACCGTTTCTACATGGCGGCCTCTGCTCGATCGTGGAGTTCTGCAAGAGGGTGATCCTTATTTGGCAGCGACGGCCCGGCCAGTGGTGGCTCGACTATCGCGGGCCACTGCCGAGGCCGTGGGTGCCACCGAGTTTGTGGTGGTCTCGACTAATGGTGGATCGATCGAACTCCCAGTAACGGTCACCGAAATGCCTGACGATGTGATCTGGCTTCCGACGAATTCCGATGGCTCGTACTTACGTTCTGAACTCGGCGTGGGTCAGGGCGATGTAGTGAACATCAGCGGAGGTGCTGCGTGAACACGACTACGCCTTCCTATGGCGATCTAGCTCTATTTGGTCACGATCCGCTGTGGCTCGTCATTCTCAAAGCGCTCGTCCTTTTCGTTGCATTGATTTTGCTCACGCTGTTCACGACGTGGTTTGAACGTCGCGTCGTTGCCCGGATGCAGCAGCGCGTTGGCCCGAACCGTGCCGGACCTTTTGGTCTTCTCGTGCCACTGGCTGACGGAATCAAACTGGCGTTGAAGGAAGGCATCACGCCGGCAAATGCCGACAAGATTGTCTACCTCCTAGCGCCGATGATCGCCGCAGCAGCTGCAATGCTGGTCTTCGCCGTGATCCCGCTCGGCCCAGTCGTTAGCGTCTTCGGGGTATCTACTCCGCTCCAGCTGACGGACTTCTCTGTCTCAACTCTGTACATCCTGGCGATCGCGTCAATCGGTATCTACGGAATCGTGCTTGCTGGTTGGTCGAGTGGTTCGACGTACTCACTGCTCGGTGGGTTGCGATCGAGTGCGCAGATGGTCTCGTACGAAATTGCCATGGGGCTCTCGTTCGTAGCCGTGTTCCTCTACGCCGGTTCGATGTCCACCTCACAAATTGTCGCCGGTCAGACGGACTGGTGGTACGCAGTTCTGCTGCTTCCATCATTCGTCATCTACCTGATTTCCATGGTTGGTGAAACCAACCGTGCCCCCTTCGACCTGCCCGAGGCCGAAGGCGAGCTGGTGGCGGGTTTCCACACCGAGTACTCGGGTCTTCGGTGGGCGATGTTCTTCCTTGCCGAGTACGTCAACATGATTAACGTTTCGGCAGTTGCGATCACGTTGTTCCTCGGCGGCTGGCGTGCTCCTGCGCCGATCTCTACGATCTGGCCTGGGGCAAACGACGGTTGGTGGCCGATCCTGTGGTTCCTCGCGAAGATCATCGTCATGCTCTTCGTGTTCGTATGGCTGCGCGGAACCCTTCCTCGCCTGCGCTATGACCAATTCATGCGCTTTGGGTGGAAGGTCCTGATCCCGATCTCCATCGTGTGGATCCTGCTTGTCTCGGCTTGGCGCGGAATTCGCAATGAGTACGGTACGGATCTGCGTACCACGTTGATCTGGCTTGGCGTCATCCTGTTCGCCATCGCAGCCATTGCGTTCCTGCTAGATCTACGTCGCCAGCCGGAGGAAGAGGCAGTGGAACCGACGTTTGATCCGTACGCCGGCGGCTACCCAGTCCCACCGCTGCCGGGACAGGAATTCACCTACACGCGACGTGCACCGCAGACCGTTCCAGCAACGGTCGTTGAATCAGCAGCTTTGGAAGCCACTGGAAATGATCTAGAAGGAGACCGCAATGAGTGACGAGCGGCGGTTCTTCCGCGGTTTTGCAGTGTCGTTTAGGCAGATGTTCAAGAAGCCGAACACAGAGTTCTATCCCGAGGAGAAGACTCCAACGCAGCCTCGGTTCCACGGTCGCCATCAGCTCAACCGTCACCCGGACGGTCTTGAGAAATGCATTGGCTGTGAACTGTGTGCGTGGGCCTGCCCGGCGGATGCGATTTTCGTTGAGGGTGCACCGAATACTGACGAAGAGCGATTCAGCCCTGGTGAGCGTTACGGTCGCGTCTACCAGATCAATTACCTGCGCTGCATCATGTGTGGCCTGTGCATCGAGGCATGTCCAACTCGCGCCCTCACGATGACAAATGAGTACGAACTCGCTGATGACTCGCGCGAAAAATTGATTTACGAAAAGGATGACCTCCTCGGACCGCTGCTTGCAGGAATGGCTCCTCCGCCGCACCAGATGTACCCCGGCACAACGGAGACCGATTACTACCTGGGCAACGTTCTTGGCGCAGCTGCCGTTCAGTCTGGTGAAGCTGAAGCTCGTCGACTCGGTACTTGGAATGCCAAGGATCTCGATGAAGAGGTCATCACATGAGCGGTTTGATCGCGTCGATCGATCAATCGGGTAACACCGGTGAGCAAATCGTGTTTTGGATCTGTGCGCTAGTGGCTGTCATTGGCGCAGTCGGAATGCTGGTATCGCGACGAGCCGTTCACAGCGCCTTATTCATTGCTACCACGATGATTTCGTTGGCGGTTCTGTATGTGAGCCTGGGTGCGCCGTTCTTGGGCATGGCTCAAATCGTCGTATACACGGGCGCCGTCATGATGCTCTTTCTATTCGTCCTCATGCTTGTCGGCGTCGACAGCACTGAATCACTTGTTGAAACCCTTAAAGGCCAACGAATTGCGGCGATCTTGTTGTCGCTCGGCTTCGGGGTGCTGTTGTTTGCAGCAATTGGAAACGTGTCGGTAAATCTGGCCGTCGGTATCGACGGGGCCAACGCGGTTGATGGTGGCAATGTCCAGGGCATCGCTCACCTGATTTTCGATCGCTACCTCTTGGCGTTCGAAGTCACCTCAGCTCTGCTGATCACCGCGGCTCTCGGTGCCATGATGCTCGCGCATCGTGAGCGTCATACCCCACGTAAGACTCAGCGTGAGCAGTCCCAAGACCGAGTTCGTTCCGGTGAACCACAAAACCTTCCCGGCCCCGGTGTCTATGCACTCCACAATGCGGTGGGCACACCTGCACTTCTTCCCGACGGACAGCCCACTGATCGTTCGGTTCCCGAACCGCTTCGCGGTGTGAGCGCGGCCGTTGGCGTCGATCACCAAGACACGCTTCGCGTTAACACTCTCGCCGCGGGCGGGGCAATCATCCCTGTTACGCAGGAGGACGAATCGTGAATCCGGCCAATTACCTGTACCTGTCGGCAATTCTGTTCAGCCTTGGCGCCGTCGGTGTGCTGGTGCGTCGCAACGCCATCGTCATGTTCATGTGCGTCGAGTTGATGCTCAACGCGTGCAATCTGGCCTTCGTCTCATTCGCTCGCATCAACGGCAATTTGGATGGTCAGGTCATCGCGTTCTTCGTAATGGTTGTCGCGGCCGCCGAGGTTGTTGTGGGTCTGGCGATCATCATGACTATTTTCCGTACCCGCCGTTCGGCTTCGGTCGACGAAGCCAATCTGCTGAAGTACTAAGGGGTCTGTAAACGTGTCACCGTTCTCAGGCGCCTTAGCGCCAGCGGCAGGGGAGATCTCCGCTAGAGCTGCCACCGGTAGTTTCACGCAGATCTGGCTGCTCATCGCATTGCCATTACTCGGTGCTGCGATCTTGCTTCTGCTGGGTCGCCGTACGAATGCGTGGGGTCACTGGGTCGGCGTGCTCATGTCTGCGGGCTCCTTCGCAATTGCTGTTTCACTCTTCCTGGCGATGCGTCAGGAAAGCGGCGGAAATCGAGCCTTCACCCAGCATCTTTTCCAGTGGATTTCGGTTGGTAGCTTCCAAGTTCCATTCGATCTGCGCATAGACCAACTGTCGATGGTGTTCGTACTTCTGATCACCGGCGTGGGAACTCTGATCCACATTTACTCGGTCGGCTACATGAGCCACGACCATGAGCGCCGCCGATTTTTTGGCTACCTCAACCTCTTCGTAGCCTCGATGCTGCTGCTCGTATTGGCTGACAACTATTTGCTGCTTTACGTCGGTTGGGAAGGCGTTGGTCTAGCGTCGTACCTTCTGATCGGCTTCTGGTTCTACAAGGAGACGGCTGCAGTTGCGGCTAAGAAGGCGTTCGTTGTAAACCGCGTTGGCGATATCGGACTGTCCGTGGCCGTCATGCTGATGTTCGTCACATTCGGATCTGTCACGTTCGAGGGTGTATTTGCAAATGCGCCCAAAGCTAATCAAACGTCGCTGACGCTCATCGGTCTTGCATTGCTGCTCGCGGCGTGTGGTAAGTCCGCTCAGTTCCCACTCCAGTCGTGGCTGCTTGACGCAATGGAAGGCCCGACCCCTGTTTCGGCCCTGATCCACGCCGCCACCATGGTGACCGCTGGTGTCTACCTGATCGCTCGATCAAGTGCCATCTTCAACGCTGCGCCTACGGCCCAAACTGCCGTGATCGTCATTGGTGCGATCACTCTGATCATGGGTGCGATCATCGGTTGCGCGAAGGACGACATCAAGAAGGCGCTCGCCGGATCAACCATGAGCCAGATCGGATACATGATCTTGGCTGCGGGCCTCGGCCCGATCGGCTATGTGTTTGCGATCTTCCACCTGCTGACCCACGGGTTCTTCAAGGCGACGATGTTCCTTGGCGCGGGCTCGGTAATGCATGGAATGAACGACCAGGTCAACATGAGGCGCTTCGGTGCACTTCGTACGGTCATGGTCGTTACCACCATCACCTTCTTTGCCGGCTACCTAGCCATCTTGGGTATACCGCCTTTCGCGGGCTTCTACTCCAAGGACAAGATCATCGAGGCAGCCTTTGCACACAGCACCCTGGTTGGTTTGGTGACGTTGGTTGGTGCCGCGATCACTGCGTTCTACATGACGCGTCTGGTTGCAATGACCTTCTTGGGCAAGGCGCGTTGGCCGGACGATGCACATCCTCACGAATCCCCAGCGATGATGATGGTCCCTGTTTCTATCCTTGCAGTGCTGTCGGCAGTCAGTGGATTCCTGCTGCTGCATGACAACTGGATTGTCAATTGGCTTGAGCCCGTTGTCGGATTTGAAGAGCCGGTGCTGGGCTTCAATGTCAACATCCTGCAGTACGGAACGCTAGCTATCGTCGTTGTTTCTGCGGCGCTGGGCTACGTGCTGTATGCACGTCGACCTGTTCCTGAGGTCGCTCCTGTTGGCAGTCTGTTGACGCAGGCAGCGCGCGCGGATCTTTACGGCGATGCGGTGAACGAAGCGGTATTTATGCGTCCCGGCCAGTACCTCACTAGGTTCCTAGTCTGGTTCGACAACAGGGTTGTCGATGGCGCGGTTAACGGCACTGCGGCACTTATTGGCGGGCTCTCCGGTAGAGCGCGTCGTACCCAGAACGGCTTTGCTCGTTCGTATGCCTTGACGATGCTCGGTGGCGCCGCTCTGGTCATTGCTGCTCTAGTGCTGGTGAGGCTGTAACCATGTCTACGTTCCCATGGCTTCTGGCCCTTCTAGTGGTTCCTCTCCTCGGAGCCGCACTTGTGATGCTGCTGCCGAAGGGCTCACCTACCTTGGCAAAGCAGGTCGGGCTCCTCGTCTCACTCGTCGTGTTCGCACTCACGGTGGGTATGGCGCTCGCATTCGTTGTTGCGCAGGCAGCTGACTTCCAGTTCGCCTATTCGGTGTCATGGATCCCCGCGTTCGGGGTCAATTTCTCGCTAGGTGTGGACGGAATCGCACTCGTTCTCATTGCGATGGCCGCAACCCTCGTCCCTGTCGTGATGCTCGCGGGTTGGAACGATGTCGACGGCTCGCAAGGGTCGGTTCGTGGCTACGTCGCTCTAATGCTGGTCCTCGAGGCCGCGATTGTTGGCGTCTTCGCTGCTACCGACTTGTTTTTGTTCTACGTGTTCTTCGAAGCAATGCTGGTTCCGGTCTACTTCCTGATCGGCCGCTACGGTGGTCCGCGGCGTAACTACGCCGCAGTGAAGTTCCTGCTGTACTCGCTCTTCGGCGGCCTGCTCATGCTCGGTTCGCTGATCGGCCTTTACGTCGTGTCGGCGCGAATTACGGGAACCGGAACGTTTGATTTCACGACATTGGCAAACCTGAGCATTGATTCCGATACACAAAAGTGGTTGTTCCTCGGCTTCTTTATTGCCTTCGCAATCAAGGCCCCACTCGTCCCCTTCCACACCTGGCTTCCCGATGCAGCCGCAGAGTCCACCCCTGGTACCGCAGTTCTCCTAGTGGGCGTGCTCGACAAAGTTGGAACCTTCGGAATGCTCCGCTACTGCCTCGAGTTGTTCCCGGACGCATCTCGCTGGGCGACACCGGTGGTCATTGCGCTGGCGGTAGTGGGCATCATTTACGGCGCGCTGGTGGCTATAGGTCAAAGCGATATCAAGCGACTGATCGCCTACACCTCGGTGAGTCACTTTGGATTCATTGCGCTCGGCATCTTCGTAATGACGACGCGTGGTCAGAGCGGGTCGGCTCTGTACATGGTCAACCACGGCTTCAGCACCGCAGCGTTGTTCCTGATTGCTGGTTTCTTGATTAGTCGTCGTGGTTCACGTTTGATCGAGGACTTTGGTGGAGTTCAGAAGGTGGCGCCGATCTTGGCCGGCACCTTCTTGGTCGCGGGCCTTTCGTCCTTGGCGCTGCCCGGTTTGTCATCCTTCGTTTCCGAGTTCCTCGTGCTGATGGGTACTTTCGAGCGTTATCGCTGGATCGGTGTAGTGGCCACCCTCGGCATCGTGTTGGCGGCGCTCTACGTCTTGCTCATGTACCAACGGACGATGACGGGGCCGACCCCAGAGGCGGTCAGTGAGCGGGTTTCAGATCTGCGCGGCCGTGAAGTCCTTGCGATCGCCCCGATCCTCGCGATCATCATTGTTCTCGGGTTTTACCCACAACCTGTACTCGACGTGATTAACCCGGCGATTGATCGGGTAATGCACGCGGTGGACGCGACGGATCCTGCCCCAGAAGTTGCTCCTGTCGCTGAAGGGACACAGCCATGAGTTCACTGCTTGCCGCTGCGTCCTTTGAGGTGCCGACAATTGAGTACGGGCAATTGGCTCCGATGCTCATCATCTTCGGTGTGGCTGTCCTTTCGCTTTTGGTGGAAGCGTTCGCACCGCGTGAAGCTCGCCGGACTATTCAACTTGTCCTCGTCTTCGCAAGCTTGGCGGCTGCCTTCGCGGCTGTGGTCATGATCCGTGGCACCCAACACATCGCAGCCATGGGCTCGGTTGCGATCGACGGCCCGACCCTGTTTATGCAGGGTTCGATTCTGGTCTTGGCTTTCATTGCGGCTCTGGTCATGGCTGAACGCCAGGTTGATCCACTCGGTGATGCGTTTGCGCCGCGTGCGTCCGCTCTGCCTGGTTCGGCAGATGAGATTGCATTCACCCGGCTTGGGTGGTTGCAAACTGAGGTTTGGCCGCTCTTCTTGTTCAGTGTTGGCGGAATGCTGCTATTTCCAGCATCGGCTGATCTGCTGACCATGTTCGTTGCGCTCGAGGTACTGTCTCTTCCGCTCTACATCATGGCTGGGCTGGCTCGTCGACGTCGACTGCTCTCACAGGAAGCAGCGTTGAAGTACTTCGTGCTGGGCGCATTCTCGTCCGCGTTCTTCTTGTACGGCACAGCATTGTTCTACGGGTACGCCGGGTCAGTTGATCTGTCAGCCATTTCTGATGCGCTTACTGCCAATGCTGGATCGATGCTGCTGGTTATCACTGCGACTGCACTTGTCAGTGTTGGACTGCTCTTCAAGATCGGTGCGGTGCCGTTCCATCAATGGACACCGGACGTGTATCAAGGCTCACCCACTCCAATCACCGGATTCATGGCGGCCTGCACAAAGATCGCCGCGTTCGGTGCGCTGATGCGCATCCTGTATGTCGCACTCGGTGGTATCCGCTGGGACTGGCGTCCCATGATGTACGTCATAGCGGCGCTCACCATGATTGTCGGAACTCTATTCGCACTTACGCAGACTGATATCAAGCGCATGCTTGCCTACTCGTCCATCGCTCAGGCCGGCTTCATGCTGGTGGGCGTTATCGCAACGAACCAGGCGGGCCTTACCGGCACCATGGTGTACCTCGTGGCCTACGGCATAGCAACGATCGGTGCATTCGCCATCGTGACGCTAGTGCGTGACAGCACGGGCGAGGCATCGCATCTATCACAGTGGGCTGGTTTGGGTCGTAAAGCACCGATCGTCGCCAGCTCATTTGCCCTGTTCCTGTTGGCTTTTGCAGGTATTCCACTCACCTCGGGCTTCACCGGTAAGTTCGCGGTGTTCACTGCCGGTATTGCGGGTGGTGCAACCCCCGTGGTCGTCATCGGTCTGGTTGCCAGCGCCGTAGCTGCCTTCTTCTACGTCCGCGTCATTGTCCTCATGTTCTTTAACGAGCCAACTGCGGACGACAGCGTTAGCGTTGCAGTACCGAGTGGCTTTACGACGTTGGCTATCACGATCAGCGTCGCGTTGACTCTGGTTATCGGTTTGGTTCCCCAGCTCATTTTGGATCTGGCGAATCAGGCTGGCTTGTTCATCCGATAGTCGAGGCAGGGAGAGAAGATCGTCATGAGCGATAGCCTCCCCTTTGGGCTTTCTGATGTAGATCCTGCTCTCGCACATGATCTTCGACAGGGTCTAGATGATGTCGAGCTCGCCCTCATTGCGGCGGTCCGTAGCGACTACCCATTCGTTACAGAGACCTCGCAACATTTGATCAATGCTGGGGGAAAGCGCTTTCGTCCGCTCCTGGCACTGGTTGCTGCTCAGTATGGTGATTCTTCGGCGCCCGGTAACGTTCCCGGTGCTGTGGTCGCTGAGTTAACTCATCTAGCGACGCTCTATCACGATGATGTGATGGACGAGGCTCCGCTGCGCCGAGGTGCGCCCTCTGCAAACGCGCGATGGGACAACACCGTAGCGATCCTCACAGGCGACTTCCTGTTCGCGCGAGCGGCAGATATTGCAGCGGACCTAGGCACCGACATCGTTCGCCTTCAAGCGCGCACCTTTGAGCGACTCTGTACTGGGCAGATTCGCGAAACGGTCGGCCCGGCTGAAGGTGAGGACCCCATTGCCCACCATCTCGATGTACTAGCGGGCAAGACCGGTTCGCTGATTGCCGCGGCGGGACGTATGGGTGCCATGACCTCAGGTGCACCCTCGGAGATTGCGACTGCGATTTCTTCGTATGGTGAGAAGTTTGGCGTCGCGTTCCAGCTTTCCGATGACTTGCTCGATATCGCCAGTGAATCCACTGATTCGGGTAAGACGCCAGGGACAGACCTTCGCGAGGGCATCCGCACCCTACCTGTCCTATTCGCGCTGGCGGGAACAGATCCGGCGGATGCACGCTTGCGCGAATTAGTGGCTGGGCCGATCGTCGACGACGATGTGCATGGAGAAGCGCTGTCTCTACTGCGGGGATCGCAGGCGATGGTTCAGGCTCGCGGCGTCCTGATTGAGTGGGCGCAGGATGCGCGCTCAGAGCTCGCGGCATTGCCTTCCGGTCCGCCAACAGAGGCGTTGTCGATGATGTGCGATGTGGTGGTAGACCGAAGCAGCTAGCTGTGGTTGCTAGCGGACTTTAGATTGGCGCCTCGACGTCGTCGGCAATCGATGGTGCGTTGCGGATGGAACGATTGCGCTGGCCATTGCGCAGGCTGTCGAACGTGAAAAGCGCCAGCGCCGCCCAAACGATCAGGAACCCGGTCAGGAGTACCGGTGACATGTGCTCATTCATCAGGAATATGCCTAAGAAGAATTGGATGCTTGGCGTCAGATACTGCAAGAGGCCCATCGTCGAGAGTGGGATTCGGATGGCCGCCCCACTGAAAAGTAAAAGGGGAATTGCTGTCACCACGCCGGCACCGGCCAGGAGCAGTGTCTCCCTGGTGGACGAGTGACCGAACACCAGGGAGTTAGACGAAGCGAGCCAGATCAGGTAACCGAGGCACAGCGGCGTGGCATATGTGGTCTCGATTGTCAGGCTAGCAATCGGATCAATGTCGGCGACCTTCTTAATCACACCGTAGCCAGCGAATGAGAACGCCAAAATCAAGGCGATCCAGGGCAATCGTCCGTAGCCAATCGTTGTCACGAAAACGGCCAGCACAGCCAATCCGACGGCCACCCACTGAAGTTTGCGTAGCTTTTCTCCGAGGAACACTGTTCCAACGACCACCAACACAAGGGGATTGATGAAGTAGCCGAGAGCGCCTTCGACGACGTGCTGGTTGGTGACAGCCCAGATGTACAAACCCCAGTTGATCCCAATCAAAACGCTAGCAACGGCAAGTAAAACCATTGATCGCCGATCAGTTAAAACGGGGCGCAATCGTGACCACGTTCGTGTCACCGTCATCAAGATAATGAGAAAGACAAGTGACCAAACGAATCGATCGCACAGAATCTCAAGTGGAGTCGCCGGTTCCAATCTGGACCAGTAAAGGGGGAAGAGGCCCCATAAACTGTATGCGCTGACGCCGAAGATCAACCCAAGGCGATGTTGGGCAGCAACCTCGTTGTGCGCGGCCCGGGTGCTCATGTCATGACCGTACGCTGTCAGATAGGCAGGTGTGAATCGGCCCGCCTAGTTGTTGAGGATTCTGTTCGAAGGCTGGTTCGGATCGGACAATGCAAGTCACTAGGCTGTGGTGGCACGAGTCAGTTCGTGGGTACGCGATGGAACTGCGGACTCACAAGAGGGTCGCGAAATCGCGGAAGGTGGTTGGCACATGTCCGACGTTGTTGACCTCGGTATCCCCGGTGTTACGGTTCGCGCGACCCCACCTGTTGAGTACCTCACGATTAAGCACGACCGCACGTATGTCGTCACGGTGGTTAATGCCGGGCTTGCCTGTTGCTCTATCGAGTACGCAAGTGCCCTTGAGCGTTGGGGTTCGTCATCGCGTCCGGCGGACGGCCCGGTTGCCGATCTGGGTGCGGTTTCCGTGCTCGTTGTCTCCGGCACGTGCACGACGAAGATTGCCCCGCTGGTGACGAAGATGTTCAACGAGATGCCCGCCGGAACCAAGGTGATGTCTTTTGGGGCCTGCACCGCAAGCGGCGGGCCTTACTGGGATTCGTATTCGGTCGTCAAAGGCATCGGTGAACTCATTCCCGTTGATGTTTATGTTCCAGGCTGTCCACCCCGGCCAGAGGCACTGTTACACGGCCTTTCTCTACTGGACGCCGGTAAGGACACAGTCACATGACCGTCTCCGCAGGGAGTTCACCTGCACAGATGTCGGCTGTGATTGCCGCACTTTCGCCGTTTCGGGTATGCGATGTTCGATGTCTTGACGTCATCGGGCAGAGCAGCAGCGTTGTTGACGTAGACGTCACCAATTGGCATTCGGCTGCGTCCGTCGTTCGCGATGCGGGGCTTACGTACTTCGATTTTCTAACCACGTACGTCCATGGTGATGAGCTCGATGTGGTGCTGCACGTCTGTTCTCCTGCGGTGGTGAATGGAGTGATGATTCGTGCGCACGTGGCGGCGGGTGCGTCACTGCCGACGCTGACGTCGATCTACCCCGGTTCTAACTGGCATGAACGTGAGACTGCGGAGATGTTTGGACTCACGTTCGATGGTCATCCAAATCCTGAACATCTGTTGCTGCCGAATGGTTTTCAGGGTCATCCGCTTCTGAAGAGTTTCGCGTTGACTCCACGCGTCGACCATCTCTGGCCTGGGGAGGTCGAGCCGGCGGATGTGAACGCTCGTCCACGTGCACGACGCAAGTCATTGCCACCTGGAGTTCTCGCGGAATGGTCGATAGACGAGGGTGAATCGCAGGTTTTATCGTGACGAAGTCAACATCAACGCCGCCTAGCCGGTCTCGCGGTTCGATCGTTCTGATCGAAGACAAGTGCACGGTCTGCATGCTCTGCGCCCGTGAGTGCCCCGACTGGTGTATTCACATCGAGGGGCATAAGGAAACCGTGCCTGCGACAGAACCCCGTGGTCGAGATCGTCAGGTCAATGTGTTGGACCGCTTCGCCATCGACTTCTCGACGTGCATGTTCTGCAGTATCTGCATCGACGTATGCCCCTTTGATGCATTGGCGTGGTCCCCCGACTACCGCTTCGCAGGCCAGGGGCCAACTGATCTGCTGATCGAGCGCGGCACCCTATCAACCTGGGGTGCCGGGCTCGATGAGCAGGTTGTGCCGTCGGCGGACTAAGCCGGTTTAGCGGTAGTTCACGAATTGAATGGCGAAGTCCAAGTCTGCCCCGCGAACTAGATTCTGAACTTCCTGCAAATCGTCTCGGCTCTTCGACGTGACGCGCAGTTCCTCGCCCAAAACCTGTGCTTTCACAGACTTGGGGCCTTCATCGCGGATGATCTTGCCGAGCTTCTTGGCCTGTTCTTGGCTGATCCCGGCCGCGAACGTGCAGGAGATTTTGTATTCCTTACCTGAGGCGCGCGGATCGCTGGCAGTCAACGATTTCAAGGAAATCTGACGCTTTACCAACTTGTCCTTGAATACGTCGAGTGCTGCGGCAACCCGCTCCTCGGTCGAGGCTGTGAGTTCAACGCCTAGTTCGCCTTTCCACTCGATGGTGGAGTCGGTGCCCTTGAAATCGAAACGCTGGACGAGTTCTTTAGCCGTCTGGTTGAGAGCGTTGTCGAGTTCTTGCCGATCGACCTTGCTGACTATGTCGAAACTGCTATCTGCCACGAGTGGAACTCCTTAGGTGCCGTGCTGTTGAGGTTCGAACGAAGTACGTGAGGTCGGGTTAGCCCGAAGAACTCGCAAGTTAGATCATCGCCGATTCTGCCTCACAAAGTGCTGACTTTGACTCTCGATTTCATCCACGGTCTTCTACCTTGTATCCTTCACAGGCTGCATTCGTGCAGCATGGCGGGTTGCCCGAGCGGCCAATGGGAGCGGACTGTAAATCCGTCGCGAAAGCTTCCCAGGTTCGAATCCTGGACCCGCCACGTCAAGGGACTCGACTTATGGTCGGGTCCCTTTGCCGTTCCCACGGCCGTGGACCGACTTTCCGCGTTACGACGAGGTTCCGCTGGCCGCCACGGCCTGCTCGAACGTGCTGCCAATCAAGGCCTCACTTGCAGTCCACAGCGCGCGGGCCATCTGCGCGTCCCTACCGGCCGAATTGGGTGTAACTACGGTTGGGTAGCCACGCTGCTCCATGAAGCCGTCAGGGCCGATGAAGGAGCCAGCAGGAACGCCCGGCTGGGTGGCTGCGTACAGCGTTGGTAGGGCGCCCATGGTCGCCGGCTGAGCAAATTTGTCGTTGGCCCACGACATCATCGATTGGCCTCGCTTGTCCCCGCGCATTGCTGGCCCGACAGCTTGCAGGTTGGTATCGGCATATCCGGGGTGCGCGGCGTACGCGTTGACGGGAGCTCGCATATCGTCGAGTCGACGCTGAAGTTCGAGGGTGAAAAGCAGATTCGCAAGTTTGCTTTGGCCATAGGCCCGCCACGGGGAATACGAGCGCACGCCCATCAGATCGTCGAGGTTGATCTTGCCGAGTCGGTGCGCACCACTGGACACGGTGACGATGCGCGTGGTGGCGCTGGTGCCCCCGGTGGCAAGCAGGTTCGGTAGGAGTCCCAACGTGAGTGCCATATGGCCGAGGTGATTCGTACCGAGCTGGCGCTCGAACCCGTCCACCGTTAGTTGACGGGGGATCGCCATGATGCCGGCATTGTTGATCAGGACATCGAGTCGCGACCCCTCGAGATCGTCAACGAGTGCTCGGACGGAGGCTAGGTCGGCAAGGTCGAGTGGGACGACCGAGATCTGTGCCTCACCGGCGATCTCGTCGAGCATTCGGCTGCGAGCTTGTTCACCTCGGTCCAGATCACGAACGGCCATTACAACCGTTGCTCCGTGTCGCGCCAACTCGCGCGCGGTCACGTAGCCGAGCCCAGAGTTAGCTCCGGTGACCAAAATCGTCTTACCGGTTTGGTCCGGGATGCTGTCCGCTGTCCATTTCGCCTGTGTTGTTGCCATACTCTTAGTCTGCGCGAAGCCAGTTCTGTACGCCCGTTCGGGGGCAGGATCGGATCCCGTTTTGGAAGAACGTTGTCTGACCGGGTACCCTTCTAACGCTTTAGGCCCCCATAGCTCAGTCGGCAGAGCGTCTCCATGGTAAGGAGAAGGTCTACGGTTCGATTCCGTATGGGGGCTCGTAATACCGGAACTTTTTCCTCAAGTGCCGGACCTCGGCGGGGTAGCTCAGCCTGGTAGAGCAAGCGGCTCATAATCGCTGTGTCGCCGGTTCAAGTCCGGCCTCCGCTACAAGTAAGACCGAAGTGTAAGAACAGTTCGAACAGTCCGTTAATGCACTACCCGTAACGAAGAAAGGCACTCCCGTGGCCAAGAGCGACGTTCGCCCCAAAATCACCCTGGCGTGTCAGGAGTGCAAAGAGCGCAACTACATCACCAAGAAGAACCGTCGTAATGACCCAGATCGTCTTGAGATGAATAAGCACTGCCCGCGCTGCAATTCGCACACCGTGCACAAGGAAACCCGCTAGGGGTTAGATCCACCTGCGCGGCCGCCCATGGATTGGGCGGCCGTTTTGCATTTTCTGTGCAGGTGTTCACCGCTGCCCCTTCTGCACTAGCGTCAGGTCAGGCGATAGTTTCGAACTGCGGGTCGACTGATCTGCACACGAATGAAAGGGCAGTGATGTCGGCTCTCAATGACCGGGTAGCGATTGTTACCGGCGCTGGTCGAGGAATTGGCCGGGCGACGGCCATGCGGTTGGCCCGAGATGGGGCCGCGGTCGTCGTTAACGACATCGACGGGGATCCGGCCGCCGAAACGGTCGAGATGATCACTGCGGCAGGCGGTAAGGCAAGCGCGATGATCGCTAATACGGTTGATCTCGATCAGGCACACGCCCTTGTTCGTCACACTGCCGACAAATTCGGCAAGGTCGACATTCTGATCAATAACGCTGGTACTACGCGAGACAAAATGTTCCATGGTCTTGCCGACGATCTCTTCGACTTCGTCATGGATGCCAACCTGCGAACCGCGTATCACACGACGCTCGCGGCAATGCCGTACATGCGTGAAGTGGCCAAGGCTGAGATCGCGCAGACGGGTAAGCCTGCGTACAACCGAAAGATTGTCTTCACCTCGTCCGTTGCCGCGCTCATGGGCAATCCTGGTCAGTTCAACTACACGGCAGCTAAGGGCGGTTTGATTGCCGTTACCAAGACTCTGGCCCGCGAGTTGGGTCCTTTCGGGATCAACGTTAATGCCGTTGCACCCGGTTTTATCGAGACCCGTTTGACGCAGGCAAAAACCGAAGGTGACACGTACGGAATCCCCGAGCAGTTGCGTGCGCAGTCGCTATCACTGATTGCGCTCGGCCGCCTCGGTGAGCCCGAGGACATCGCAAAGGTGCACGCATTCCTGGCCTCGAGTGATTCTGATTATGTTTCGGGTGTAACTATCCCGGTCACCGGCGGCCAGATTGGCGGGATGTAGTCAATGGCGATCAATCTTGAGCTTGTTGGAAAGTCGTATCCCCCAGCGCCGGCTTACGAGGTGGGTCGAGAAAAGATTCGTGAATTCGCCACTGCAATCGGCGACGATAATCCGGCCTTTCACGATGTGTCTGCCGCGCAAGCACTCGGCCATCGCGACATCATCGCCCCTCCAACTTTTGCCATCATCGTGTCGTTCCTAGCGGCTTCCGCTGTCGTGAATGATCCAGATCTTGGTCTTGATTACAGCCGGGTCGTTCACGGCGAGCAGCGCTTTACATACAGTCGGCCGATAACTGCTGGTGACCAACTCGTTGCCACCGCGACGATCGAGAATCTGCGAATTGCTGCCGGCAACGACATGGTGACCACGCGCACGGATATCGTCACCACCGACGGCGCACATGTAGTTACCGCGACTGCGGTCATTGTTTCCCGCGCGGCAGGAGCGGACGTATGAGCACATCAATTTCTTGGGCTGAGGTTGAAGTTGGTACCGAACTCCCGTCGCTCAGCGTGCCGGTTCAGCGGGCCACCCTGGTGCGTTACGCGGGTGCGTCGGGCGACTTCAATCCGATCCACTGGAATCAGGACTTTGCACTCGAGGTCGGGCTGCCAGATGTCATCGCCCACGGCATGTTCACCATGGCTAGCGCCGAGCGACTCGTGACGAATTGGGTTGGTGATCCGGGTGCGGTCGTGGATTGTGGTGTTCGCTTCACCCGTCCCGTCGTAGTGCCAAATGACGGTGTTGGCGCGCTCATTGAGATCACCGGGATCGTTGGTGCCAAACTCGACGATGGCACGGTGCGCGTTGATATCACCGCGAAATGCGAGGGCGTGACGGTTCTCGCCAGGGCGACTGCGGTCGTACGGCTGACCTAAGAAAGCCGTAGGCTCGCAACGTGACTTCCGCTCTTGCCGACTACACCACCCTGGGTGTTGGGGGTTTCGCGCGTCGCCTTGTTGTTGCCGAGGACGAGCAGTTACTCGTCGCCACAGTTATGGACTGCGATCAGCGCGGTGAGCCGGTGCTCATCATGGGTGGCGGTAGCAATGTGGTGATCGCGGATTCTGGTTTTGACGGCACTGCTGTGCTGATTCGAACTCGCGGAATCAACATTGAGGCTGATTCCATTGGTGGTGCTTGGGTTACTTCGGCCGCCGGCGAGCCGTGGGACGACTTCGTTGGCCATGCAGTGGCGTCGCAATGGTCCGGGGTTGAGGCGCTGTCTGGGATTCCGGGATGTGTTGGTGCAACACCGATCCAAAATGTTGGCGCCTATGGCCAGCAGGTTGGTGATGTTATTGCCCGAGTTCGCGCTTGGGATCGGGTTGACCGGGTGCAGCGGACGTTGGCGGCTGCAGAGTGTGCGTTTGGTTATCGTACGAGCGCTTTCCGCGAAGATCTATCGCGTTTCCTCATCCTTGACGTGACAATGCAGTTGTCTCTGTCGTCAACATCTACGCCCATCACCTATGCAGATGTGTTGCGTGAGTTAGGAATCGACGCTGGCTCCCGTCGCCCATTAACTGAGGTTAGGCAGGCGGTTCTGGCTGTGCGCCGAACCAAGGGCATGGTCTTGGACCCTAATGATCCTGATACCCGTAGCACCGGCTCGTTCTTCACCAATCCGATTCTGACCGATGAACAAGCAGCGCAGTTGCTACCGGCCGATGCCCCGCGGTATCCGGCCGGTTCAGGCCAGGTAAAGACAAGTGCCGCATGGCTGATCGAGCGTGCGGGATTCGCACGTGGTTACGGCAATGAGCTGGCGGCAATCTCTTCGAAGCACACGCTGGCGCTAACCAATCGCGGTAACGCAACAGCGGACGATGTGCTTGCCTTAGCGAGAGAAATCCGAGGGGGCGTGCAAAATCTTTTCGGAATCACGATCGATCCCGAACCGATTTTGGTGAACTGCGAGCTGTAGATCTCGACCAAGCTCGACGCGAGGATGTGGCGCCGGGACCTAACCTTCGCCCAGCAGACGAGCGATGCGGTTGGCGCCTTCAACGATGTCATCGTCACCGAGTGCGTACGAAAGTCGCAGGTAGCCAGGCGTGCCGAATGCCTCACCGGGTACAACTGCCACCTCAACCTCATCGAGGATGATCGCCGCCAATTCAGCAGACGAAGTGACCTCACGGCCCCGAATCGTTCGTCCGATCACGCCCTTGACCGATGGGTACACGTAGAACGCGCCCTCGGGCAGTGGGCAGGTGACTCCGTCGATCGCGTCGAGAATCCCGGTGATCGTCTGACGCCGACGGTCGAATGCTGTGCGCATTGCCGCCACCGCGTCCAAGTTCCCAGAAACTGCAGCAAGTGCCGCGATCTGGGAGACGTTGGCGACATTGGACGTTGAGTGCGATTGGAGGTTGCCAGCAGCCTTGATGACGTCGGCCGGACCGATCATCCAGCCCACCCGCCAACCCGTCATCGCATACGTCTTGGCCACACCGTTAACGATCACGCAGCGATCAGCAATCTCGGGCACCACTGCCGGCATGGAGGTGAATGCCGCATCGCCATAAACGAGGTGCTCGTAGATTTCGTCGGTAACAACCCAAATCCCCTTGTCAGCGGCCCAGCGGCCGATCGCCTCAACCTCAGCGGGGGAATAGACCGCACCAGTCGGGTTTGAAGGCGATACGAAAACGAGAAGCTTGGTTCGCGGCGTGTAGGCGGCGTCGAGCTGATCAACCGAGACCCGGTAGCCCGTGGTTTCGTCAGTGAGGATCTCTACGGGAGTTCCGCCAGCGAGCCGGATCGACTCTGGGTAGGTCGTCCAGTAAGGGGCGGGCAGAATCGCCTCGTCACCGGGATCGAGTAGGGCAGCGAAGGTGTTGTAGAGCGCCTGCTTGCCGCCATTGGTTACTAGGACGTTGCCGGCCTTGGTTGAAAAGCCCGAATCGCGCAGGGTCTTAACCGCGATTGCCTCTTTCAGCTCGGGTAATCCGCCCGCGGGGGTGTAGCGATGCCACTTTGGGTCTCTGCAGGCCGCGACGGCGGCTTCGACGATGTAATCGGGGGTTGGGAAATCGGGTTCGCCAGCACCAAAACCGATGACCGGCCGGCCAGCGGCCTTGAGGGCCTTGGCTTTGGCGTCGACGGCCAACGTGGCTGATTCAGCAATGGATCCGATGCGGGTGGACACGCGCGCGCGTTCAGTCATGGACCTAGTCTCGCGCATCAGCGTCGGAGGGCGAGTTTTGGGGCTCGCTCGGGTGACCACAGTTTGGGTCGAGGCCCCGATGTCCCCTACACTCGGACTTCTGGTGGACGTCCACCCTTGCGCGAGCATGCCCAGAGGTGGTGTTCACGTGAGAGGCGTCCCGAAGGGTCGTAGCTCAATTGGTAGAGCACCGGTCTCCAACACCGACGGTTGGGGGTTCAAGTCCCTCCGGCCCTGCTCGACCCGGCTCAAGCCGGTACGGATCGGTCGACCGACCGGTTCGAAACTGCGATGCCTTGGCATCGCACGACGTTAGCGAGGACGTGTGAGCGACGTAGTCGACACATCCGTTCCGGACCGCTCGAGTAACGGTGAGCGCCCGGGTCTTTTCGCGCGTTTGGGTCTGTTCTATCGACAGGTCGTCGCAGAACTCCGCAAGGTGATCTGGCCGACCCGCAAGGAACTACTCACCTACACCACCGTGGTTATTACGTTCGTCGCGGTTGTTGCGGCGATCGTGGCAGTTCTGGACTTCATTTTCGCGAAGGCCGTACTTGCCATCTTCGGTGGTTAGCGCCGCAAACGTAGTTGTATTTGCACGGCCGCACGTCAGAACTGTGTTCAACCAGAGAAATTTGTTCAACCACAAGGAGTTCCGTGTCCGAGACCAACGCGTCCGACGACCTGTCGGTCGATTCGGCCGGGTCCGAATCGTCGGATTCAGCGCCAACGTTCACTGAGTCGAGTGCTGCTTTGACGTTCACCGACTCAGCCAGTTTGGTTGACGAGGCTGTGTCGCTTGATGTCGCCGAAGAGGCGCCAGCAGACGATCCTGCTTCAGACGAAGCAACGCAAACTGCGCAAGCGGAGCCCGTTATCGAGGCAGCCGAGGATAATCCTGCACAGGCGGCCGAAGGTGATGCTGCCGAGGCTGACGTCGACCTTCCTGACTCCGATGTCGTCGACGAGGATCTAGATCCGGTCGAAGCATTCCGTGAGCGGATGCGCACCGAGCTCGGTGATTGGTACGTCATTCACTCCTACGCTGGTTACGAGAACAAAGTAAAGACCAACTTGGAATCGCGGATTTCCTCACTCAACATGGAAGACGAGATCTATCAGGTTGAAGTACCGATGGAAGAAGTAAACGAGATCAAGAACGGCCAGCGTAAGTTGGTTCGGCGCAACAAGTTCCCCGGTTATGTCCTTGTCCGCATGGACCTGACGGACGGATCGTGGGGAACTGTGCGCCACACCCCCGGTGTGACGGGATTCGTCGGACATGGCCATCAGCCGGCGCCGTTGACTCTCGATGAGGTAGTGAACATTTTGGCCCCTGCGCCGGAAGCCAAGCCCGGTGCCCCGACGGCCGGTGGCGGTTCGGCACCTGCGGCCGAGATTGACTTCTCCATCGGCGATTCTGTCACCGTGGTTGATGGTCCATTCGCCACGTTGCACGCAACGATTTCTGAGATCAACATCGATGGCCAGAAGGTCACCGGCCTAGTTGAGATCTTCGGCCGTGAAACCCCGGTCGAACTCGGCTTTAACCAGATCCAGAAGAACTAACAGCTCGATCCGAACGTAAAAGTTTGCACGACGGCAGCAACTGTCATACTTACGAATCGTTCGACCAGGCGCTCGACCTTCTGCCCAGAGGGTTCAGCGCGTCCAACAAGTGCTAGGAAGAACACGAATGCCTCCCAAGAAGAAGGTCACTGGCCTGATCAAGCTCCAGATCAGTGCCGGCGCCGCCAACCCAGCCCCGCCTGTCGGCCCGGCATTGGGTCAGCACGGCGTCAACATCATGGAGTTCTGCAAGGCTTACAACGCGGCCACTGAGGCGCAGCGTGGCCAGATCATCCCGGTTGAAATCACTGTCTACGAAGATCGTTCCTTCGACTTCGTTCTCAAGACTCCGCCGGCAGCTCGCCTGATCCTTAAGTCAGCAGGGCTCGACAAGGGTGCGGCCAATCCGAAGACCACCAAGGTTGGTTCACTTACCAAGGCTCAGGTTCGCGAAATCGCCGAACTGAAGATGTCTGACCTGAACGCGAACGATATTGACATGGCAATGCGCATCATCGAGGGCACTGCCCGTTCGATGGGTGTCACGATCACCGCGTAAGTCCGCACCACCAGCACCATCAGTAGTACCCACCAGCACGGCGTGGCAGGGCCAAGCGCGGTCCACTTGACCACGACTCCTATCCGTTCCCTAAGGAGCAGCAATGAAGCGCAGTAAGTCATATAACGAAAAGGCAGCCAAGATCGACCAGGAATCGGTGTACAGCCCCCGTGACTCGGTTCGCTTGGCCAAGGAAACCAATCCGGCCAAATTCGATGCAACCGTTGAAGTTGCCATGAGCCTGGGTGTCGACCCTCGCAAGGCCGATCAGATGGTTCGTGGCACCGTCAACCTGCCGCACGGTACCGGTAAGACCGCCCGCGTTCTGGTCTTCGCCAATGGCGAGAAGGCTGATGAGGCACGCGCGGCTGGCGCCGATGTCGTCGGTGGTGACGAGCTCATTGACAAGGTGGCCGCTGGCTTCACCGACTTCGATGCCGCCGTCTCAACCCCCGACCTGATGGGCAAGGTCGGTCGTCTAGGTAAGGTCCTGGGCCCGCGCGGCCTGATGCCTAACCCCAAGACGGGAACCGTCACGATGGACGTGGCCAAGGCTGTCACCGACATCAAGGGTGGAAAGATCGAGATGCGTGTCGACAAGCACTCGAACCTGCACTTTGTTATTGGCAAGGTGTCTTTCTCTGACGAGATGCTCGTCGAGAATTACGCCGCAGCGCTGGACGAAGTACTGCGTTTGAAGCCGTCCTCGTCCAAGGGGCGGTACCTCAAGAAGGTCACCGTCAGCACCACGATGGGACCCGGCGTTCCTGTCGACCCGAACCGTACGCGCAATCTGCTCACTGATGACGAAGGCAACGCCTAGTCATTCATGGGCACTGCGCCCATAACTGTTCTGCTAGGTCGCAGGGTGGTCACTCGTTTTGACCTGACCACCCTGCGACCCGTACTGTCATAAAAGCCGAAGACCGCCGGTCGTCGGAAGACCTGAAATTCCTCAGGGATTCCACCGAAGCATCCGCAATGCGGAAGACCAGCGCAGGTGAGGACACGACCGTGTAGGCGTCTAGCGACGTGAAAGTCACGGTTTAAGCCCCACGCCTGCGTGGGGCTTTTTTCATGTGGGCGCAACGGATCGCGACCGGCGAACCGTTGGAAGGAGACCCATGGCGCGGCCCGATAAGGCAGCCGATGTTGCAGAGATTGCGGAGAACTTCCGTACCTCATCTGCCACGGTCCTGACCGAATACCGCGGACTCACCGTGGCGCAGCTTAAGACGCTGCGTCGCAACCTTGGTGAGTCCTCGCATTACGCCGTGGTGAAGAACACGCTGACCAAGATTGCCGCCCGTGAGGCCGGCGTCGAAGGTCTGGACGATCTGTTGAAAGGCCCAAGTGCGATTGCCTTCATTAAGGGTGATCCGGTTGAGGCTGCCAAGGGTCTACGTGACTTCGCCAAGGCAAACCCGCTTCTGATCATCAAGGGCGGATACATGGACGGCCGTGCGCTGTCCGCTGCCGAGATCAACAAGCTGGCAGATCTGGAATCTCGTGAGGTTCTCCTCGCGAAGCTTGCGGGTGCAATGAAGGGTTCGCTGTCTCAGGCTGCGTCACTTTTCAACGCTCCGTTGGCAAATGCAGCGCGCACGATCGAAGCGCTGCGCGTCAAGGCCGAGGCCGACCCCTCGGTCATCGGCGGTGCCGGTGCAGCTGCACCAGCCGCCGAGGCACCAGCTGTGGAAGAAGCCGCACCGGCTGAAGCTGCAGATGATGTCGTCGCCCCCGAGGCACCCGCCGAGGTAGAAGCCGTTGAAGCCGAGGCCCCCGCCGACGCCGAGGCACCAGCTGTTGAAGCCGAAGCGCCTAGCGCCGAGGCAGAGGTAGCCGATTCTGCCGAGGAAACCACCGAGGATGCAGCCGAGGCTGTTTCTGAGGATGCCCCCGCCGCCGAGGGCGAGACCACCGAGGGTTAATCCAGTCGCCCCGTGCGCACTGGTTGGCCCACCTCATCCGATCCAATCCCGAAAGGACTGCCGATCATGGCAAAGCTCAGCACCGCAGAGCTCCTTGACGCGTTCAAGGAAATGACCCTCATCGAGCTCTCAGAGTTCGTGAAGTTGTTCGAAGAGACCTTTGAAGTTACCGCTGCTGCTCCGATGGCAATGGCCATGGCTGCTCCTGCTGCTGGTGGTGCTGGCGATGCCGGTGCTGCTGAGGAGAAGACCGACTTCGACGTCATCCTCGAAGAAGCTGGCGACAAGAAGATCCAGGTCATCAAGGAGGTGCGTACCCTCACCAACCTCGGTCTTAAGGAGGCCAAGGATCTCGTTGAGGCAACGCCCAAGCCCGTCCTTGAGAAGGTCACCAAGGAAGCTGCTGACAAGGCCAAGGAGGCCCTTGAGGCCGCCGGTGCCAAGGTCACTATCAAGTAATTTTGTATCAACGTTTTCTGGGCGGTACCTCTTCGGGGGTGCCGCCCAGAAATGTTTTTGCGGGTAACGTCGCAGGTCAGATAGTTCTCACGCTGCCGCTGCTGCCATCGAGGTAATTGAGTCACCGCGTGGTTACCGAATCTTCACCCACATGGCCGCGGTTTGCACTTGACTCAGGTGCGCACTGGTTTCACCATAGTGGTCGTAAGCAATAGCGATCCTCGGATCGCCCGCGTGGCCCGGGTGCTCGATCCGCCCGATGAACGATGACAGTTTTAAGCGAGCCGCATCACCCGCTGTCGAGTGCTGCTGGACCTAAAACTGACGAGGTTTGTCGAATGGATTCAACCCCGGATTCGACAGCGGCCTGCCCACTAGGGTATGCTGCCGCTTTGCGCTGCCTTTTACGCATCGATCATTTCTAATCAGAATTGACAGGGTGTATTTGGCGTGCGTTTTTGAAGGTCCGCGAGCACTCGGAAGGATGCCTCTTGGCCGCCGCGCGTACGACATCAGTTACTACACCCGCTCCTGGCCCACGCCGGGTTTCATTTGCAAAGATTCGTGAGCCTCTCGAGGTTCCGAACTTGCTCGCCCTGCAAACCGAGTCGTTTGACTGGTTGCTAGGCAACGAGTTGTGGAAGGGCCGCGTTGAAGCCGCCCTTGCCTCAGGCCGAACCGACGTCCCGGTGACGTCCGGTTTGGAAGATGTCTTCGAGGAAATCTCACCGATTGAGGACTTCGGCGGCTCCATGTCGCTATCGTTCCGCGATCACCGGTTTGAGCCACCGAAGTACACCGTTGAGCAGTGCCGCGATAAGGACTTCACCTACGCGGCGCCACTGTTCGTGACAGCGGAGTTCATGAACAACGAGACGGGCGAAATCAAGTCCCAGACCGTGTTCATGGGCGACTTCCCGCTGATGACAGACAAGGGCACCTTCGTCATTAACGGCACTGAGCGTGTCGTCGTGTCGCAGTTGGTGCGTTCACCTGGTGTCTACTTCGAGCGCAGTATCGACAAGGCCACCGACAAGGATCTCTACATCGCGAAGATCATCCCGTCACGTGGTGCCTGGCTCGAGTTCGAAATTGATAAGAAGGACCTTGTTGGCGTTCGCGTTGACCGCAAGCGCAAGCAGCCGGTAACGGTCCTTCTCAAGGCTCTGGGTATGTCGTCAGAGCAGATCCGCGAGCGGTTCGGCTCCTTCGAGTCGATGGTTACTACCCTCGACAAGGATCCAATCACCGAGCAGGACGAAGCTCTTAAGGACATCTACCGCAAGTTGCGTCCAGGCGAACCGCCGACGACCGAGGCGGGCCAGTCCCTGCTCGACAACTTCTACTTCAATCCCAAGCGCTACGACCTTGCCAAGGTTGGTCGTTACAAGATCAATAAGAAGCTCGGAAGCTCGTTGCCGTTGACGCAGAGCACCATCACGATCGAGGACATCGTTTCGACGATCGAGTACTTGGTCCGCTTGCATGCAAACGAAACCGAGTTCACCCACGCTGATGGCAACTTGGTTCGCCTCGAGACTGACGACATTGATCACTTCGGTAACCGTCGTCTGCGCTCGGTTGGCGAGTTGATTCAGAACCAGATCCGTACGGGGCTTTCCCGTATGGAGCGCGTTGTCCGCGAGCGCATGACCACTCAGGACGTTGAGGCGATCACGCCGCAGACGTTGATCAACATCCGTCCCGTCGTTGCCTCCATGAAGGAGTTCTTCGGTACGAGCCAGTTGTCACAGTTCATGGATCAGACCAACCCACTTGCGGGTTTGACGCATAAGCGTCGCCTCTCCGCACTTGGTCCCGGTGGTCTATCACGTGAGCGCGCCGGCTTCGAGGTTCGTGACGTTCACCCTTCGCACTACGGACGTATGTGCCCGATCGAAACTCCAGAAGGCCCCAACATTGGTCTGATCGGTTCGCTGTCGTCATTCGCCCGGATCAATGCATTCGGTTTCGTTGAGACCCCGTACCGCAAGGTCACCAACGGCATCGTCACCGACCAGATCGACTACGTCACCGCTGACGAGGAAGACCTCCACGTCATTGCTCAGGCAAACTCACCGTTGAAGGATAACGGCGAATTCGCTGAGCCACGCGTTCTCGTTCGCACCAAGGGTGGCGAGGTCGACTACGTCACCGGTACTGGAGTGGACTACATGGACGTTTCACCGCGTCAGATGGTGTCTGTTGCTACCGCGATGATTCCGTTCCTCGAGCACGACGATGCAAACCGCGCCCTCATGGGTTCGAACATGCAGCGTCA
>JBAXUN010000100.1:0-7957 GCA_037129655.1 Actinomycetes bacterium
CTCAACGCTGGCTGGTCGGTCTGTTCCAAGCTCCGGTCTGGCAGGCGGGGGCCACGGTATTCGTCGCGATCGTCGTACAGGCCCTTCCGTTTCTCGTTCTCGGGGTTGTCCTATCAGGGCTGATCACGGCCTACGTATCGCCCGCATTCTTTGAGCGGGTTCTGCCGAAGAAGCCCGCGCTTGCGGTGCCGGTTGCTGGGGCTGCGGGGGTGCTGATTCCTGGCTGTGAGTGTGCGTCGGTTCCCGTTGCGGGCGGGCTGATGGCACAGGGAGTTTCGCCGGCAGCAGCGTTAGCGTTTCTACTATCAAGCCCGGCGATTAATCCCGTGGTGATTGTGTCGACGTTCGTCGCCTTCCCTAACAATCACATGATGGCGCTGGCCAGGCTCATCGCATCGTTGATTGCTGCGGTACTCATGGGGTGGGCGTGGCTGGCGTTCGGTAAAGGTGAATGGCTTCGGATTCCCCAGCGAGATCATCTGCATGGCGATACCAAATTCGAAACCTTCTGGCGGACGGCCGCGCACGACTTCCTACATGCGGGCGGGTTCTTGGTGATTGGTGGAGTCACCGCTGCGATTTTGAACGTCGTTGTGCCGCCGTCATGGTTACAAGCTGTATCTGATCGTCCACTGCTATCTATCGTGGGCCTCTCGGTTTTGGCCGTCGTGCTGTGTATCTGCAGTGAGGCTGATGCGTTTGTAGCCGCATCCCTTACTCAGTTTTCACTGACAGCCCGGCTCGCCTTCCTCGTTGTTGGCCCGATGGTGGATATCAAACTCGTTGCCCTTCAGGCCGGTACGTTCGGTCGTCAATTCGCGGCCCGCTTTGCGCCAGTGACTTTCGTCGTCGCTATGAGCGTTGCGAGCCTCGTCGGGTGGTGGCTGCTATGACCCGCGATATCGGCTCGATCATCATGATCCTGATCGGTGGAGCCCTGCTTAGAATCACGTCCGACGACGTCTATCTGCGTTACGTCAAGGAATCGCTCAGACCGTGGCTCATTGCTTCTGGACTTATCTTGATAGTTCTCGGTGTGCTGCAACTCGTTGACGTGTGGCGGGTAGCTCGACGTGAGCATGCGGGCAGCGACATCACATCCTCGCCGCATGGCGCACCTCGGGCGGCCTGGCTACTCGTGCTGCCGATTCTGGCGATCTATCTCATTGCACCACCAGCTCTGGGTGCCTTCACCGCAGAACGACAATCGTCCGTCACCACTGCACCTGCGGCCTCTGCGCAGGCTCCGCCGTTACCTGCGGGTGATCCTGTTGTGCTAGCCCTCAATGATTATGCGTCCCGGGCGATCTGGGATGACGGCAAGACTTTGGTGGGCCGCAATGTCTCAATGACGGGCTTTGCTACCGCGGCTCCCGCGGGAGGTTGGTATCTGACTCGGTTAACCCTTACGTGCTGCGCGGCTGATGCGACGGTCACGAAGATTCTCGTGCTCGGTGAAGACTCGTCTTCATCACCGCAACCAGTTCCAGTCACGAATTCCTGGGTGACGGTGATCGGACGATGGTTGCCCGGTGGCGGAACACAAAGCGAGACAGCCATTGCGCACCTCCAAGCGCGCACCGTTACTCCCGTGCCGACGCCCAGTAATCCCTACGAATGAGCGATCTCTCCGAATAGCCGGGATCTAGCTCTTCGCTCGGCAGTTTGGGCAGCGACCAAAAATCTCAAGGGTATGGCTGACCTCGTCAAAATCATGTTGCGCGGCGATACGTCGAGTCCAGGTTTCTACCGTTGGCCCATCAACCTCGATCGTGGCTCCGCACTGGCGACACACGAGGTGGTGATGATGTGCCTCTTGGTCACATTGGCGATAGAGAGTCTCACCGTCATCGCGTAAAAGAGTGTCGACGTCGCCTTCGATGGCCATTGCCGCCAGCGCGCGGTAGACAGTGCTCAGACCGACGCGTGATCCTCGTTGGGCCAACTCGGCATGGATGTCTTGGGCGCTGTGGAAATTGGGCAAAACCTGCACGACCTCATAGATCGCTGCTCGCTGCTTGGTGCTGCGACGCACTGGGTCGCTCATGAGTGGACCGAGACGACGTACATGAAGGCGACACCGATCACTGTCATCAGCAACGTGATCCGAGACGGATGATGTGCATGCGCCTCGGGCAGGATGTCCGCGGTTGCAAGATAGGTCAGCAGGCCAGCGAAGGCGCCGAGGTAGATAGCCAGTATTTGATCAGATGGGCTGATCAAGCTGGCGAGGAGTACACCGAGCACGGGGGCGAGCGCGTCGAATCCTAAGGCGATAGTTGCTCGGCGACGGTTGTGTCCGGCCCGGCGCATCAGGGTGACGGTGTTGAGACCGTCAGCGAAGTCGTGGGCCAGAACGGCGATTCCTACAGTCCAGCCGACGGACGAATTCACCTGAAATGCCAAGCCAATGGCTAGGCCGTCGAGGACTGAGTGCGCGATCAGGCCGAGCGCACCGAGCGAACCGGCTAAATCATGTGCGTGCTCGCCGTAGTCGTGATCGGCCGGCTCGTGCATACCTGCGGCTCGTTCGATGAGATGCAGCACCAGGAATCCGCCGACGAAGGCAACCATGGTCCAGGGCACTTTTTGGTCGGCCCCCGAGGTGGTGGACCACAACCGAAAAACCTCTGGGAGAAGATCGAAGGCGACCAGGCCCAGTAAAATTCCGGCAGATAGCCCGAGTACGAGATGCATCCGATCGCGGGCACGAAGTGCGACGACGCCACCGAGGGCGGTCGAGAACACCGTGCAGATCGCAATGAACAAAGCCACAGCGCGAGTCTGGTCCTAAATGAAAACGATTGTCAATATCTTTAGGCAAGAGCGGGCCCGGTGGCCAGCGATTGCGGCTACAGATGCCCGGTGACGCGCAGAACGCAGCCAATGACTAGGCCAATGACCGCCGCCGCGCGCATGAGCTTTCCGGTCGTGGAAAGAAGTGGCCACGACAACACCATCAACCACGCCAGGAATGCGGCCGGAATCAGCAAGACTAAACCCGTCCAATTCCACGGCATTGCCAAACCCATGATCATCAAGATGCCCAGCATCAGGGGTACGAGCAGGCGAGGCAGCGTGTTCAAAAAGAAGAGCGGCCCAACACTTGCTCGCTCAAGTGATCCGCGCCAACCCGGCGCGTAGACCTTGTTTTTGTTAGCGGAGTTCTTGTTAGCAGAGTTGCTGCCGGCAGAGTTCTTGTTCGTGGCAGGACTTTGTGTAGACGCAGGCTTATGCGACGGCTTGGCCGAACGCTGCGTCGGCCTCCGGGCTGGGTGGCGTTTACTCTCTGGCACGTGGTTCACCCTACGTTAGATCTGTCTGCACGGCGTAGGTTGGGTTAATGCTCGTAATCACCCGGCACCGCACGCCCATTGACGGCTTCCCAACCCTCGACGCTGCAGTGACGCAGGCCCGTGAGGTTCTGGCCCTGTTTGCGGACCGACCTGGATTCATTCGAGGCTGGGTGGCGCGAGCCGTTGATGACGCGGCAGTGCTCGTGCTCGCCCACGAATGGACTGATGTGGGAAGTTACCGACGCGCGCTTGGTAGTTACGAGATCAAACTTCACGCGTTGTTTTTGCAGTCCGCAGCTGATGAAGCCTCTGCTTTCGAAATCTTGACGGAGCGATCGCCGGATGCGTTCACCGATCATGTGACTGCGATCGCAGATAACCACGAGGGGATTGACGATCGACTATGAAGTTTCGTGACTTTACTGATGCGGGTGAGCAGCTTGCCCCTCTGCTTGCTGATTGGTTAACCGCTGAATCAGTTCTCATTGCTATCGCGCCAGGTGGGGTGCCCGTCGCAAAAGCTGCTCAGGCGACAGGGTTACTGCCGGACTTACCCCTGCACGTGTTCGTAACCGACCTCCCACCGAACATTGCTGGCCTAACTGTTGTTGCGATTGATGATGGAGTTGAGACGGGTACTGCTGCTCGCGCGGTGGGTGCACTGTTGCGCGAGGCGGGCGTTGCGACAAGTGTGCTTGCCGTGCCTGTGTGCCCACGTGAATCAGAGCAGGGGCTGCGCGATCTCTTCGACGACGTGATCGCCATCGATCGGCCGTTCGTGCGTCGGGCCCTGCACTGGCACTACGAGAACTTCCAGTAGGCTGAGCGAGCAGTATGAACCACATACTTCTCGCCGACATACCAGCCGGATGGAGCACATAATCATGGCCCTCGATCGCGTCGATGCCGTTGTCAACCTGTCTAAGCGTCGGGGTTTCGTGTACCCCTGCTCTGAGATTTACGGGGGCACTCGCTCCGCCTGGGACTACGGTCCGCTTGGTGTTGAGCTGAAGGAAAACATCCGTCGCCAGTGGTGGCGGTCGATGGTGCAGTCCCGCGACGACATCGTTGGCCTCGACTCTGCGGTGATCTTGGCTCCGCAAGTGTGGGCTGCCTCTGGCCACCTCGAAGCATTCGTAGACCCACTGACCGAGTGCACCGCCTGCCATAAGCGTTTCCGCGAGGATCACCTGATCGAGGCGTACGAGGCCAAGCATGGCCGCGTACCCGAGGGTGGCCTTGCAGGCCTCAACTGCCCGAACTGTGGAAACAAGGGTCAGTTCACTGAGCCGCGTAACTTTAATGGCCTGCTCACCACTCACCTTGGCCCAGTACAGGATGAAGCGTCCGTTCACTATTTGCGCCCGGAAACGGCGCAGGGCATCTTCGTTAACTACGCGAATGTGGCTGGCACTGCCCGCAAGAAGCCGCCATTTGGTATTGCTCAGGTCGGTAAGTCGTTCCGTAACGAGATCACGCCGGGCAACTTCATCTTCCGCACCCGCGAGTTCGAACAGATGGAGATGGAATTCTTCGTCGTGCCCGGCACTGATGAGGAATGGCACGACTACTGGCTCAAGACCCGTTGGGATTGGTACCTCGATCTCGGCCTGTCGGCAGACAATCTGCGCTTCTTGGAACATCCCAAGGAGAAGCTGTCGCACTACTCCAAGCGCACCGTCGATATCGAATACCGATTCAATTTTGGTGGGTCGGAGTTCGCTGAGCTTGAGGGCATTGCAAACCGTACGGACTACGACCTCAAGACTCACACCGAGCACTCTGGGGTCGACCTGAGCTTCTTTGATCAGGAAGCCAACGAGCGTTGGTTCCCTTACGTGATCGAGCCGGCTGCCGGCCTCACCCGGGCACTGCTGGCGTTCATGCTCGAGGCGTACGACGAGGACGAGGCACCCAACGCTAAGGGCGGAGTAGATACCCGCACGGTGATGCGTTTCGACAAGCGCTTGGCGCCGGTGAAGGTGGCCGTCCTCCCGCTGTCTCGTAACGCCGATCTCTCGCCCAAGGCACGCGACCTCGCTGCCGAACTGCGTAAGAACTGGAACGTTGACTTCGACGATGCGGGCGCGATTGGCCGTCGTTACCGTCGTCAGGATGAGATCGGTACGCCGTACTGTGTGACGGTCGACTTCGACACCCTTGACGATCAGGCAGTGACCGTGCGCGATCGCGACACGATGGTGCAGGAACGTATTGGGCTCGATGCGATCACCGGCTGGCTCGCTGCACGTCTTCCTGGGTGCTGAGAGATCACATCGATGGCCCGCGACATTGTTGACGATCGATTCATCGGCGCACTGCATCTTCGCGCGTTGACGCGTGCTGGCTTCGATCACGACCCGGTACACGAACATCAAGTCGTACAAGCCGGAACGATTGACGCACTGCTGCATGGCCAATATGACTCTGAGATCACCCTTGCTGAAGTCATGCGCATGGGTGATCTCGGAATTGGCACTATCGCCAAACTTGATGGGGAACTGATGATCCTCGACGGCCATGCCTGGGTGGCCGGTAGTGACACCGTGTTGCGCGAGGTGCCGCTTACTACCCGCACACCCTTCGCAGTGGCCTGCATGTTTACCCCAAGCGTGACCCGTGAGATCGAGACGCCAATGTCGTGGAACGAACTCACCGTCCTCATCGATGGTCTGGCTGCAGCCGATGACTCGGTTGTAGCCGTTCGGATCGATGGTGAATTCGACGATATCGGTCTGCGCAGTGTTGCTCGTCAGACGCCGCCGTACCCACCGCTCGTCGAGGTTGTGGCACATCAGACGACCTGGCATGTGCCGCAGGCCCGCGGAACCTTGCTCGGATTCCGATTCCCGGATACGACTGCTGGTGTTGAAGTTCCGGGCTATCACTTGCACTTCCTGAGTGATGATCGAACGACGGGCGGGCATGTGATGTCGCTGGTTGTGCGCCGTGGCTCGGTTGCCGTTGACCATTGCGACGATCTGCATGTTGCACTGCCGGCTGGTGTGGCGCTCGGAACTCCGGGCGTGACCGATCGCGACGCGATTGCGTCGGCTGAAGGGGATCACGCGCACTAGGTGGCGGCTGCTTCTGCTGCCGTGAATGACGCCTACCATCGTCGTCGCCTTGGCGGACTGATCGACCAATAGCCAGCTGCTCGCGGATCACGACCCACAGCCGTGATCGTCTCACCACCTTCATGTACTGACCGGTGATGTCGTTGACAGAGCAGAATGCAGTTGTCGAGATCGGTCAAACCCCCGTGCTCCCATTCCACAACGTGGTGAGCATGACATCGACTCACATCAACGCGGCAATCCGGATACGCACAATGTCGATCTCGGACTTCCAACGCTCGACGTAACCTCGGTGGAACAGTTCGATGCTCACGTCCAACCCACAGCACCCGCCGCGATTCGCTTAGCAATCGCGACGCAATATCTAACGAACCCTCAACCGCGCCACTGGCGCGCTCCGACGCCTCGTCCATCACCACTGTGGTGACACCCGAATCGCAAAGCATGCGTTGCGCAGTTTGCGTGCACACCGTCGTCGGCGATTCCATCCCCGGAACATGGAGCTGGGCACCAAGTTGATTGCTCATCAGGTTGAGATCGACAGTCAATGTGACGTGCGGGGCAACCCCGTGATGCGTGCCGACGAACTCACCGGCCAGTGCGCGCTCAGCGAGATTCTCAAGCGCCACAGCCGAAAGGTGGCTACGACGTAGGCGCTGACGACGACGCTTCTGCGCGTCCGTCTCGCCCTCGTAGCCGGCATCCTTAGGTGCTAACGATCCGCTGCGATACCAACCGTCGACGATCTGGCCGAGAACTGTCTGCACCATGGCTGCCGTCTCATGGCTGAGATATCCCTTCACATCCACGCCAGCGCCAACGGTGGTGAACGTGAGGAACTGATCGTCATAGGCGTCGATCTCGGCCTGGCGAGCGCCGTCTGGGTCGATACCAAGCTTCAACCCGTCAATGACGGTGTTTACATCGGCCACGGTGCCGACCTTCGCGACTGGAAGAACGATGTCTTGGGCCATCGCGATACCCGCCTCGCGCTGCTCGTGGGGGAGTGAGCGCGCTGCGCGACCAACCTGCGCCACAATCTCGCGGACTGCGTCGCCAGAAGCCTCAGCAGCGAGCCAAGCCAGCTGGGTGGGGCGGAAGGATTCACGCAAAACCCGGGCTCGGCCGAGCGACGCCCGCGCCTCACGTTCGGAGCGTCCACACGTCGTTTGAAGCCAGCGGGTGGACGATGACCAACCCTCGTTCACAGCGGCGCCTGAGGCCTCAATTCGGGCAAGCCTGGTAGCGATCACGGCGTTGGCTAGATCTGAGAGTGAACTAAGTAGTTCAACCTCGCGCATCAGCGCGGCGGCCGACTCATCGCAGGCAAATCCATTGGTGACTTCTTCGCTTACGAGCTTGGCAAGATGTGTGATTGATACATGCGCAGATGCCACCAACTCGGCTGCTGAACCAGCACCGAGTGGAGAGTCAGATATCGAACACATGTATGAATACTAAGCGAGTGAGAAATACGTGTCAAGTCGATTTCCTCAATGATTGCAACTACTTTCAGTGATTGTGACTACGGCGCGTAATCACCGCAGGTCAGCCCAGAAGTCGGCGAAACAGACGCGCGCAAAA
>JBAXUN010000101.1:0-7827 GCA_037129655.1 Actinomycetes bacterium
GCGGTCGTGCGGCAGACTCGGGGAGTGTCTAACTCAGTGACTGTCGAGGATGTAATTGCTGCGCGTGAAGTTCTGCGCGGCGTGATTAGGGAAACACCGTTGCGGCCGGCGCGTTGGCTGGCCGAAAAAGTCGGTGGCCCTGTTGATCTGAAGTGCGAAAACCTTCAGCGCGCTGGGTCGTTCAAGATCCGCGGCGCATACACCCGTATCTCGCGACTGTCGGAAGAAGAGCGGGCTAGAGGTGTGGTGGCCGCGAGCGCTGGTAATCACGCGCAGGGTGTAGCGCTTGCCGCCAAGATCCTTGGGATCAAGTCGACAGTGTTTATGCCTGTTGGTGCACCGCTTCCTAAGGTGTCGGCCACCCGCGGCTACGGCGCGGAAATCATCTTCACAGGCAGCACCATCGACGATTGCCTAGTCGCAGCCCGCGCATTCGAAGCGGAAACCGGAGCAGTGTTGATCCACCCGTTCGACCACCCGGATATCGTGGCCGGGCAAGGTACATGCGGGCTGGAAATCCTTGAACAGCGCCCCGATGTCAAGACGGTTGTTGTGTGCACCGGCGGCGGTGGGTTGCTCGCAGGTATGGCCATTGCGATTAAGGCTCTACGTCCCGACGTTCGCGTCGTTGGAGTCCAAGCTGCGGGTGCGGCTGCTTACCCTTTGTCACTCGCGCAGGGTCATCCGGTGCAACTTACCTCGATGACGACGATTGCCGACGGCATCGCAGTGGGTCGTCCGGGTGATGTGCCGTTCGCTGTGGTGCGGGACATTGTCGACGAGATCGTCGTCGTTGATGACGAAGCGATTGCCAGAGCACTAGTGCTGTGTGCAGAGCGCAGCAACCTGGTGGCAGAGCCGGCGGGTGCAGCGGCGATGGCAGCGATCCTTGACCACCCGGAAGCTTTCGAGGCTCCCGTTGTTGCCGTGGTTTCCGGTGGGAATATTGACCCGCTCCTGCTTCTTCGAGTGATCCGCCATGGTCTAACTGCCGGCGGGCGCTACACGACACTTCGCATCACCATGCCGGATCGCCCAGGGTCACTTGCTGGGCTGCTGCAGGTGCTCGCCGATTGCGATGCAAACGTTGTCGAAGTTGGCCACGTGCGCACTAATCCACAACTTGGGCTTAACGACGTGGAGATTGAGGTTGAGGTAGAAACTCGTGGGCCCAATCACCGTGACAGCCTGTTAAAGACGCTGGCCGACGGTGAGTATCACATCGAGGTGGGATGACCAGATGAGCATGGGCAGTGTTGGGAACGACGCAATCGTTGCCGAACAATTAGTGAAGCATTTCGGTGACGTCAAGGCGGTTGACGGTCTGGACCTGACTGTCCCATTCGGAACTGTGTTTGGTCTGCTCGGCCCGAATGGGGCTGGCAAGACAACGACGGTTCGCATTCTGACCACGCTGCTTCGTCCTGATTCAGGGCGCGCAACTGTGGCAGGTATTGATGTTGTGAAGCATCCGGACGAAGTCCGTCGAGTAATGGGGCTGACAGGTCAGTACTCGGCGATTGACGAGTACCTAACCGGCCGAGAGAACCTCTCGATGGTTGGCCGGCTTTACCATCTTCCGCATGCGTACGTGAAGCTGCGGTCAGCTGAACTACTCGAACGATTTTCGCTCACCGATGCAGCTGACCGGCCGGTCCGTACGTACTCCGGCGGTATGCGTCGGCGGCTGGACTTGTCGGCAAGTTTGATCGGCCGACCATCGATCCTGTTTCTAGACGAGCCGACTACCGGTCTTGATCCACGATCGCGTCAACAGATGTGGGAAGTGATCTCCGATTTGGTGGCCGATGGAACGACCGTGCTGCTGACTACCCAATATCTCGAGGAGGCCGATCAGCTTGCCGAGAAGATCGTCGTTATTGATCGTGGGCATGTGATCGCACAAGGTACGAGCGATGAACTCAAGACGCGGGTGGGTGGTGACCGACTTGAGGTCGTGATCCAGTCTGGTTCGAATCTCGACGAGGCCTCTACCGCGATCCGAACCTTGGCCGATGGTGAGCTATCTCTCGACGTGGCAACACGTCGAATCACCGCGCCGGTGTCGGGTGGTTCCACGATTTTGGTGGAAGCAGTTCGAGCACTGGACGTGGCTGGGGTGAGCCTGGACGACATTGCACTTCGTCGCCCGACCCTCGACGATGTTTTCTTGTCCCTGACTGGCCATGCGGCAGAGGAAGTTGCAGCGGAGACCGACAAACCGACTCGCGGCCGCCGCCGCGCTCGTAAGGGAGCTGAGTAATGGCAACGACGCCCGCGCCCGAGCAAATGAAGCGGCCGATGTTTGGCTGGCTCCTACACGACGGATTCGTTGTTACTCAGCGCAATCTGATCGCAACGACCCGAGTTCCAGAAGTTCTGTTCTTCTCCCTCGTTCAGCCGGTTATCTTCGTTCTGCTGTTCGCCTATGTCTTCGGTGGCGCGATCCCAATTCCAGGTTCAGATCCTGACGCTGGTGCCGCCGCCTATCGCGAGTATCTAATGCCGGGAATCTTCGGACAGACAGTGGCCTTTGCTTCTGCTGCGTCGACTGTTGGCTTAGCCGAGGATATGCAAAAGGGCATCATCGATCGGTTCCGGTCGCTGCCGATGGCCGCGTCGGCTGTTCTATTCGGCAGAACCGCGTCTGATGTGTTGCGACAGGTTCTAGTGCTTGCAGTTCTGTCCGTCACTGGTCTGATCGTTGGGTGGCGCATCCACAACGGATTCATCGACGCAGTTTCTGCGTACCTACTTCTGCTGCTTTTCGCCTACGCAGTCTCATGGATTGGCTGCTGGATCGGTCTGCACATGCCCAACACTGAAACTGCGAATACCGCAGGGCTGGTATGGCTGTTCCCGCTAACGTTCCTGTCGAATGCCTTCGTGCCGCTCACTGGAATGCCTCCGGTGGTGCAGACCATCGCAGAATGGAATCCGGTTTCTGCTGTTGTGCTGGCGTGCCGCGAACTCTTTGGCAATCCAACCGGCTACATCAGTGACGCATGGCCACAGCAGCATCCCGTCGCGTACACCGTCGGATCGTGCGGCTTGTTGATTCTGATCTTCGCGACGCTTGCGGTGAGGAAGTACCGTCAGTCGGCTTAGCTGCCAGAGCTCGTTACTGCTAACCGGTGTAGACCTCAGATGACAGGATCTCAACGGCGAGTACCTTGCCGTTGGGGGTGGTGTATTCGACCGTCTCGCCGACGTTGCGTCCGAGCACTGCCGCACCGAGCGGCGAGGTGGGGGAGTACACGTCGATGCTGGTGGTGGCTGCCTCTTCGCGGCTGCCGAGCAGGAAGGTTTCAGTGTCGTCGAATGCTGGGAAACGAACCTTCACAACCTGACCCTGTGCGACCTTGCCTTCTTCAGCGACGGGTGCGCCGATCTTCGCGTTCTCAAGCATGTGGCGCAGTACTCGGACGCGAGCCTCGTTCTTGCCCTGCTCTTCCTTAGCGGCGTGGTAGCCACCGTTTTCTTTGAGATCGCCCTCTTCGCGTGCGGCTTCAATGCGCTTGACGATTTGCTCGCGTAGTGGCCCGGAGCGGTCGCCCAACTCGTCGGTTAGACGGTCGAATGCTTCCTGGGTCAACCAGATTTCCTGCGTCTTGGCGTCGCTCACGATGACCTTCACGTACTCGGGGACGACGTTACGTCCGTGGGGCGTTCAATCCACTCATAACCGGATTGACGCTTACTGCGAAAGTTAAGAGTACGACGAAAGCATGATCTTCGGGAATCTCACGCTGATCTGTAGACCCCTCGACCTCTTGGCGACGAGAGACTAGGCGCCATTGACTGTCGGCTGCTGCGGCGGATTTACCGTTCCCGGTGCGAAGGCGGGTGCATCGACGCGTGGAGCGGAGTTGTCCGAACAGCCAAGAACTTCAGCCGACGTGGCCTTGGCCAATGTTGCCAGCGGGTAGGTCACCGACAGTGCAGCGCGTCCTGGCGTGATGTCCACCTTGGCGTACCCAACGTCCACGTGGTGCACGTCGCGGGCACGTAGCGCGCACATCGTCGTGACGCTGCCGTCACGTTGAAGATCGAAGGTTACGTTTACGAGGTTGTCGGACACGACGGTGAACCGGATCAGCTGAGTCTGGGCTGACGGTTGCGCCAACTTCCAGGTGATAGCGCCAATGAGGCCAGTGAAGGCAACCGTTAGCGCAGCAATGCCGATGATGGTCCACCGCGAGGTTGGTTTAACTCCGTACCGTTCTCGCATCTGCGGTGAAAGCTCAGCCGCGTCGGTATCCACGCATCCACCTCCACTCATAGACGTCCATCGTGCTCAATCGACCCACTGGACGAGCGTCTCACAGGGGGTCTGGGAGACTGGGGTTCATTGTCTCGATTATCTCGCATCAGATGTGAGGGAGGTTACGTGTCCGATCAACGACAGGTCGACGTCGTGCTGCCAGAACCAGGCGAACCACTTCGCCTTATGGCCGTGCACGCTCATCCGGACGATGAGTCGAGTAAGGGTGCGGCATCAACCGCAATGTACGTATCTCAGGGTGTTGAGGTCTTAGTCGTGACGTGTACCGGAGGCGAGCGCGGCGATATCTTGAACAAGGCTCTGCACGATGATCCGGCTGTTGTCGCTGATCTCGCTGGGGTTCGTCGTCGTGAGATGGAATTGGCAGCGCAGATTCTTGGTGTTCAGCACGCGTGGCTCGGATACTTGGATTCCGGCCTGCCCGAGCCGGACGAGAACGGTGTCACCCCAGCGTTGCCCGAGGATTGTTTTGCCGTTGTGCCCGTTGAGATTTCCGGCGAGCCGCTTGTGACACTGATCCGTGAGTTTCGCCCACATGTTGTCACGACGTATGACGAAAACGGCGGCTACCCGCACCCCGATCACATCCAAACGCACGTCATCACGATGTATGCAGTAGACGCGGCCGCAAACCCTGATGTGTCGCCTCAGGCCGGCCCGGCATGGCAAACCGCGAAGGTCTACTACCAGCTCGGTTTTCATAAGCAAAAGCTGATCGCCCTGCATGAGGCAGCACTGGAAGAGACGGGCTCTTCCCCGTTCGCCGAGTGGCTCGAAGAGTGGGACGACCGCCCCGAGGATCAAGGTCGACTCACGACGCAGGTCGAATGTGCGCAGTGGTTTGACGTTCGTGACCTAGCGCTCAAAGCTCATGCCACTCAAGTCGATCCGGAAGGTGATTGGTTCGGCATTTCGCATGAGACGCAGCGTCGAGTGTGGCCAACTGAGGATTATCAGCTCGCACGGACCCACATCGAGATCGATGTCGATGAGCATGGGATTGAGCGCGACCTCTTCACCGGTCTGCGGGCAGCTGAAGACAACATGAGCGAGTCGGCGTGACGAGTTTTGCCAACTGGTTCATCGTGGTGCTCGCCGATGCGACTCCGTCGCCGTCGCCGTCGACTAACCAGCCGGACGCGTCGCTGGTATCACCCGGCTGGATGGGCTTCGTGTCGTTGGTGTTCATGTCTGTCACAGTCTTTGTGATCTGGAAGAGCATGAATCGTCAGTTCAAGAAGATCGACTTCGATGAGGCCGCAACTGAGCGGCCGAGAAAGTCTTCGGCCACATCGTCACCAGGGGTCGCACTGACCAACGAGACGCCGGCCGAACCTGCCCAAGATCCGGCATCCGATGGCGTCTTCGAAGACGGGTCCGAGCCCGCTTCGTAGGCCTAGTTCGCTGCCTATCTTTTGGCCTTTGTCTGTGCAGTAAGAACCTATGGTTCGACTCGCGTCACTGTGGTCACTCGATCAATTGTGCGGTCAAAGGACGCGATTCGGGACACGCCCGTCGACTCTGCGCAAGCAACGAGGTACGCCTCGGCAAAATCAAGCCGATGGATTTCGTACACCTCGAGGGAGCGAAGCAGCAGTGCGGGGTCGACGCAGGTGACGGCTCTGAAGGCGAGCAATGAGCGAATAGCCTGCGCCACTTGGGTTCGCGGGGCGCGATAGTACGACTCCAGAACGTAGACGGTCTCAGCAACGACCAGGTCAGTTACGAGCAGGTCTGGTTCGCGGGATAGAAAAGTGGACGCCCGCTGTGCCAGATCTTGTGGGTCACCGGTTAGGTGCCGAACGATGACATTCGTATCGAGAAACGAACTCATAGGCGCGTTGAAGTGCGATCGGCTCGACTTCGGCCAAGGATGTCGTCCCACGGCGTGTTGTGGCGGTCGGCCGGTACGTCAAAAGATCCTGCGAGGTCCAGAAAATCAGGTGTGCGGGCGAGGACGGCTGTAGTGCCTTCGACTCGGAACACCACCTCATCTCCTTCGAGAAGTCCTAGGGCATCCCTGACCGACTTAGGAACCGTGATTTGGCCCTTAGACGTCATTCGCGCCGCAACATCCATGGTAATTCCTTACTTAGTAGAAGAAGTAAGGATACCAAACGACTGTGACTTCTGGTTGTCGATATCTACAGGTCAGGTTGATGCTTAGTCTTCGGTGGCTCTGCGTTGACGTTTGATCTCGCCGCGACGCTTCTTATCGTCGACTCGACGTTGCTTCGACCCAGCCGTGGGCTTAGTTGCTACCCGAGCCCGGGGTGGTGGTGCAGTTGCGGTTTTGAGGATCTCGCCGAGGCGACGTTCAGCAGCGAGTCTGTTTTGGTACTGACTTCGTTGCTCGGATGCTGTCACCGACAGGACCCCGTCGACGAGTCTGCCGGCGAGACGATCAAGGGCCCGCTCACGGTAGACCCCTCGTAAGACCAGGCTGCCCTCAACGTCGAAGAGGAGCTCGACTCGAGAGTCGGTCGTATTGACACCTTGACCACCGGGGCCACCGGATCGAGAGAATCTCCACTTGAGCTCAGCCTCTGGAATCACCAGTGAGCCGCGGATGGGAAGGTCACCAGGCATAGGACGAGCATGCCGGACATGTCGCATTTTCTCTCGCGAGTTACGGTGGTGCCGTGCTGAGAATGTTGCGAACCGGCAAGTGGGTCGCCTTAACATGTGTGGCCCTGCTGACTCTGGTGGGCTTTGCAGCTCTGTCCTACTGGCAGTGGGAACGAGCTCAGCGAGACATGATCGCAAACCAGCCGGTGGTTCCGGTCGACCAGATGTTTCAAGCGTCAGGGTCATTGCCTTCGGTAAACTACGGCCAACGAGTTGAGGCGACGGGAACTTTCGACCGCAAACACCAGTTGCTCGTGCGGCGGGATGCCTCATCGTTCGTCGTTGTGACTCCGCTCATCAGGGCATCGGCCCCTGCGGTGGCGATTGCCCGTGGGACGGTTGCATCGCCGACGGATCCGGCCATCGACCTTGTCCCGTCCGGCCAAGTCACGATCAGCGGCACAGTTCAACCCCTTGACGGTGACCCCGGTGGGGTGTCAACACTTCCTGCCGGGCAAGTGGGCCAACTGACCGCAGCGTCAATCGGCGTCACGCCAATGCTCGCGGCTTGGGTGGCCCAAGCTCCGTCGCAGACTGGATTGGCGGAGACGTCAGTTGCATATGGACCGGCAGCCGGCAGTGGGTTGCGCGTGCAAAATGTGACGTACGCGATTCAGTGGGTTCTTTTTGCGCTCTGCGTCGTGTACTTCTGGTGGCGACTTCTGCGCGATGACCTCAATGATCAAGCGCAGCGCAATGACGAGATGCATGAACCACCGCTAGAACAGCCGGCTGGCGCGGGGCCGGCTACATCCCAACATGGTGCTTCCAAAGTGACACAATCAGAGCCCGATCCAACGCGAAAGAAGGTTTACTAACGTGGCTGGCCCAACCGCCGAGAGTGTTGCCGGTGCATTGAAGCGCTACCGCGTTATGGCCTATGTGGTCGGCATAGTCCTGATCATTTTCGTCGC
>JBAXUN010000102.1:0-7647 GCA_037129655.1 Actinomycetes bacterium
GCCGAAGTTGCCTGGGGTTCGGATATGGGGTCGTTGATCTCAGCGGGACAGCTTCTGCGAGTGTCAGCGCACGTTCAGGACGCAGTGTCGAAAGGTGCGAAGGTGCTGACGGGTGGGCATGCACGTACGGACGTTGGTCCTTACTTCTACGCGCCGACTCTTCTGACGAACGTCACGGAGGCGATGGCCCTGTGTCGTGAAGAGACCTTCGGCCCGGTAGCCGCTATCTACACCTACACGACCGACGACGCAGCCGTAGCCCTTGCCAACGACAGTGAGTTTGGCTTGAACGCTGCGATTCTGACGAAGGACAACGATGTTGCTCGCGCGATGGCGGCCCGAATTCAGGCGGGAACGGTGAATATCAATGAAGCCTACGGCGCAGCATGGGCATCCATTTCCTCGCCCATGGGTGGAATGAAAGCCTCTGGGCTTGGTCGACGCCACGGCAGCGAAGGAATCCTGAAATACACTGAGCCGCAAACGGTTTCGGCCCAGCGCGGACTTGGCTTTGGTGCACCTTTTGGACGCACCGATGAGCAGTGGGCGGGCATGATGACGTCAGCGTTCAAGGCGTTGAAGAAGCTTGGTGTGAAGTGACGCCGGTTCATTACGACGTCCTCGTCGTTGGCTCAGGTTTCGGCGGAAGCGTCACCGCACTTCGCCTCACGGAGAAGGGTTATCGAGTCGGCGTGCTCGAGGCGGGTCGTCGGTTCGAGGATAAAGATTTCGCAGTGACGTCATGGCGGATCAAAGACTTTCTTTTTGCCCCAGCCCTTGGTCTGTATGGAATCCAGCGCATTCACTTACTGCCTGACGCTGTCGTGCTGTGTGGTGCGGGTGTCGGCGGCGGATCGCTCGTTTACGCGAACACTCTCTACGTTCCGCCGTCGGAATTCTTTAAGGATCCGCAGTGGGCTGCGATCACGGATTGGGAGAGTGAACTTGCGCCCTACTACGACCAGGCCAGCCGCATGCTTGGGGTTGAAGATGTGCCTGGTCGATCGCCGCTCGATGAAGTGTTCGCCGAAGTTGCAGACGAGATGGGTGTGGGTGACACATTCCGGCTCACTCCCGTGGGCGTCTTCTTTGGAGCGCCAGCAGACGTCACCGTGCCTGACCCGTACTTCGGTGGCATCGGACCTGATCGCACCGGTTGCCGCGAATGTGGTGAATGTATGACTGGTTGCCGTCACAATGCCAAGAACACCCTGCCGAAGAACTATCTCGGGCTTGCGGAAAAGGCTGGTGCTGTTGTCCATCCGATGACGACGGTGACGGCGATTCGAGAGCGGGTGGGTGGTGGCTATTCAATCGAGACGGCGCGCACTGGTCCGTTGTCGAAGGCGGCTACGACGTTCACTGCTGATCAGGTTGTAGTGGCAGCGGGCACGTTCAACACTCAGAAGCTGCTTCACCAGATGCGTGACGAGGGTGTCCTCCCGCGGCTGTCGTCGCGTCTTGGCTATCACTCGCGAACGAACTCCGAGTCGATCGTGGGCGCGATCTCGCGTCGTAAAGACACCGACTTCACCCGTGGGGTTGCGATCACCTCGTCGTTCTATCCCAACGAGCGTACGCACGTTGAGTCTGTCCGGTATGGCAAGGGCAGTAATCTCATGGGCTTGCTAGGGACCGTTCTCGCCGATGGCAAGGATGGGGTCAGCCGCTGGAAAGTGTGGCTGCAAGCTGTGGCGGCCAATCCGGGTGATGCGGTGCGCTCATTAAGTGTGCGGCATTGGTCCGAGCGAGGTGCGGTAGCGCTCGTGATGCAGTCCGTTGACAACTCGGTCACGGTGAGCGGTGCGAAATCGATTCTTGGACGTTTCAAAATCACCTCACGTCAGGGCGATGGCGATCCGAACCCCACGTGGATCCCAGAAGGCAATGAGGCTGCTCGCCTCATTGCGGAGAAGATCGACGGCTTCCCCATGGGACAGCTCGGAGATCTCATCGATGCTCCTATGACTGCGCACTTCGTCGGTGGCTGCTGCATAGGTCAAGACTCCGAGCATGGAGTGATTGATGCGTACCAGCGGGTGTTTGGATACGAAGGCTTGCATATCGTTGACGGCTCAGCGGTTTCGGCGAATCTCGGCGTGAACCCGTCGTTGACGATCACCGCCCAGGCTGAGCGAGCAATGGCTTTCTGGCCGAACAAGGGTGAGGAAGATCGACGTCCTGAGGTGGGTTCTGCGTATGTTCCGGTTCAGCCGATTGCGCCGCGGAACCCGGTAGTTCCTGAACATGCGCCGGCTGTTCTTCGGCTACCGATCGTCGAGATTAAGCACACCGGGGCTAAGTCAGATCATCTCACCGACTAAGTCGCCTGCGAACGACTAATCTGCCTCGCGCCAACTTCGCCAGAGCGCGGCGTAGGCGCCGTCAGCGGCCACAAGTTCGTCGTGGCTTCCGAGTTCGCTGATCATTCCATGCTCGACGACGGCGATACGGTCTGCGTCGTATGCAGTATGTAACCGGTGGGCGATCGCGATGACCGTTCGTCCCTCGAGTACGGCATTGAGTGATCGTTCGAGGTGCCGGGCAGCGCGCGGATCAAGAAGCGAGGTGGCCTCATCAAGAACGAGAGTATGAGGGTTCGCCAAGATCAGGCGGGCTAGCGCAAGCTGCTGTGATTGGCCGGGGGACAGTGCAAATCCGCCAGAGCCGACCTCGGTGTCCAAGCCCTCGGGCAGGGTTTCAACCCATGGTGAAGCGTCGACGGAATCGAGTGCGGACAAGATGTCCTCATCGCTGGCATCGCGTTTGGCAAGCAGCATGTTGTCACGCATCGAACCTACGAAGACGTGATGTTCCTGATTCACCAGCGCAACTTGGCTCCGGACGTTTTCTGCTGGCATCCGTGCCAGTTCGGCACCGCCCATCTCGACCGAACCGGTGCGAGGGGCGTAAATGCCAGCCATCAAACGGCCGAGGGTGGACTTACCTGCCCCCGATGGTCCGACGAGGGCTAGGCGTTCGCCGGGCGCTACGTCGAGATCGATACCGTGCAGAACATCTTTGCCCACTCGGTATCCGAAGCGCACATCGTCAACGACGAGACGGTCGTCGAGCGGTTCGAGGTCTGGGTCGGTCTCCTGATCTGGCACTTCTTGCACGCCAACAAGTCGAGCAAGTGATGCTTGACCAACCTGGATCTCGTCGTACCACATCAGCATTTCGTCGACTGGCTCGGTGAGCATCTGCGTCAGGAGAAGTCCGGTCGTGAGTTCGCCAAGCGAGATAGTTCCGTGAATCACCAGCAGGCCGCCCAAGCAGAGCACGCCAGCAAGTGGAAGTAGATAGCCGGCCTCAATCGCGGGGAACCAACGACAGCGCAGCCACAGGGTGTAGCGCTCCCATTGAACCCATCGGTGAATCCGTCGATCAGTCTCAGCGGTTCGAGTCTGTTCGAGCTGGTAGAGCTCGATGGTTCGTCCTGAATCGACCGTCTCTGCGACGGATGAGGTGACGGCAGCATAGGTAGCTGATTCAGCGCGATACGCCATGGGTGCGCGACGGAAGTACCAGCGCGATGAAAGCCAGATAGGCGGTACCGCGAGCAGCCACGTCAAAGCCAAGATGGGAGCTGAAACCACCATTGCGATGGCAACAAATGCAGCGGTAACAAGGGAGATTGTGATTTGCGGTACTGCATCTCGGACTGCGTGGTTGAGCTTGTCAATGTCGACGGTCGCGCGAGAGACAAGGTCGCCCGTACCTGCCCGCTCTACAACACCGGTCGGAAGTGAGACGGCCCGCTTGAGGAAATCCTCACGAAGATCGGCCAGGACCTCCTCGCCGAGGATGCTCGCGCGAAGTCGAGTGGCACGGGTAAAGAGTGTCTGGATCACGAGCGCAACGACGAAGATTCCTGCGGCAAGGTCAATTCCGATCCCGACACTGCCCGTTGCCAGACTCTCAACCAGTGCGCCCAGTACGAACGGTCCAACTAGCCCAGAGATCGATGCCACCGAGTGAAATCCGACGACCGCGGTGAACATCTTTCGATGACGCTTGAGCAGTGTTCGGACGTAACGTCGAATAGTGGTCTCTTTTGCGATGGGTAGAGCAGTGCCCGTCAATGTCGATGCTTCTAGTGCGTCCTCTGGAGGTCTCATGTCGATGTCACCTCCTCGCGGGTTATGACCGATCGGTACTCGGGATTCCCGTGAAGTAATTCGCGATGGCGACCAGTTGCGCTGACCCTGCCGTCGATCACCAACACCACGGTGTCGGCGCGGTCGAGTACTAGCGGCGATGACGTCATCACGACTGTCGTCATTCCCGCGCGGAAGCTGACGAGATTGCTAGCAATCCGAGCTTCGGTGTGTGCATCGACCGCGCTTGTGGGTTCGTCAAGAACGAGGATTGGTGCGTCGGCAAGAAGCGACCGGGCAAGGGCAAGTCGTTGGCGTTGTCCGCCGGAAAGTGATCGACCTCGTTCGGTGATCATTGCGTCCATGGGATCATCACCACCGCTTGAGGTGTCAACCAAGCTGTCGAGGACGTCTTCGGCTGAGGCAACCTCAATGGCTTCCGCGACGGTGATTCGGCCGCTGCCGGGAACGTCGAGCAGTTGACGTAACGTGCCTGAAAGCAGTGCTGGATCTTTGTCCTGAACGAGGATGACATCGCGCAATTCCTCGCGCGGAATCCGGCCCAGAGTCACATCACCAAGCAGTACGTCAAGGCCGGTGGCATCGATACCCGAAAGCCGTAAGGCGATCTCGTCAGCGGTCGTTTGTTCGGCACAGACCACAGCGGTCAGGATTCCTGGCTCAATCGTCAAGCCGGAGACGGGATCCTGCAGGCGGGCCGAGGTGAGATCTGGAGCGTGCGAATCGCGCGGTGCGTCTTGATCGTCACGAACAAGGCTCAGCACGCGGATTACCCGTGCAGCAGACACGTACGCCTTCGTACCGGCCTCTGCTGCCTCCATGAAGATGCGCAGCGGCATCAGCAGGAACGCGGAGTAGCCGTAAAACGCCACCAGTTGGCCCACCGTGATGGCCCCAGTCTGAGCAAGGTGCGCACCTACCCAGACCACCGCGACAACGAACAGGCCAGGCAGTGCGACCTGCATTGCTTCGAGTAGCGAACGCAGTTTCGCGACGTCCACTGCTGCATTTCGGACATCTTGTGAAGCGGCTTGAAAGCGTTCAATGAAGAGGTCTTCACCGCCGATTCCGCGCAGCACTCGAAGGCCGGCAACGGTGTCGGTTGCCAGTTCAGCAGCTCGGCCAAGACGTTTGCGCTGTGCGGACTCGCGCTTTTCCAGCGGTCGTAGCAGCGGACCAACGATCAGCCCGAGTAGTGGGATACCAATCAACGCAATGCAGCCCAGCAGTGTGGATGCCTGCAGAAGGATCATCGCTACGATCAGGAAGGCAACGATCGCACCGACGAGGCGGCCCAAGACCTCCATCGACCAGCCGATTTTCTCCACGTCACCAGAAGCTACGGCGACGACCTCACCGGTGGCGATATCTCGTCTCAACTGGCCGCCGAGATCCACAGCTTTGCGAGTAATCAGCTGCTGGATTCGGCTCGATGCAACGACCCAGTTTGTGACGGCCATGCGATGGCGCAGGATTCCAGCGATGCTTTGAAGGATTCCGAGGGCCATGATCACCGCGGTGGCGATCAGGATTGTGCGCTGATCGCCGATCTTCGCAGCCTCGATAACTCGCCCGATGACCCCTGGCATCAGCGCTAGTGCACCAAGCCAAATTGAGGCCCACAGGCTTCCCAGGGCGAGGATCTGCCACTGCTTTGAAGCGAGCCAACGAAGGAACGATGCTGGGGTCGCGAATACCGGGTGACCGGGGTCGGTCAGCGGAAGATCGCGAAGGGTTTTCGGCGACGGTGACGATGGCATGGCGCTCACGAGCCTATTGCTTCGACGGTCGATTCGTCGCATCAGTTTTGGCATCGCTGGCAGTTTGCAGTGCGGCTCATGGCCAGCCGCATTGAGCGACTACGATTCGCTTATCCATCCCCTCACCAGAAGGGCCTGTGATTATCAGGTGACTGCCACTGCCCACCGCCCTGTTCTCGTCGTGGACTTCGGCGCGCAGTACGCCCAATTGATTGCCCGCCGCGTACGTGAGTCCCACGTCTTTAGCGAGATCGTTCCCTCGACGATGACTGCTGCGGAAATGGCAGCTAAGAATCCTGCCGCGATCGTGCTTTCCGGTGGCCCATCGTCGGTGTATGCCCAAGGGGCTCCCCAACTCGATGCGGCTGTGTTCGACATGGGCGTGCCGATTTTCGGAATCTGCTACGGCTTCCAGGTCATGGCGCAGGCGCTTGGCGGAGATGTTGCCCGCACTGGCCTGTCGGAGTTCGGCGGCACCGCGATGACGGTCACTGATTCTTCGTCGGCTCTGTTTGCTGGCACGCCGTCAGAGCAAACCGTATGGATGTCGCACGGTGACTCAGTGCACCGCGCACCCGATGGCTTCACGGTGACGGCCGTGACCGATGGTGCGCCCGTTGCCGCGTTTGAAGATGTTGCGCGTCGTTTTGCCGGCGTTCAGTTTCACCCTGAGGTACTGCATAGCCAGCATGGGCAGGCCGTCCTTGAAACATTCCTGCACAGGATCGCTGGGCTTCTGCCGTCATGGACGGCGTCCAATGTTATTGATGAGCAGGTCGCGTCGATTCGCGCGCAGGTTGGCGACAAGCTCGTCATCTGTGGGCTTTCCGGCGGGGTCGATTCGGCAGTGGCAGCCGCTCTCGTGCACCGCGCGGTTGGCGACAACCTGACGTGTGTGTTCGTTGATCACGGCTTACTGCGCAAGGGTGAGCGCGAACAGGTTGAGAACGATTACGTTGCCGCCACGGGTATTCGACTCAAAGTCGTAGATGCCTCTGAGCGCTTCTTGGCTGAACTCGACGGGGTGACTGACCCGGAGGAGAAGCGTAAGACGATCGGACGTCTATTCATCCGGGTATTTGAAGATGCAGCGCGTGAGGTTGTTGAAGAGGCTGGTTCTACTGGCCAAGAGGTTGAATTCCTGGTGCAGGGCACGCTGTATCCCGATGTCGTCGAGTCAGGTGGTGGAACGGGAACGGCAAACATTAAGAGCCACCACAACGTTGGCGGGTTGCCGGACGATTTACAGTTCGCGTTGGTTGAGCCGCTGCGCACCCTGTTCAAAGATGAAGTCCGCGCTGTTGGGGCAGAACTTGGATTGCCGGGCGAAATGGTGTGGCGGCATCCATTCCCCGGCCCTGGCTTGGCAATCCGCATTGTTGGTGCGGTGTCGCGGGATCGTTTGGAGATCCTGCGTGAGGCTGATGCCATTGTGCGCGCCGAAGTATCTGCCGCTGGACTGGATCGTTCGATCTGGCAGTTCCCCGTGGTGTTGCTCGCGGACGTGAGATCCGTTGGGGTTCAAGGTGATGGACGTACATATGGTCATCCGATTGTGCTGCGTCCAGTGTCGAGTGAGGATGCGATGACGGCCGATTGGTCGCGCCTTCCTTATGACCTGCTTGCGAAGATTTCCACGCGCATTACCAATGAGGTACGCGAAGTGAATCGGGTTGTGCTGGATGTGACGAGCAAGCCACCGGGGACTATCGAGTGGGAATGAGCCCGAGCCGTAAGGCGAGGGTCATGTCCCACTCGCGAGTATT
>JBAXUN010000103.1:0-7502 GCA_037129655.1 Actinomycetes bacterium
TAGACGATCTCACCGTGAACATTGATGGCGCGATCGCCGCCGGCATGCAGGGCTTTCGTTTTGAAACCACGGACCCAGCAGGTTCCATTAGCGGCCTGCGCCAGTTGCTCGGGCTAGAACGCTAAGCGCGACGACTACGTGTCGATGCGAGCACCATCAAGTGAGTTCGCGCCCTCGACAATGAATTCTTTACGAGGTGCAACGTCTGTGCCCATGAGCAGGTCAAACACAGCAGTTGCAGCGTCAACCTCAGAGATCGTGATTCGGCGTAGAGTCCTCGAGCCCGGGTTCATCGTCGTTTCGCGCAACTGAATCGCATTCATCTCACCAAGACCCTTGTAGCGCTGCGGAGTCTTGAAGGGACGTCCCTTGGCCGTGAGGTCAGCCATTGTTTTGCGGTACTCGTCCTCTGAGTATGTGTAGACGACTTCGTTCGCCTTGGTACCCGGATTCGTAATCTCAAAACGGTGAAGTGGTGGCACTGCTGCATACACCCGGCCCGCCTCGAGCAACGGATACATGTAGCGATGGACGAGAGTCAGCAGCAGGCAGCGGATATGTGCACCATCGACATCAGCGTCCGACATCAAGATGATCTTTCCGTAGCGCACCTGTTCGAGATCGAAGGTACGTCCCGAACCAGCCCCGATCACCTGAATGATTGACGCACACTCACTGTTCTTGAGCATGTCTGCGACGGTGGCTTTCTGCGTGTTCAAGATCTTGCCGCGAATGGGCAGCAGCGCCTGAAATTCGGACTCGCGAGCAAACTTTGCCGTGCCCAGCGCGCTATCACCCTCGACGATGAATAGTTCGCTTCGTTCAAGGTCGTCACTGCGACAGTCCACCAACTTTGCTGGCAGCGCGGACGATTCCAACGCGGTCTTGCGTCGCTGAACATCACGATGAGTACGCGCGGCCACGCGGGCGCGCGCCGCGTTAGCAATCTTGTCGAGCAGCGCCTTGGTCGCGTTCTTATCTCCCCGAGGTGGGTTCGTAAACCATTTCGCTAACTCCTTGCTCACCACCGAACTGACGATTCTCGTCGCAGCCGGCGTGCCAAGCACTTCCTTGGTCTGACCTTCGAACTGTGGCTCGGCTAAACGAACCGTTACGACCGCGGTCAGCCCTTCAGCGATGTCCTCTTTGGTGACGTTATCTTCACTCACCTTGAGACTCTTTTGGGCGCGCAACTGATCGTTAATCGTCTTAGTCAAGGCACGTTCAAAACCTGCCAAGTGAGTTCCACCCTTGGGAGTGGCAATGATGTTCACGAATGAGCGGATCTCCGATTCGTAGCCCACCCCCCACCGAACTGCGATGTCTACGCCAAGTTCACGCTCGACCTCTTGAGAGGTCATATGTCCCTTGTCATCGAGTACCGGTACCGTCTCGGTGAAGTGACCACTACCGGCAAGCCGAAGGACGCCAGTAACAGCTTCATCAGCTGCCAAGTGCTCGACGAACTCAGTGATACCGCCTTTGAAACAGTACGTCTCATCGAGTGACTCAGCCGAACGCCGGTCGCGAATCGCGATGGACAGACCGGGCACGAGGAAGGCGGTCTGGCGCGCGCGAGCGTGCAGCGCCTCAACGTCGAAGGTCGCTTCCTTAATGAAAATCTGACGATCTGCCCAATAGCGAACACGGGTGCCCGTCATGCCCTTCTTGGCACGACCCGCCACCACGAGGCCACTCCTCTTCGAAAACTCCGCGTCCGGGCCGTCACCCTCGAAGATTCCGGGGACACCGCGCTTGAAAGACATCGTGTGAATCTTGCTGTCGCGATCGACTTCGATGTCGAGCCGTTCAGACAGTGCATTAACAACCGAGGCACCAACACCGTGCAGACCACCCGAGGCGGTGTACGAGCCGCCGCCGAACTTGCCACCTGCGTGCAACTTGGTCATGACGACCTCAACACCGGTGAGCTTTGTCTTCGGCTCAATATCTACCGGAATTCCGCGACCATCGTCGTGTACCTCAACGGATCCGTCGGGGTGCAGAATCACTTCGATTGAGTGCGCGTGGCCAGCGAGTGCCTCGTCAACGGAATTGTCGATGATCTCCCACAGACAGTGCATGAGACCGCGACCGTCGGTGGATCCGATGTACATGCCGGGGCGCTTACGCACGGCATCGAGGCCCTCGAGAACGGAGAGGTTCTTGGCCGAATAACCACCCTGTGCGGCACCACGTCCCTTTGCTGGACGATCAACGGCTTCAGCGGTCATAGTCGGGCATCTCTCCTGAGTTCTTGGTTACGGCGACCGACTCAATCTAACGCTCGCCACCGACTCCACCATGACGTGACACCCCCAGGACACTGTGACGTCCATATTGTGGAACAACTAAATCACGCCGATCCGATGCCGATATAAAAAGTACGACACGGAGCAAACGGGTGACCGCCCTGCTACTGGCCGTGTCGCTGTTGATGTGATTGGGTGATGTACATCACGATAGAACTACGCAATGGGCGAACAGGGAATGTCAAGGCAGCCCAGTGCGTTAGAACGTGCGAGGATAAAGACGATCTGGAGGAGAACACCATGACAACCACCCTCAGCCCGTCCACCCCGCTCACCGCGATCGACCGCTGTGACCGTTGTGGCGCGCAGGCCTACGTCCGTGTGACGTTGACCGCCGGTGGTGACTTGCTGTTCTGTGGCCACCACTTCCGCGAACACGAACCACGCATTCGTCCGCTGGCATCCAACGTGCTCGATCAGACAGCCGAGCTGTCCGCTCCGAGTGTTCCGTCTACCGACGACCTGTAGAAGCGGTTGGGCAGTAGATGCCCGCATGGGGTGAAGCGCTCGTTCTGATTGCCTGCATTGTCGGGATCATCGGTACGGTGCTTCCGATTCTTCCCGGCCATCTTCTGATCGGTGGCGCAATTGCAGTGTGGGCGTTGATTGAGCATTCATGGCTCTCTCTTGGCGTGGCCATTGCCGCTATCGCCGTATTGATCATCGGCTCGGTGCTGACCTACCTCATCCCCGGTAAGCGCATGAATGAAGCCGGAGTGCCCGGCACGACCCTTCTGATCGGGTCTGTTGCCGGCATCATTGGGATGTTCGTGGTTCCCGTTGTCGGCCTACCGCTGTTCTTCATTCTCGCCGTGTACGTCACCGAAGTTATCCGTCTGCGTTCTCATCACGACGCAACACCGTCAACAATCGAGGCCGTCAAGGGTGCGATCCTGTCTACCGCGATTGGGCTGACGGCTGCCGGACTCGCAACGACCGTGTGGCTCACGGCCGCAGTGCTCACCTAGCATTGCCGCCGACCTCGCGCACCCGACCAACCTGATAACCGCGGTGCGGAACAACGGCTGACAAACCTGTTTCGGATTGGCAGAGTCTCCTCATGAAACAACGTCCCGAAATTGGTCGCACTATCGTTGCCCACGGAATCTTCACGAATTACCTCGATGCCGGTGATGGCGTCCCCGTCGTGCTAGTCCACGGATCGGGGCCCGGCGTATCCGCCTACTCCAACTGGCGGCTCACCATTCCTGCCCTAGCTGAGCACTACCGGGTGTTCGCACTCGACATGGTGGGCTTCGGTTTCACTGAGCGTCCCGACGAGGTCGAGTACTCGATGACCACCTGGGTGAACCAACTCATTGGTTTCCTCGACGCCCACGGTCTCGAGCGCGCTCACCTGGTCGGTAACAGTTTCGGTGGTGGAGTGGCACTTCGAACGGCAGCCCTACACCCCGAACGCGTACACGATCTGGTGTTGATGGGAAGTGTCGGTGCTCCTTTCACCTTGACGCACGGACTGGATGCAATCTGGGGCTACGAACCAAGTGTTGCCGCGATGCGCCGTTTACTCGACATATTCGCGTTTAACAAGAACATTGCGATGGACGAACTTGCCGAATTGCGCTATCGCGCCAGCATCGAACCCGGTGTGCAAGAGGCATTTAGCGCAATGTTCCCCGCACCTCGCCAGCAGTGGGTGGATGCAATGGTTACCTCGGATGAACTCCTGCGAACCCTGCCCCATCGCACTTTGATTGTTCATGGTCGCGAGGATGACGTAATTCCGGTGGCGTGTTCACACCATCTGTTCTCAACGATTCAGAATGCCCAACTACATGTGTTCGGTCATTGCGGTCACTGGACTCAGATTGAATATGCTCAAGAATTCAACGGGCTTCTTGCAAACTTCCTGTCCAGAACGAATAGCTAGCGAAACCAGCACCGTCTTGCGCTAGAAGGACGTTGCGCGCTCGCTATGGCGATGACCACGCTCACGTCGGCGACGCATCATGTCATTGTCGGCTGCAGTGATGAGTGACTCGAGTGTGCTGTCGGTTTGTCTCAACGACGCAGCACCCATCGACATGGACATGCGTTGATCTGAGTCTGGCGTTAAAGCACCCATTGTGAGACTCACTGCTGATTCAAAACGCCCAAGGTCAGGTGCTGAACCCATACCAATCACGAGGAACTCGTCCCCACCCCATCTCACGACGAGATCACTGGCCCTTGAGTGTTCCCGTAGTGCGTTTGCAGCGGCCATGATGAGTTGGTCGCCAAACTCGTGGCCACGTGAGTCGTTAACGACCTTCAGCCCATCAACATCGCCAAAGAGCGCAAACACGTCGACGTCTTGACGTTTCGCTTGTGCAACCAGCCATGGGAACGCGAGGGAAAACCCATGGCGGCTTGTAACACCGGTGAGCTCGTCGACATCCGCGATTCTTTGTAAGTCATCCTGAGCCGCACCAAGTTTGCGCAGCCCGGCTACCCGCGCTCGATGCACGATCACCGCAGCCGCAACACTCACCCCCAAGCCAATAGCCCAGTCACCACGCTGCGCCACCGACGTCGACTCAGTCACCACCAAAATCCCCATTGCACCAACAATTGCCAGGGACGTGACCACTCCGCAAAAAACAGGCGTTCGCATGGCGGAAGAGCCAACGAGCAGAATCAGAAGCGTTAGGTAAACAATCTCAGTTGGGCCGCCGGTGCGCGTCAGTGTGTAGAGCACCGACGCGGCAACAAGGACAGCAGCCAGACCTGTTATCAACCCAGCGTGACACGCAGGAATTCTGCCCCGGCGATGTCCAACCACAATGGCACACACCAAAAGCGCCGGGATCAGACTCGAGGCCGCTCGCCACCCGGACTGGTCGGCAGGATGTGTCAGGACATCGACAATCGCATAGACGACAAGGAGCCCAGCCATAGTGACGGCCAACCACAGCAACTCAGCCAACGCTGTCTCGTCTACGATCTCCGCCGTTCGACCGCCGCTCGCGTCGTACCCGTCCATGAGACCTCTATCGCCGAAGTGCGCGTCCGCTAAGGCTAGCGACGCAGTTGCACCAAAGGGAGTCTTTCGGCGAGCTCTGGGACGATTGTGCGCTAAACCTGAACCACCGGCAGGAACGCTGCCAACGATGCACCCTTAACTTCCGCGGCATTGAGCCGCTCCTCGGAGACGTATCCGTAATTCGTCGTGCGTTGACGCACTGGACGACCAATTCCGGCGGCAATTTCAGCGAGTTCACGCGGTGTCTTGGCCGAGCCAAACTCCGATCCAGCCATGCGCGAAATCGTCTCTTCCATCAACGTGCCACCGAGGTCGTTAACTCCCCCGTTGAGCAACACCTGACACCCGTCATCTCCCAGTTTCACCCATGAGGTTTGGATGTTCTTAATCTGTCCGTCGAGGATCAATCGAGCCATTGCATGTACGGCACGGTTATCACGCATGGTTGGGCCTGTACGCGCCAAGCCGGCCAAGTAAATCGGCGAATTCGTGTGGATGAATGGTAGGGCCACGAACTCGCTGAAACCGCCGCTCTCAGACTGCAGGCGCGCAAGCAGTTGAAGATGCGCGACCCAGTGTCGCGGTGCGTCGACATGGCCGTACATCATGGTGCTCGTTGTCGGAATCCCAACGCGGTGAGCTGTTTGCACGACCTCGATCCACTGCGCCGTTGGCAATTTACCCTTGGTCAAAATCCAGCGGACTTCGTCATCGAGGATCTCGGCCGCGGTTCCAGGAAGTGAATCAACTCCTGCTTCCTTCGCCGCCATCAAGAATTCCTCGATCGACAGTTCTGCCCGTGCCGCCCCGTTGATGACCTCCATCGGGGAGTACGCATGAAGGTGAATATCAGGCGCACCGGCCTTGATGGCTCTTGCCAGATCGAAGTACGCCGAACCGGGGAGCTGTGGATCGATACCACCCTGCATGCAGATTTCGGTGGCACCGACCTCCCATGCCTGGGCCGCTCGCTCGGTGACCTCATCGAGAGAAAGGCTGTACGCGTCGGCATCGGTTCGACGCTGCGCGAATGCGCAGAACCGGCAGCCGGTGTAGCAAACGTTCGTGAAGTTGATGTTTCGGTTTACGACGTAGGTAACTTCATCACCTACGCGATCGCGACGGGCATCATCGGCAATGGAGCACAGAACTTCGAGCGCATCACCCTCGGCATTCATCAGGATCAGGCCCTCGTCGAAGGTGAGCCCTGACGGGGATCGTTCGGCACTGCGTAGCGCGGCAGCCATATCACCGTCTAAGCGTTCGGGAGCTGATCGGTCAATCAGCGCACTCGTCTCGCTGAGCGCGGCCCAATCTCCGTACACCTCATCGAAATCTTCGCGACGATCGGTTCGACGACCCTCTGCATCGATCTCGGTGTGCAGATTGGTACGCCCCGTTGATTCGAGAGCGGCGTCTGGCTCCTGCCAGGGCAGGCCCACGGGGTTGCGTCCCTCGACAGCCAGACCTGATTCGTCAGCAAGTGCCCTCACGTGTGGCACAACGCGCGGGTCGATCCACGGCTCTTCACGACGAACAAACTCTGGGTGCGCGGTTAACCGCTCGCGCAGGGTGAATCCAGCAGCCGCGGTGCGCGCTGTTAGGTCGTCTAGATGTGGCCAAGGGCGCTCTGGATTGACGTGATCTGGGGTTAGTGGCGAGACGCCGCCCCAGTCGTCAATTCCTGCCGCGATGAGCCGCTCAAGCTCGTTGGTATCAGTCAGATTCGGCGGAACCTGAATGCGCATCTTCGGGCCTAGGACGATACGGGCGGTCGCGACCGCAGCAATGTACTCCTGAAGTTCCAGGTCGTCAGTCGAACGCATCGCCGTGTCCGGCTTAGCGCGGAAGTTCTGAACGATGACCTCTTGGATATGGCCATACGCACGGGCGATTCGACGCAGTTCGATGAGTGATTCAGCACGTTCAGTCAAATTTTCACCGATACCGACGAGGATTCCAGTCGTGAACGGAATCGTGTGACGACCCGCATCTTCCAGAACTCTGATCCGCACGGCGGGTTCCTTGTCAGGCGAACCAAAGTGCGCACCACTCGGCTCTGACCACAGCCGAGTCGCCGTTGTCTCAAGCATCATGCCCATCGACGGAGCAACAGGCTTGAGCCGTTGCAATTCCGACCATGACATGACGCCCGGGTTAAGGTGCGGAAGCAAACCGGTTTCTTCAAGAACACGAATTGCCATGGC
>JBAXUN010000104.1:0-7375 GCA_037129655.1 Actinomycetes bacterium
ACGTGCACGCTCGAGCGCTTGTTTGCGAGTGCTTCCTGTAACGATCAATTTGGCGAGCAGAGAATCGAAGTTGCCACCGATAACGTCCCCAGTCGTGAAGCCCGCATCGAGCCGAACACCAGGTCCGGACGGTGGATTCCACACGGACAGAACTCCGGGTGCCGGAAGGAATGAGCGGCCTGGATCCTCGCCGTTGATACGGAATTCGATGGAGTGGCCGCGGATCTCCGGGTCGTCGAATCCCAGTGCTTCTCCGTTGGCGATCCGGAACTGCTCGCGCACCAAATCAATTCCGGTAACTTCTTCCGACACAGGGTGTTCCACCTGGAGGCGAGTGTTGACTTCGAGGAACGAAATGGTCCCATCGACGCCGACAAGGAATTCGCAGGTGCCGGCACCGTAGTAGCCAGCCTCGCGAATAATCGCCTTCGATGCCCGGTACAACTCATCGATCTGCGTCTGCGACAAGTACGGCGCAGGTGCTTCCTCGACGAGTTTTTGGTGACGCCGCTGAAGTGAACAGTCACGCGTCGATACGACCACGACATTGCCGTACTGATCGGCCAGAACCTGAGTCTCGACGTGTCGGGGGTGGTCAAGATAGCGCTCAACAAAGCATTCACCTCGACCAAAGGCCGCAATCGCTTCACGTACCGCCGAGTCGTACAACTCTGGGATTTCTTCAAACGTGCGGGCAACCTTGAGCCCGCGGCCGCCTCCACCAAATGCAGCCTTGATAGCGATCGGCAGGCCGTGGGCCTTGGCGAACTCGACGATCTCGTCTGCGGTCGTCACCGGATCTGGAGTGCCTTCAACCTGCGGCGCTCCGGCCCGCTGTGCAATATGACGAGCGCTGACCTTGTCGCCAAGTGAGCGGATCGCATCGGGTGGGGGACCAATCCAGGTGAGGCCCGCATCGATGACTGCCTGAGCAAATTCAGCATTCTCCGACAGGAATCCGTAGCCTGGGTGCACCGCATCTGCCCCGCTGGTGCGGGCCACCTCGATCAACTTGTCGATCACCAGGTATGTCTCAGCGGCCGTTGATCCATTCAGGCCGTACGCCTCGTCCGCTACCTTGACGTGCAGAGCATCGCGGTCAGGGTTCGCGTACACGGCCACACTCGTGAGGCCCGCATCGCGGCATGCCCGGGCAACCCGGATCGCAATTTCGCCGCGGTTGGCGATGAGCACCTTCGAGATAGGCATGTTCGGCGACTCCTTGCATCAGTGGTGATGTCGTGGTCGTGACAAGTGACCACGTTTTCAACACGAGTGTTTACCCGTGACCTTCATAATGTCACGTCGAAGCGTGTCAGACTCTGGCCCCTCCGTGCATCCAACAGCACATTCCGGCTGGTGGGAATACTCACATTCGGCTCAGAGCCCGAACATTGGCACTACGTCATGTGGCCCGAATCGCGAAGCAACGTGCCTGCTAGAGCTTCGCTTGCGCGGCCTGCACAATGCAAAATTCGTTACCCTCGGGATCTCTGAGCCGAATCCACGTGTTCGCAACCTCGACGATCGGCACCGTGTCGATTCGCAAGGCTCCCAGATCGATCAGTCGGGCGGCCTCACTTTCGATGTCTGACGCATAGATATCTAGGTGCAGCCGGTTCTTTCCAAACCTTGCTTCTGGTACCTGCTGAAGAATGATGGATGGACCGAGCCCCTGTGCTGAACGAAGCCATCGGTACTGAGCCTGCGATCCGGCTTCTTCGTAGCCGAGTGCGTCCCGCCAAAATCGTGTCATGTCGTCAAGGGCATTGCAGTCGATGGTGATACCGATGCTTCCTTCCATCATGACCTCTCATTCAGGAGCCGGTCGCGGCCCGATTTTCCGTTGCTTAGTGGTAGGTCAGTGTGGCTTTAGCTCAGGCGTTCTTCGAGGTGGCTGCCCACAGTTCGTACCAGCCGATCCCGAGTTCGCTCACCAGGTGACGAAGAAGCGGAAGTGACAACCCGACGACGTTCGACCAGTCTCCCTCGATGAACTCGACGAAAGGTCCGCCTAGCCCATCGATGGTGAAGGCCCCAGCTACGTTCAGCGGCTCGCCGGTTTGTACGTAGCGGTGGATGGTCTCATCGTCAATTGCGGCGAATTGCACGACGGTAGCGGCGACTGCCTTGGCGACCTGATCGTCGTCTTCGGTCTCGCCAAGCACGATTACGGCGTGACCGGTGCACAACTGTGCGGTGCGACCCCTCATCCGTCTCCACCGCTGCACAGCATCGGCCTCATCGAGCGGCTTGCCTAGTGCCGATCCTTCGAGGTTCAGTACCGAGTCGCAACCAATGATGACCGTCGTGTGCTCGCGGCTGAACTCCGAACGAAGCTCATCAGCAACGACTACAGCCTTGGCAATTGCCAGTGACTGAGCAATATCTGCCGGGTCGGATCGACCCTCGCTGGCCAGGATCGCCGTAATGCTCTCTTCATCGACGTTGCTCACGTAAACGTCGGCAGAGATACCTGCCGACGTAAGAAGTTTCAGGCGGGCGGGGGAGGCAGAGGCAAGTATGACCCTGATTTCACGGTCGGCAGAGTCAGTGTTGTTGAGCGTCGTCACCAGATTCCTTCATCGAATTGGGAGTGAGTGAGACCAGCCCCCGGCTGGTAATGATTTACGTACGTTCGAGTTTGGTGAAGCCCAGCGGGAACGTACGTTGCGCTTTGGGCTCGGTGCGGACGACGATGCTGCGGTGATAACGGCAACGAGCGCGGCGAGTTCCTCTGAAGTGGGGGTTCCCCGCACGATGCGTAGATGTGGCACGCTAACCGCGTCTTGGCTCATAGCGGGATGTTCCCGTGCTTCTTCGGCGGCAAACTTGCTCGCTTGGTGCGCAATGCCCGAAGCGCACGGGTGACCTGTGCTCGGGTCTCACTCGGACGGATGACCGCATCGACGTAACCGCGTTCTGCGGCGATGTACGGATTGGCCAGCGTGTGCTCGTAGTTATCAATCAACTCAGCACGACGTGACTCGGGATCTTCGGCTGCGGCCAAGTCGCGGCGGTAGAGAATGTTCACCGCACCCTGTGCGCCCATGACGGCGATCTGGGACGTGGGCCAAGCGAGGTTAATGTCAGCACCAAGGTGCTTAGAGCCCATAACGTCGTAGGCGCCGCCATAAGCCTTGCGGGTAATCACGGTAACTAGCGGCACGGTTGCTTCGGCGTAGGCGTAAATCAGCTTGGCGCCGCGACGAATGATGCCGTTCCATTCCTGATCTGTTCCGGGCAGAAAGCCCGGTACGTCGACGAAGGTGAGAACCGGAATGTTGAATGCATCGCAGGTGCGCACGAACCGTGCCGCCTTTTCTGATGCTTCGATGTCAAGAGTGCCGGCGAACTGCATTGGCTGATTCGCCACGACGCCGACGGGGCGACCTTCCACGCGACCAAAACCAATGATCATGTTGGGTGCCCAGAGCGGCTGAATCTCGAGGAAGTCCTCATCGTCGATGACCGATTCGATCACCTTATGCATGTCGTACGGCTGGTTTGGCGAGTCGGGGATCAGAGTGTTCAGCGCTAGATCCGATTCGTTCTCGGTCAGATCTACTTCGACGTCGAATGCGGGCAGCTCGTCCATGTTGTTACTGGGCAGGAATGCCAAAAGCGCCTTTACGAAATCGATTGCGTCCTGTTCGTCGGCGCCCATCGCATGTGCTACGCCACTCTTGCTGTTGTGAGTGCGAGCGCCACCGAGCTCATCGAAGCCGACATCCTCGCCAGTTACGGTTTTGATGACGTCAGGTCCGGTGATGAACATGTGCGAGGTCTTATCGACCATGACGATGAAATCTGTGATGGCCGGTGAGTAGACCGCGCCACCGGCACACGGTCCCATGATGAGAGAAATCTGCGGGATGACCCCAGAGGCTTGAACATTGCGTCGGAAAATCTCGCCATAAAGTCCGAGTGAGGAGACACCCTCTTGGATGCGCGCGCCGCCCGAGTCGTTGATGCCAATGACGGGGCAACCAGTCTTCATCGCAAGGTCCATCACCTTGACTATCTTCTCGCCGTAGACCTCTCCGAGGCTTCCACCAAAGATTGTGAAATCCTGCGAAAAGACGCAGACGGGACGTCCATCTATGGTGCCGTAGCCGGTAACAACGCCATCCCCATACGGGCGGTGATCGGGTAGGTCGAATGCGTTCGAGCGATGGCGGGCAAGGGAGTCAAGCTCGACGAACGATCCTTCGTCCAACAACATCGCGATGCGCTCGCGGGCGGTGCCTTTTCCGCGGGCGTGCTGTTTTTCAACGGCCGCGGCACTGGCGGCGTGCTCGGATGCGTCACGGCGCTCTAGGAAGACCTCGATCTTGCCGGCTGTCGTGCGTGGGTCGATTCCCGATCCACCGTCTGCGACTGCACTCATGAAAGTTCCTCCGCTCAGAACCGAGGGCAGGATTGCTGCTGGCCGCCAACGGCTAGGCGAATGACCCTCAGAGGTCCTACCTTAGCGACGTGACACGTGAACCGGCTGACAGTTGGCACGAGCATGACGTACGTCACTGGAGTGATGACCGTTTTCGGCACCACTTTGATCGGCTGCAGGGCGCGCATCGGGGGCCCGTAGTTGTGGTGGAGTCAACGGGGTCCACGAATGCTGATGTCGCCGATCAGGCTGCACAAGGCGCACCGTCTGGGTTCACGATCGTCGCCCATGAGCAGGTGAGCGGTCGTGGACGTCTTGACCGCCAGTGGGTATCGCCACTCGGTGCAGGCGTGGCGATGTCGATTCTCGTACGTCCACACGTGCCGGTGAGCCGGTGGGGGTGGTTGCCACTTCTCGCCGGACTTGGAGTTGTGGCGGCCTGCGCTGATGTTGGACTTTCGGTGACATTGAAATGGCCGAACGATGTCATCGTCGATCAGGATGGATCCGATGGCCGGCCTGGCCCACGTAAATGTGGTGGGATTCTCGTCGAGCGCGTGGATGATGCGGCCGATAGTCACGGTGCGGCTGCAGTGATCGGGATCGGCCTTAACGTCGATCTTTCGATTGATGAACTACCTACTGATGTCGCAACCTCACTACGTCTCGAGGGCGTACTGGTCGACCGTGAGTTGGTCGTCGTCCGCATTCTTGATCGCGTGATGATCGCGATTGATCAATGGGCTGATGCGGGCGGAGAGGTTCACGCGTCGGGCGTGCTGGCTCAGTATCGTGAATCATGTTCAACCCTTGGTCAGCGAGTTCGAGTTGAGCGACCGGGTGGTTCGTTGCTGGCGGGGATCGCGATTGCCATCGATCAGTCCGGTGGTTTGGTTGTTGAGGTAGATAGTGGTGAGACCCTCATCGTCACCGCTGGCGATGTCGTTCACGTGCGGGCTGATACGCAGTTTTAGGTGACGGGTACTTCGCCGTCGCATTTATGACACGCTTGCGTCATGGCTTATCCAAAGAACCTCCTGTCCGACGGTGAAGTAGTCATCCACGATCTGCGCCCACACTGGCGGGGGCTGATTCTTCCGGCCGTTATTTTCTTGGCAACGTTGTTTATCGGCTTCTACGCACTTGCCCGGATTGATATCTCACAAGTGCGCATGCTCATAGCTCTTGTCATGCTGCTGATCATCGTTTTCGCAAGTGTGAAGCCGGTGCTTGAATGGTTCACGACGCACTACGTTTTCACCGACCGCCGCATCATCGTTCGCTCCGGTCTCATTGTGCGTCGTGGCCGCGATATGCCCTTGTCGAGAATCAACGATGTCTCATTTGTGCACCGGCCAATCGAGCGCATTTTGAACTCAGGAACACTTTTCGTCGAGTCAGCCGGAACGAACGGCCAGCTTGTGATCCGGGATGTCCCAGATGTTGAGTCGATCCAGAGCGAGATTTCACGTCTGCGTGAGCGTGACGATGAGCGTCGTCGTGGCCAGTTTGCGGCTGAGGGCTCCTCGTCAGCAGCACCCTCAACTCGTGAGCCGGCACCTGAAGTGACTCCGGGAAACGATGACGTTTCAGGGAATCCTTCATAGAGGTAAACGGGCATAACACCTCATTTAGGCGGGCAAGTTAGCGATTGTGACTAAATCGCGGTCACTCTGAGTGATTGTCAGAAAATCTTCACAGTTCGAGTCGCATCACCACAAGATCCGCCTAAATAATGACCGGGTGCGCAAAACAGCGGGGGACATAATGGTGGATTTTGGCGGCCTCAGTGTCGACCAATCCAAGGCCAGGCTTGAGGCCTTGGGAGAGCTTGTCGCGTTGGTGTCTGCGGCACGTTCGTATCGGGAGTTGCTCACCGTTATCGCCTCGGAGTCCCGTGCCGCGTTGGGCGCGGCCACGGTTTCACTGTCTAAGTATGAGCCGGAGTACGGCCGACTTCGGACCCTTGTCAACGATGGGGACCTCGGTCCAAATGAAGAAAAGCTCCCAACCGATGAGGTGTATTACCTAGCCAACCATTCCGCCGCAATGCGGATGTTCAGCGAGGGACACGCCTATCTTCAGGTGCGTGGCCAAGACGATCCAGATGATTTCACGCAGGCCCTTTTGGTTGCCGAGAATAAGCAGTCCTGCCTGGTCCTTCCGGTCATGTTTGAGGGTCGTGTGTGGGGTGAATTCTGGGCCACTCGCACAGATCATCAACTCGAGTTCACTCTCGACGATCTTGATTATGGACGTCTTGTGGTGGCGCAGATCTCGGGTGCGGTTGCGCAGGCCGAGTACCTGGCCCGTATCGAGCGGTTTGCCTACACCGACCAACTGACTGGTGTCGCGAATCGTCGAATGTTTGAAGAGAAGCTGGACACCGCGATCGAACAAACGCGGACCTCCGGGGCGTTGTCCGGACTCGTTATCGTTGACATGAATGGCCTTAAGCGCCTGAACGATGACTTCGGACACGAGGTCGGGGACAACGCTTTGCGAGAGTTCGGATCGTTTCTCGCTCATGTCGCATCCACGAAGCCGGGAACTCTCGCAGCCCGAATCGGCGGCGATGAATTCGCCCTATTAACGATGGCACTGCATGGCGACGAGGTTCTTGCGCTAGCTGAGAAATTGAGCGAGCTTGTGACCGGCGGTATCGCCGAGGGTGCGTCAATAGGTGTGGCAACCTCTGCGGATCTGCCGGGGGCCATGCTTTCCCGCGTGAACCTGATGCGTGCGGCTGACGCCGCGCAAGCACGTGCGAAAAAGAGCCGTTCGGTCACTCCTGTCCTTGCTCGTCCAACGGGTGAGGCGGTCTCGCTCGATGAGCTAAAGGGCCACGAGACCGAACGTCGACGGATTCGCGGCCGGGTGACGCACAGCCCTGCGGTCCTACTCGACGTGATTTGTGCACGGCTCGATGAGATGCCCGATGCACTCCCGCGTGAGCTCCTTTCGATGATTGCTCATGAGACAGCA
>JBAXUN010000105.1:0-7232 GCA_037129655.1 Actinomycetes bacterium
TCTCGCCGCCCACCTGCGTTGGCGGGCCGGCCGTAGATTGCGGTCCTGTCTCGCTACCGCCCGCAGTGCCCGACGCCACCGCACTTGCAGCCGCGACACCGATCATCAAGGCAGCCCACTTAGCCGGAACGCCGTTCGTTGCTCCGTGGGGTGGCTCACCGGCAACCGTCCTGATTGATCCAACGATCGCCGGGCTGCCCACAAGTGGCGTGCAAACGTCGATCAGCGTTGACGACAAGGGAGTTATGAATGGCTACGGCCGGATCGGCACCCCCGTCGAACTTGGCCAGTACCCGATCATCTCGGCAACCGCAGCACTCACGGCTCTCAATGGTTCTCCGCGGCCCGAGATCGCAATCGCCTGTCCGACCGGCGATGCAAATCCACCAGCACCTTCAGGTGCGAGCGGAGTAGGTGCGAGCGCAGGAGATGCGAGCGGAGCAATCATGGGTTGCGTAAATCCGCCGCTGATGATTCTGACCTCGGCCGTTTTCGGGCTTCAACTTCAATGGGATGGCGTTCAGCCACTCTTGGTGCCAGCGTGGCTCTACACCCCTGAGGGTTCGACGACTTCATCTGACGTGATCGGGTCAATCGCCGTCGATCCGACCTACATTGCACAGCCGACGCCAATCGCTGTCCCGTCGATGTCAACGGCACCAATGCCTCTGCCAGTGAGCAGTGCCGGTGGGTCAAGTGGGTCAGTCGGTACGGCAAGTTCGGGACCGGTAACGGGCACTCCGGGCACAGTCACCGCCAGTGCTCAGACGTATACCGATAACGGCGACCAGACCCTGACCTTGCACTTCTGGGGCGGAAACTGTTCGACCTACTCTGCGGACGCCAAAGAATCAGACGCCTCCGTAACGGTATTCATCACCGATACACCCACCAATCCCGGTGGCATGTGCGACATGATGGCCAAGGCCACAGACGTGCTGGTCAAGCTATCGGCACCGCTGGGCAGTCGCACAGTGATCGACGGACCAAGTGGAGCCACGTTGACGCCGGGAACGGCACCAAAATAGGCGTCGGGCCACGTGACGAGCGTGGCGCAATCACACGCGAACATGACTGTGGCGGCACCCCATCGGGATGCCGCCACAGTCATGTCGTCATGAATCTTTAGGCGAACGAGTCTCCACAGGCACATGAGCCTGATGCATTCGGGTTATCGATCGTGAAGCCCTGCTTTTCGATCGTGTCAACGAAGTCGATCGTCGCGCCACCGAGGTACGGGGCACTCATGCGATCGGTGACAACGCGAACGGTTCCGAACTCCTTGATGACATCGCCATCAAGTGAGCGGTCGTCAAAGAACAACTGGTAGCGCAGGCCTGAACAGCCACCGGGCTGAACGGCAACGCGCAGGGCGAGGTCGTCGCGACCTTCCTGGGTGAGCAGGGCCGAAACCTTGCTTGCAGCCTCATCGCTGAGCAGGATTCCGTCGGTAACCGGAGTCGTGTTCTCCGTTGTGACATCGGCGGTCATATGCGGATCCTCCCGGATCTAGGTCTATTTGTCGTACGTCCCAACACCTGACGTGCGTAAGGAATTCCCACGGGACATCCCTATCTTGCCACGAAAACTCAATTCCACGATCTTTGGGCGGTGCTCGGGCGATGAATTACCTCAACTACCCCACGTTCGGGCTACCCGAGCTGAGAGTTCGGCCACCTGCACCGCTGCATCATCGAAGGCGACGCGATCGTCGAACCCGCGGGTGCGCACATCGTCCACGACAGCAAACGCCGCCGTTACCCCACTAGCCGCGAACTCCCGGCGGCCCACCTCAACTCGCCCAGCGATCACCACACATGGCCGACCCTGCTCGAGGGCAGCAGCGGCGACCCCAGAAACGACCTTGCCGCGCAGACTCTGCCAGTCAAAGGAGCCCTCCCCCGTCACCACCACGTCGCATTGGGCAATCAGATCGGCCAAGCCAACAGTCTCGAGAACAGTGGCAATGCCAGGCACCCTCGTCGCGCCCAACTGCATCAATGCATAGCCAAGCCCACCGCCAGCACCCGCGCCAAGGGCAACGGCCGGGTCCTTCCCATCGTCGCGTCGGCCGCCAGCTGCGGCGAAAAGTTCCAGAGCACCCTCGAGCTCCATAACGGCGGATTCGTCAGCCCCCTTTTGCCGCGCGTACCCATTGGTAGCCCCGCGTAGTCCAAGAAGTGGGTTGTCGACGTCTGATGCGACAACGAGTTCAACGCCAGCAACCGCGCCACGAGCCGGTTCGAGATCAAGTGATGCAACGGCCGTCAGAGCGCCGCCACCTTCCCGCAAGAGGGCGGTGCAGTCATGACCAAGTTCGTCCAACGCCGTTGCTCCCAGCGCAGCCAGCAGACCTGCACCAGCATCATTCGTGCCCGTTCCCCCGAGGCCGATCACAATCCGCCGAGCACCAAGTTCGATCGCGTGATCGATGAGCTCGCCAAGCCCGTAAGTCGACGTGCGACGCGGATCGCGTTGCTCCTGGGGCACTAGGTGCAGGCCACAGGCTTGTGCACTTTCCAGGTAGGCAGTTGCAGTTCCGTTGCGATCTACGATCAAAATCTCACCGACAGTCGGAGCGCCGAGCGGTCCAGCGACCGTCACAGGATGCACCTGACCGCCGAGGCCGGCGTACATGACGGACACGAATCCTGGTCCACCATCAGACAGCGGAGAACGATGAATCACATCAGCCGGTGACGTACGCAGCCACCCTTCACTAATGGCGTCCACGGCTTGGGTTGCCGACAGCGTTCCGGTGAAGGAATCGGGAGCGATCAGTACGCGCACGCCGCCTACGCTAGCGCGAGGCAGTAGCGCACCTTGCGTGGGAGGATTCACCTATGACTACCGATCGCTTCGTTGAGCCGTCACCAACACCTTTGGCCCTGCTGCTGCTAGGGCGCGGCGCAGATCCTGATTCAGAAACCGGTGTGGAATGTCCAGGCGACCTTCCGGCCGCGAGTGATCCCGGATTGGTTGAGCGCGCCCGCGCGGCAAAGGCTGCCCTCGGCGACCGCGTGTTCATCCTCGGACACCACTACCAGCGCGACGAGGTCATCCAGTTCGCGGACGTTACTGGCGACAGTTTCAAACTCGCCCGAGATGCAGCCGCCCGTCCCGAAGCTCCCTACATCGTGTTCTGCGGCGTGCACTTCATGGCCGAGAGCGCCGACATCCTGACCGGCGACGACCAAGCGGTGATCCTGCCTGACTTAGCTGCTGGCTGCTCTATGGCCGACATGGCCGCGATTAGCCAGGTTGAAGACGCATGGGATGTCATGGCCGATGCCGGGATCACCGACATCACGATCCCCATCACATACATGAACTCGACCGCGGCCATCAAGGCGTTCACCGGGCGCAACAACGGCGCGGTGTGTACCTCATCTAATGCTCGGCGAGCCCTTGAGTGGGGCTTCGAGCAAGGTCAGAAGATTTTCTTCCTGCCCGACCAACACCTCGGCCGCAACACCGCCGTGCTAGAGCTCGGCTTGTCACTGGACGATTGCGTTACGTACGACCCGTACAAGCCGGGCGGCGGACTCACGTCAGAGCAGCTACAGAACGCGAAGATGATTCTGTGGAAGGGCCACTGCTCGGTGCATGGCCGCTTTACCGCCGAAACCGTGGCGGACGTACGTGAGCGAGTTCCCGGCGTGAATGTTCTTGTTCACCCCGAGTGCCAGCACGAGGTTGTACTCGCCGCTGATCTGATCGGCTCAACTGAGTTCATTATCAAAACGATCGAGGCAGCACCGCCCGGAAGTGCGTGGGCCATCGGCACCGAACTCAACCTTGTTAAGCGTCTCGCACTCGCACATCCCGACAAGCAGATCGTGTTCCTCGACAAGACCGTCTGCTTCTGCTCGACCATGAACCGCATCGATTTGCCCCACCTGGTGTGGTCACTGGAAAGTTTGGTTGAAGGTCGAGTGGTGAATCAGATTTCGGTTGATCCCGACGTCGCGCACTGGGCAAAGGTCGCACTCGATCGCATGCTCGCCCTTCCCGGCGTGGGCGCAGCCCCCAAGGATTAAGCCAGTAGGGGTGGCCAAGCACATTGCCCGGCCACCCCTACTGCGAACGCTCTACTCGTCAGAGGTTGTTCAAGAACTCAATCAGTCCAGGGAAGTAGTGCTGGGGGTCGTCATACTGAGCCAAGTGACTTCCGTTGGGGCACAACAGGAATTGGCCCTGTGGGAATTGCTCGGACATCCAGCGCATGTGCTCAGGATCCATCGTGTCGTGTGCCGCGCCGATTACGAGCGTCGGAACGTTGATGTCCTTCAGATCACCTGAGCGATCCCACGGTTCGAGGCTGCCGGACATTCCCAACTCACTTGGGCCCTGCATCGGAACGTAGATGGCTGGATTCACGTGGCTGAGTGATCGTAAGACTGGATCAGGCCACTCTTCGAGCGGCATCCGGCACACGTGCAAAACGTAATGGTGCTCCATAAGAAGTTCTTCGTAGCGCGGATTGTCAGTCGTTCCGTCGGCCTCAAATTTCTTGAGTTCGGCGAGTACATCCTGATCCATCTTTGGCATGAGAACGTTGTTGGCAAAGTCGTTGTATAGCTTCGAACTCGACATCATGTTCGAGACAACAAGGCCTTTGAGATGCTGTTGGTAGTGGACCGCATACTCCATCGCAAGCAGCCCGCCCCACGACTGACCGAGAAGCACGAAGTTGCTGCTATCGAGACCAAGCGCCTGACGTACCTGCTCCACCTCATCAACGAACCGCTCAAGGGTCCACAGCGATGGATCTTCAGGAACATCGCTGCGGAATGATCCGAGCTGGTCGTAGTAGTAGTACTCGATGCCAGCACCGGGGAACCAGACGTCGAAACTTTCGTAGAGCTCGTCGGTCATCCCTGGACCACCGTGAAGCAAGAGCACCTTGATATCGGCGTTCGTGCCTACTCGCTTGGTCCAGACACGAAAGTCACCACTCGGTGTCGTGATCGGAACCATGCGAGCTCCGCCAGAGATGACGTCGCGAGGATCCCACGATGACGTATCGAAATATGAGGCTGATGAAGTAGTCATCGACGGAGCGTATCTGCGGTACGAGTGCTCCGCAGCCCAAACCTGATTACGCGGTTGGGGGCTCGATCGCGGGCGTGGCCGGTCCAGCCGCTATCTCTGAACGCAGCTTGGCGAGACTGTCTTCAACCTCGCTCTGGCTCGCCATCCGCTCGAGCTCGGCGGTAATCGAGTCCTTGCCGAGTCCAGTCGTATCTTCAAGCGCACCTGAGCTAAGCAGCTCGTCGATGGCCTGCCCGCGAGCCTGCAGCTGCGCAGTCTTGTCTTCGGCACGCTGAATCGCATTACCGACGTCCGCGAGTTCAGTGCTTATTCCAGAGAAGGCTTCCCCGATCTTGGCCTGAGCCTCGGCCGCCGAGTACGTGGCCTTGATGGTTTCCTTCTTCGTGCGGAAAGCCTCAACCTTGGCCTGCAACTGCTGTGATGCCTGTACGAGCTTTTCTTCCTGATCCTGCAACTGCGCATGCTGCGCCTGAAGATCAGCGATTTGAACGCTGAGTCCAGACTTACGAGTCAGAGCCTCGCGAGCGAGATCCTCGCGGCCACCAGCGAGCGCGGCACGTGCCTGCTGCTCCAGCTTGTCGCTTTGGGCAGCCAGAGACGTCAACTGCAATTCGAGGCGCTTACGGCTTGTTGCCACGTCGGCAACCCCGCGACGCACCTTCTGCAGCAACTCAAGCTGCTTTTCATAGCTGTAGTCCAACGTCTGACGGGGATCCTCAGCCTTGTCCAACACACTGTTGGCCTTAGAGTTGAAAATCAACTTGAAGCGTTCCCAGAGGCCCATGTGGGCACTCCTTCCATCGTCGGACCGGCGCGATAAGCGCTCAATGTGGGTCTATCGAGTATGAGGTTAACCCTATCTGAGCACATCTGTCCCCTGCTGCCCATCTGCCTTACAAAACGTGTACGGGCGCAGAGCCTGACGTACTGCGCGACTCATGATCTGCGCTGCACGTGTACCGCGATACTGTTTCTGACGTAGGCTCACGCCCATGTTTCGCCGCAATAAGTCCACTGAGACCGAGATCGCCGCTACCGCTGTAGATCTGACCCTGCCCGTTGAACAGCAGCCCAAGGGGAAACCAACCCCCTCGCGCAAGGAGGCGGAGGCCGCTCGCAAGGCAACGCTCAACGGCTCGGCTGATCCCAAGGCGGCAAAGAATGCCGACCGCCAAGCACGCGCTCAGGAACGCGAAGCATCACGGGCCGCATTGATGAGCGGTGATCCTAAGCGGCTTCCCGCACGCGATGCGGGTCCGGTCAAGGCGTACGTCCGCGATTATATTGATAGTCGCCTCAGCGTTGGCGAGTTGTTCATCCCCGTGGCCGTGGCTGTGTTGCTGCTTGGCTTCCTCAAGGTGGAATGGGTCCAACTGCTACTCGTCTACATCTGGATCTTCATGTTGATCGGCGTCGTGATCGATGGTTTGTGGATCTGGTTCCGTCTCAAGCGGAACCTCGCTGAGAAACTCCCCAACGAAAATGCCAGCGGTGCAATGTTCTACGGGATCATGCGAGCACTTCAATTACGCCGCTTCCGTCTGCCGCCACCTAGGGTTGGCTTGGGCGGAAAGCCCGCTAAGCCTCGGCGTCGATAACGCCTAACGGTCTCCCCGTCGCGCACCTGCGGATCGCTGGTCATAAGGTCTGAATATGCAGCATAGATTCCTAGGACACAGCGGCCTGAAGATCAGCGAGATTTCATACGGCAACTGGGTCACCCATGGCTCACAGGTCGAAGAGGATGCGGCTACGGCCTGCGTCAATGTCGCGCTCGACCACGGGGTAACGACCTTTGACACCGCTGACGTCTACGCGGGAACTCGCGCTGAAGCGATTCTTGGACGCGCACTCAAGGGTCAGCGCCGTGAAGGGTTGGAAATCTTCACCAAGGTCTACTGGCCAACTGGCGAAGGCCCCAACGATCGGGGCCTATCGCGCAAGCACATCATGGAAAGCATTAACGGCTCGCTCACTCGCCTTCAGACCGACTACGTCGATCTCTACCAAGCGCACCGCTTCGATTACGAGACACCGCTTGAAGAAACCCTGCGCGCATTCGATGACATCATCCGCGCGGGCAAGGCCCTCTACATCGGTGTGTCTGAGTGGAGTGCAGAAGAGATTCGCCGCGCGAACGACATTGCCTCGCTCATGGGTTACGACCATTTGATTTC
>JBAXUN010000106.1:0-7188 GCA_037129655.1 Actinomycetes bacterium
GCTCAGCCGCGCTAACGTCGGAGCATGGCAATTCGCGGGGTAGTCGTAGCTGGCGGTTCGAGTAAACGATTTGGCCGCAACAAACTCGTCGAAATAGTTGACGGAACTGAGCTTCGACATCATTCAATCGCGGCGGCATCCACAGCGTGTGACAACGTAATCGTCGTTGGGTACGAAGTACAGACGAACTACTCCAATGTGACGGTTGTACGTGAGAACCCGCCGGGCAGTGGTCCCTTCGCCGCTGTTGCAGCCGGAATTGATGAGCTTGCCCCTGAGATCGATGACTTGATCGTTGTGTTGGCTGGCGACTTGGTCGCGCCCAGCGCTGCGCTTCCCGAACTCATTAACGCAGTCACCAACTCACCCGCAGATGCCGCCGTCATCGTTGACGCCCATCGTCGTCGACAGCCACTCCTAGCCTGCTATCGGGCAAGCGCGCTGCTCACGTTGTTTGCAAGCACGGATCCAGTGAACCGACCAGCCATGCAGTTGCTCGACGGCCTACATGTTGTCGAGGTGCCGGACGGCGGCGGCTGGTCACGCGACATCGATACACCAGCAGATCTGGACTCTTAGCCCGTACGTCGGCGGGTCGCATGGCGACCTTGACCGAGGACGGTCAGGATCAAGACATGGCCGTATCGGAGCTCTCGTGGATGCAAGCTCGACGCGCGGCCCGCGAGTGTGCCAGGCCGGGGGCCATCGTTGAGTCTTCCCTCGAAGATGCCATCGGGGCAGTCCTTGCCGAGCCTTTACAGGCTTTGACGGCGCTACCGCCCTTTGACGTCTCAGCGATGGACGGATTTGCTGTGGCTGGCCCAGGCCCGTGGCTCGTTGTTGGCGATGTACGCGCCGGATCGATAGCCGATCGCGTTGCGGACGGAACCGCCGTGCGCATTGCGACAGGCGCCGCGATGCCGATGGGCACCGACGCGGTTCTACGTCGCGAACATTCCCTCATCTCACATGACAGCGATGGTGAGCGGCTCTTCGTCGGTGATGCATCGACCGGCCGTACCGCACCTCATCCCGGCTTCGTCGAGTTTGGCGCCGATATTCGTCCTCGCGGTCAGGAATGTGCCGCAGGTGAGCCACTGCTGGAGCCTGGCGGAGTCGTCACTCCGGCCGTGGTCGGCATGGCTGCCGCGGCAGGCTTCGACCTACTTCGCGTGGTTCGTCCACCCAGTGTGGCGCTGTTGATTCTTGGCGACGAACTCTTGCAGCGCGGGGTTGCTCGCGATGGCCGGATCCGAGATGCATTAGGGCCCATGCTGCCCGGTTGGATTTCGTGGGCCGGTGGCCGTTCCTTCCCGCCGCAGCATCTGCCGGACACGATTGACAACCTCGTCGCCGCGCTCGACGATGCCAATGCAGACGTGATCGTCACGACGGGTTCCACCGCGGCAGGGCCGGCCGACCATTTACACGCGGCATTGAATTTCCTCGGAGCTAGGTGGCACGTGGACGGGGTGCACGTGCGACCGGGGCATCCGATGTGCTTGGCGACCTTGCCCGATGGACGTCATGTCGTTGGCCTGCCGGGAAACCCTCTTGCGGCGATATCGGCTGTACTCACACTGCTCGTTCCGCTCCTGGCAACCCTGAGGGGTGAACACGGTGCTGAGGAGGCGCACGTCCTAGAAGCTGTTCTGACAGTGGACGTCCGCCCACACCCCGATAGCACTCGACTTCTACCCATACGTAGCGGTTTCAGTGGCCCAGAGATCACCGCGACGCCGACGATGCACGTAGGCCCGGCGATGCTTCGTGGACTTTCGCTCGCCGACGGGATCGCGGTTATCCCGCCTGGCGGCGGCGAGATCGGGTCGTTCGTGAAGGTTCTACCGCTGCCGTAAGAATCCCGATGTTTACGAGTGATCACTGGCCTTATGCATCACCAGTCGATAGCGTCCTCGATTGTGAGTTCTGATGTGACGTTGAGTTGGCCGCGGGTACGCAGGCGGCCGATCACCCTGTTCCTACGACGGGTGGCCATCGCCGCGGCATGTCTGTTCATCACTGCGTTTCTGGTGTACATCGAGCGCGATGGCTACCACGACGCAAACGGCACACCTATAACCATGCTCGACGCCGTCTACTACGCATCTGTATCGCTGTCGACGACTGGTTACGGTGATATCGCGCCGTTTAGCGAGTCCGCTCGACTCGTAAACATTGTCTTCATCACCCCACTGCGTTTCATATTCCTGATCACTCTCGTGAGCACGACGGTTGAAATTCTCACCGCACGCAGTCGTGATGAATGGCGCACCCGTCGTTGGAGGTCCACTGTGAATAACCACATCGTCATCATTGGCTATGGAGTCAAGGGTCGCAGCGCAGCACAAAGTCTCACTGGCAGCGGGGTGCAGGCGAACACCGTCGTCGTCGTCGATCCGTCACCTCAGGTTATCGAGGAAGCGAACGAAAGTGGATTTCTCGGCGTGGTCGGTGATGGTGGACGCGAAGAGACCATGCGAGCGGCGTCCGTGGAAACAGCCGGGCAGGTAGTGGTCGCACTCGATCGCGACGATGCGTCCGTGCTTGCGGTTCTGACGGCACGACGTTTGGCACCGAATGCCCGCATCGTCGCCGCCGTCCGTGAATCCACAAACAGTGCCCTACTTCGACAAAGCGGCGCCGACGTTGTCGTTCTAACCGCGGAGTCCGCCGGACATCTCATGGGACTATCGCTGAATTCTCCGGCTGCCGGCGACTTCGTGGAAGATCTACTCGAAACACGCGATGGCCTCGAGATAGTCGAGCGCACTGCAACAGGCGAAGACCTCGGCAGCAGTAGTCAAGATCTGCTCGTGCGCGGGGAACTCCTAGTGGCCGTCGTACGCAACGGGGTAACGCATCGCTTCGACAGCGGGCTGATCTCCACGATTCAAGCTGGCGATATCCTTCTCGTCATCCACCAGGGCCGGAGGCCGCTGTAATGCACGCGAGTGTGATCACAGAGTTTGGTGCTCCTGAGGTTTTGGTCTGGACGCAGGTTCCTGACCCTGAAACAGCCGCCGATGAGGTGCTAATCAGGGTCACGGCCAGCGCAGTGAACCGAGCGGATCTATTGCAGCGCCAGGGTTTTTACGAGCCACCTCCCGGCGCATCGCGCTACCCCGGACTCGAATGCAGTGGCGTTATCGAGTTTGTGGGATCAGGCGTTACCGACTGGTCCGTCGGCGATGAGTGCTGTGCGCTGCTATCGGGTGGCGGTTACGCCGAACTCGTCGCAGTACCGGCCGGTCAGGTAATGCCACTTCCGTCAGGAATAGATGCACTCACCGCCGCCGCCCTGCCCGAGGTTGCGTGCACCGTATGGTCGAATCTCGTGGACACGGCACGGCTGACCTCCGGCGACACAGTCCTGATCCACGGTGGCGGTAGCGGTATTGGCACGTTTGCGATTCAGTTTGCCCGCGCTCGTGGTGCGAGGGTCGCCGCCACAGCTGGATCCGCGGAGAAGTTGCAGGCCTGTGCCGAACTCGGTGCGGACATTCTGATCAACTACCGAGAGCAGGATTTCGTCGAAGCAATCCGAAGCGCGACCGACGGCCACGGAGCAGACGTCATCTTGGACAACATGGGGGCGGAGTACCTCGCTCGCAACATTGCTGCGCTAGCCACCAACGGACGCATCGCCGTCATCGGTATGCAGGGCGGCGTCAAGGCGGAACTCGATCTCGGCAAACTGATGGCAACGCGCGGATCGGTGGCGGCCACGTCACTGCGAGCCCGACCGACCGAGGACAAAGCGCGCATCTGCGCGGCCGTTGTCGAGAACATCTGGCCTCTGGTGACCTCAGGCGCCATCACACCCACAATCGATCGCATCCTAGCCATGTCCGACGCAGCCGAGGGACACCGCGTTGTAACCGCGAGCGAACACGTCGGCAAGGTGCTGCTGCGGACCTGAGCCCACAGCCACAAGCCGTCGTGAATTGTTACGACGCAGGCAACGCTGCGATGCGGCGAGTCAGATAAGGCGAAAACCAGCCCTTGTATTTCGTCTGTAGTTCTTGCTTGGTCCAGTCCAGACCCGTCACAACACCACGGCACGTTGGCTCAGCGCACAGGCACGTGAATTCGTCGTAATCACTCGAATCACACGTGGCGTAGTCGAAGGTGAGTTCTTCACCCACCTCGATATCGCGCATGGCCACCAAGACGTTCGCGCCGACGAGCCCACATGACGGCTCGCATGAGTGGTTGAGGAAATCACCCGGTTCAGGGGTGTCGCCCGAGACGAGATACAGGTCTTGATCAACCTGGATCGATCGGCTCTGTCGATCGTGACTAAAGGTTTCCAAGGTGTCATGGGTTACCACCCAGCCACCGAATCCGGCCACCGTTGTGCCTTCGGGGATCCGCTCGATCGCGAATGATCCCCATCCCTTTGCGCCTACGGGGCGGGCTTCCGCACCCGGGAACAGCCAGTTGTAGTCCACGTGCCGTCTCCTTGACGATCGCGTAGCCCGGTGCCCCAGTGGGTCCGGTGCCTCTCACCCCTCACGGGCTTACTCGTAGTTTTCGTTGACCGAACCACACCTGATGGTGCGCCGGCATCGCATATTTCAGCACACATTGGTGAACAACCTGTAGTTGCCAGCCATCCAGACGCGTAAGGCGGGTTAAATCGTGACTACTTCATGGAGACGATTACCGATGCCACGGATTCAGACACCGTGCTTTGATTGAGACATGACCAATCCCTTCGAACCACCTACGACCACGCCGGCCGACGCCCACATCGTCATCGTGGGCCCTGATGGTGAGCCGGTGGATTCAACAGCGGTGGCCATCACCAACTCGGCTGAAGCAGAACCTACGACGACGTCGATCACCGATTTGATCGAGCAGCCCGCCAAGGTGATGCGCATTGGCAGCATGATCAAGCAGCTGCTCGAGGAGGTGAAAAGCGCACCCCTCGATGAGGATGCGCGCGTGCGGTTGCGCGAGATCCATCGTCGATCAATCACCGAGTTAGAGGACGGCCTAGCGCCGGAGCTAGTTGAAGAACTCGAGCGGCTTTCACTTCCATTCACCGAGGATCGCGTCCCAAGCGAATCAGAGCTACGGATCGCCCAAGCACAGCTCGTTGGCTGGCTAGAGGGTCTGTTCCATGGAATTCAAACCGCTCTCTTCGCCCAGCAGATGATGGCCCAATCGCAGGTTGAGCAATTGCGCCAGCGCGCCATCGGCGGCGGAGATGGTGGGGGGCCTTCAGGGCAGGGACCTGATGATTCCGGCCGCAGCGCAGGCCTGTACCTCTAGTTTGGGTTGGTGCGCACTAGGCTGAGCCTGTGATCGATCTCAAACTGATTCGTGACGAACCCGAACATGTACGGACCTCGCAACGCTCACGCGGTGAGGACCCAACGATCGTAGATCGGGTTCTGGCAGCTGACGAGCGCCGTCGCGCCGCAGAGCTTGCCTTCGGCACGCTGCGAAACGAGCAGAAAGAACTCGGCAAGCAAATCGGTCCGTTACAAGGTCAGCTTAAGAAGGCCAACGACGACGAGCGTCCTGACGTCCAAGCGCAGCTCGATGGGCTGATGGCGACCGCGACTGATCTATCCGATCGAGTAAAAACTGCCGAGGACGAACGTGCTGCCGCCGATGCAGATGCAGCCGCCCTCGTAGCCCTGCTGTCAAACGTTGTTGAAACGGCCGCTCCGATTGGCGGCGAGGACGATTTTGTCGTTCTCGAGCACGTCGGTACACCGCGCGATTTCGAGGCCGAAGGAATCACCGTTCGCGATCACGTTGAACTCGGTGAGATGCTGCGGGCCATTGATATTGAACGCGGTGCCAAGGTTTCCGGCTCACGCTTTTACTACCTCACAGGTGTTGGCGCCCTCCTTGAGTTGGCATTGGTCAACCATGCGATTGCGTTGGCATGCGGCAACGGATTCACTCCTGTCATTCCTCCGGCGCTGGTCAAGCCAGCGGCAATGGAAGGTACAGGCTTTTTGGGCCAAGCTGCTGAGAACGTTTACCGGCTCGAGCAAGACGACATGTATCTCGTTGGTACCGCTGAAGTCCCGCTCGCCGCGTACCACTCGGACGAGATCTTGGACGCCGATTCTTTGCCGCGACGCTACGTCGGATACTCACCCTGCTTTCGGCGCGAAGCCGGCTCACATGGCAAGGACACTCGCGGCATTTTCCGGGTGCACTGGTTCGACAAGGTTGAGATGTTTTCGTACTGCAATCCTGAGGATGCGACGAATGAACATCAGCGACTGCTTGGGTGGGAGCGTCAGTTCCTCGACTCACTCGAAGTTCCCTACCGAGTGATCGATGTAGCGACGGGAGATCTTGGCTCATCTGCCGCGCGCAAGTACGACATCGAAGCCTGGGTGCCATCGCAGCAGCGTTATCGCGAAGTCACCTCGACGTCTAACTGCACCGAATTCCAAGCGCGTCGACTACGAGTTCGGATGCGTGACGCCGACGGGGTACGTCCGCTAGCAACTCTCAACGGAACTCTGGTGGCAATCACTCGCACCATCGTCACGCTGCTGGAAAACCACCAGCAAGCCGATGGTTCGGTACGTGTGCCCATGGCGCTGCGGCCATACCTAGGCGGACGCGAAACCCTCGATCCCATTCCCTAAGGGATGACACCCGCGTCGCGGACACTGCCCTAATCAGCAAGGATGGGGTCATGGCGCATCGGGATTGGCACGAGCTCACATCCGGCATTCATTTGATGGCAACTGATCTTGATGGGACTTTGATCAGAACAGATCAGACGGTTTCGCAGTACACGATCGACACATTCCGTCGCGCTCGCGAAATGGATTTTCCCATCATCTTCGTGACCGGTCGGCCACCGCGCTGGATCGGGCCGGTCGCTGAGGCAACGCAGCATCATGGGTTGGCTGTATGTGCCAATGGCGCGATCGTCGTAGACCTAGTGACCCAGCGAGTGGTCGAATCTGATCCGATCGCGCCGGAGATCGTGGACGAGATCGTCACGGTCCTTCGTGCAGAGGTTCCCGGGGTTGCCTTCGCGGCAGAGTGGGTCGGCCTAACCCCAGACGAGGAGCCCTTCGGTTACGAACCGACGTACGTGACCCGCTACGAGAACAATGACGCTCGCCGCGAGGTCGATGTACGTGAGTTCACGCGTGGCAAATCCGTGGTGAAGATCCTGGCCCGCACCAGTGAGACACA
>JBAXUN010000107.1:0-7152 GCA_037129655.1 Actinomycetes bacterium
TGCTTTCCGGGATGTGCCCACATGAACGCAAGGTAGGCGCGGACTCCGGCGAGCTTCTGCCAGTGATCACCGGGCATCTTTCCGATCAGTGAACCCTTACCGTGCACAACCTCGTCGTGACTGATCGGCAACACATATTGCTCACTCCACGCGTACATGAGCGCGAACGTCATGTCGGAGTGATGCCATCGACGATGGATCGGATCACGACCCGCATACGACAAGGTGTCGTTCATCCAGCCCATGTTCCACTTGAAGCCGAAGCCCAAGCCATTCGCATCCGTTGGCTTGGTGACACCCGGCCATGCGGTTGATTCCTCGGCGATCATGACGACGCCCGGGTAGCGCTTGTAGGCGGTGGCGTTAACTTCTTGAATCAGCGCAACAGCGTCGAGATTCTCGCGTCCACCGAATTGATTCGGCGTCCACTCACCGGCCTTGCGCGAGTAATCCAGGTACAGCATCGAGGCCACGGCGTCTACGCGAAGCCCATCAACGTGGAACTCCTCGAACCAATAATTCGCGTTGGCCACAAGGAAATTCCGCACCTCACTACGTCCGAAATTGAAGACGTATGTGCCCCAGTCGAGTTGCTCGCCCCGTTGCGGATCTGGATGTTCGTAAAGGGGGCTGCCGTCGAATCGCGCAAGCGCCCATTCGTCTTTGGGGAAGTGCGCGGGCACCCAGTCGAGGATGACGCCGATACCCGCCTGATGAAGGCGATCAACGAGGTAGCGGAATTCATCGGGTGAGCCGAAGCGAGACGTTGGGGCGTAGTACGAGGTGACTTGGTAACCCCAACTTGGCGTGTACGGATGTTCCATCACGGGAAGTAACTCGACGTGGGTGAAACCCATATGCGAGACGTAGTTGGTGAGTTCATCGGCGAGTTGGGTGTAGGTCAAACCGGGACGCCAGGATCCGAGGTGCACCTCATATGTCGAAACGGGGGAGGTGTAGATGTTGCCCCGAGCGCGACGATCGATCCACGAATCGTCATTCCACGTGTAGTCCGATGAGTAGACGACAGATGCGGTGGCTGGGGGATGCTCGGTATGACGAGCCATCGGATCAGCCTTTGATCGCCACACTCCGTCCTGACCGAGAATCGCGAACTTGTATCGCGAACCAGCTGCGATCTCGGGGATAAAGATCTCCCAGATCCCGCTAGATCCCAACGAACGCATGGGATATGCGGTGCCATCCCAGTGGTTGTGATCACCGATCAGTCGAACACCTTGAGCAGACGGCGCCCACACCGAGAACGACGTGCCTCGAACATCGCCCAGCACGGACGGGAACGATTGCTCGTGTGCACCGAGAACGGTCCACAGCGTTTCGTGTCGTCCCTCACCGATCAGATGTAGGTCGAGCTCACCAAGGGTGGGAAGGAAACGGTACGGATCGTCACTGCGGATGGCTGGTGCACCATATTCAACCTCGAGCCGATAATCGGGAACGTCTGTAAACGAAGCAACGCCAACGAAGACCCCGCCGAATTCATGCTCGAGTTCGATCGAAGAGTCATCGGCGAAGATGGCGGCAACGCGCGTGGCCCATGGCCGTAGGGCACGGATCGTGATCGCGCCTTTGTGCGGATGCGGTCCAAGTACCGAGTGTGGATCGTGATGCCGTCCCTCGACGATGCGGCTGAGATCGCCTTCACTGACGGGGATTGCGCCGCCGGGCACGTCAGCTACGTCCAGTCACATGAATGATGTGTGCGACATTTTCGTGTGGGTCAAGCCGAACATACGGGCTCTTGTTCCACACCCACGTCTGCCCGGTCACGAGATCCTTGGCAGCGAAGGTGTCAGTCTCGTCGAGGCCAAGCGCTGGCATGTTCAGCTCAAGCACGCCCTCGCGAACTGTATGGGGGTCGACAGTGCAAACGACGAGCACGACGTCGTCACCATCACGCTTGCTGAAGGTAACGATCCGATCGTTTGTGCTCGAGTGGAACGTCAGATTGCGGAGTCGTTGCAACGCAGGGTGTTCACGTCGCCACGTGTTGAGCTGCTTGAGGTAGGGCGCCAAGGTCTTGTCCGCGGCAGCGGCCGCTGCCCAACCACGTGGTTTGTATTCGTACTTCTCTGAGTCGAGATATTCCTCGCCACCCGGACGTACCGCGACGTGCTCAAAAAGCTCAAACCCCGAGTAGACACCCCACGTCGGCGACAGAGACGCAGCAAGAGTCGCACGAATCTCGAAAGCTGGCGGCCCGCCGTACTGAAGGAATGCAGGCAAGATATCTGGCGTGTTGACGAAGGCGTTCGGACGCATCGACGCCGAAGCCGGCCCAGATAGTTCGGTGAAGTACTCCTCGATTTCCGCGCGCTCGTTGCGCCACGTGAAATAGGTGTACGACTGCTGAAAGCCAATCTCCCCAAGCAGTTTCATCATCGTCGGCTTGGTGAAAGCCTCGGCCAAGAAGATGACGTCCGGGTCGGTACGTCGGATGGCTGCAAACAACCGCTCCCAGAAGGCGACGGGTTTGGTGTGTGGATTATCAACGCGAAAGATCCTTACGCCGAGGCCCATCCAGTGTCGTATGACGCGTTCGATCTCTGCGAAGAGTCCATCTGGATCTGCATCGAAAAACAGCGGATAGATGTCCTGGTACTTCTTCGGCGGATTCTCGGCGTAAGCGATCGTTCCGTCCGCGCGATGTACGAACCATTCGGGATGTTCGGTGACCCACGGATGATCCGGTGAACACTGCAAGGCAAGGTCGAGTGCAATCTCGAGACCCAGTGAAGTGGCGTGTTCGACGAAGGCAATGAAATCCGCCTCGGTGCCAAGGTCAGGATGAATTGCATCATGGCCACCATCAGCAGATCCGATGGCCCACGGTGAACCTGGATCGTCTGCACCGGCCACGAGGCTGTTGTTGAGGCCCTTTCGATGTGCGCGGCCGATCGGATGGATCGGGGGCAGGTAAACCACATCAAAGCCCATGGCAGCAACCTCATCGAGCCGCTTCTGAGCGGTCGCGAAGGTGCCTGACTTAGGTGGCTTAACCGTGGCACCCTCGGACCGCGGGAAGAACTCGTACCAACTTCCATAAAGGGCGCGCTCACGCTCAACCATTATCGGGAAAGACTGAGTCGCAGTGACATTCTCGCGCAGCGGGAACTGATGGAGGAGGACACGAACCTCGGGCGCAGTCGCTGCTGCGAGGCGTGCGGCAGCCGGCCTGGTCTTGTCTTTGAGTGCGGCGACAGCAGCCTTGACCGGTTCGCGAACCTTACCTCTCGGTAGAGCCTTCAACGCTTCCGCGTAGAGCAGCTCGCCCTCGCGCATTTCAAGCTCGACATCGCTATTCGCGGGAATTTTGATTTCGGCGCGGTGAATCCACGTCGTGATTGGGTCACCCCATGCTTCGACATGGAAAACCGCATCGCCTATCTCAGTCGGGGCGATCCAGGCGATGAATTGGTCGCCCGACGTGCGCTGCATATGAATGCTCGTGAGAGCGCCCGTTGACTCGGTTAGGACTGCTGTCGCGGAAACCTCGTCGTGACCCTCACGAAAGACATTCGCAGTGATGGGGATGAGTTCGCCAACGACAGCCTTTATTGGTCGGCGCCCGAGCGCGATCAAGGGCTGGACGTCCTCAATGGCATAACGTCCCGTGGTTCCGAACCACCCGGCGTCAGATGACGGCACAGGTGAATTGGCTCGCAGACCAATGGCTGAGGGTGACGATTTCTTAGTCATCGCCACAAGCGTACCGACAGATTGATGTTGGCAGGGGATTGCAATGCTCCGTAACGGTTACATCGGCTGTAAACGATTTACAGGCAGGCAAAAAGCCATGCGAGTCGAGAGCGAAGGGCCATGCCACTTAGGGTGTAGGACGTGAGAGCCATTCGTAGATTCACCGTCCGCACCGTCCTTCCGCAACCGCTTGCCGCTCTGTCGACGATTGCCAACAACCTTCGTTGGTCGTGGCACCCGGAAACCCAAGACCTCTTTGAGCGGATTGATCCCTCTCTGTGGCGCGAGGTTGATCACGACCCGGTGCGCATGCTGGGTGAGGTCCCGTCCGCTCGCTGGGATGAATTGGCGGCCGACGAAGATTTCACCAATCACCTGGGGTGGATTGCGGACGGACTCACCGACTACCTCTCTGGCGATCGCTGGTTCCAAAGTCTCGGCCCCGACGCACCAAAGTGCGTCGCCTACTTTTCGCCTGAATTCGGTATCACCGAGGTGTTGCCGCAGTACTCAGGTGGCCTTGGAATCCTGGCCGGTGATCACCTCAAGGCGGCTAGTGATCTCGGTGCCCCAATCATCGGTGTTGGCCTGTTCTATCGCGCTGGCTACTTCCGTCAGTCACTCTCACGCGACGGCTGGCAGCAAGAGACCTATCCCGTTCTTGATCCGGACGGCTTGCCCGTATCTCTACTTCGCGAACAAGACGGATCACCCGCGGTTGTCTCCGTCGGCTTGCCGGGCGGACGCACGCTACGTGCGTACATCTGGATCGCCAATGTAGGTCGAGTGCCGCTGCTTATGCTCGATTCCAACATCGAACTCAACGAGCCTGCCGAACGTGACGTCACCGATCGCCTTTATGGTGGCGGTGGTGAGCACCGACTCCAGCAGGAACTCCTTCTGGGTGTTGGTGGAGTTCGTGCACTTCGTGCCTTCAGTCGCATCACCGGAGCTTCGACGCCCGAGGTGTTCCACACCAATGAAGGCCATGCCGGCTTCCTAGGTGTTGAGCGAATGCGCGAACTCGTTGAAGCGACGAATTTAAATTTCGATGAGGCGCTTCAGGTAGTGCGCGCTGGCACTGTGTTCACGACGCACACCCCGGTGCCGGCTGGTATCGACCGGTTCCCGGCCGAATTGGTCGAACGCTACTTCGGGGGTGACAACGCGGCGGCTAATCTGCCAGTGGCTCGTATTCTCGAACTTGGTGCTGAGGATTACGTCGATGGGGATCCGACCGTGTTCAACATGGCCGCCATGGGCCTGCGTCTTGGTCAGCGAGCCAATGGGGTGAGCCAACTGCATGGTGAGGTAAGTCGCGGAATGTTCGCTGGTCTGTGGCCAGAGTTCGACGCAGAAGACGTACCGATCGCGTCGATCACCAACGGTGTACATGCGGCTACGTGGGTTTCACGCGGAGTACGGGACCTCCTTGCTGAGCAGGTCGGCGTCGATGGTGCGCTCGATACCGCTGGATGGCAAAGTGCCACAGAAATCGACCCGGCGAGACTATGGGCGACGAAGCGTGAACTACGTCAGCTCCTTGTCGATGATGTGCGTTCGCGACTGCGCGAATCGTGGGTGCAGCGCGGGGCTTCGGATGCCGAACTCGGTTGGATCGCCGATGTACTGAGCCCCGATGTTTTGACGATCGGATTTGCACGACGCGTTCCCTCGTACAAGCGACTCACACTCATGCTCAGCGATCCTCAACGCCTCAAGGATTTGCTCCTACACCCCGATCGCCCGATCCAGATGGTCATCGCAGGTAAGAGTCACCCGGCCGACGACGGCGGCAAGCGACTAATCCAGCAGCTCGTAAACTTCGCTGATGCCAACGATGTTCGTCACCGCATCGTGTTCTTGCCGGATTACGACATTGGCATGGCGCGCTTGCTTTATCCCGGTTGCGACGTGTGGTTGAACAATCCGCTACGCCCGCTCGAAGCCTGCGGCACGTCCGGAATGAAGGCTGCACTCAACGGGGGCCTCAACCTGTCGATCTTGGACGGCTGGTGGGACGAGTGGTTCGACGGTGAGAACGGTTGGGCGATTCCGACGGCCGATGGTGTCAGCGATCCCGATCGTCGTGACGATCTCGAAGCCGCCGCTTTGTACGACCTGATTGAGAAGAGTGTTGCGTCGCGTTTCTACGAACGTGATGCGCAGGGTCTGCCGATCCGCTGGATCACGATGCTCACGCACACCCTGGCCACCCTTGGTCCGAAGGTGCTCGCATCACGGATGGTGGGGGATTACGTCAACAAGCTCTACGCGCCCGCCGCTTTATCGGCACGCGAAGTGGATTCAGACAACTATGCGCTAGCTCGTGAGTTGGCGGCCTACCGGTCACGGGTATTGGCAGGTTGGTCGGGCGTCCGCGTTGAACATGTTGAAGCCTCCGGTGTCGGCGATGCGCCAGAACGTGGCCAAAACTTGACGATTCGGGCCTTCGTTGCCCTAGGCGAGCTGGGCCGTGATGATGTCGTTGTTGAACTGATCAGCGGCCGGGTGGACCACAACGATCGAATTGTCAATCGACGAATCGTTGCGCTAACCGCCATAGAAAAATATGAGGGTAATCGCTGGCGTTACGAGACCGATTACGATCTCGACGAGACGGGCGCATTCGGATACACAGTCCGGGTGCTGCCTGCCCATCGTGGGTTGCAGTCGACCGCTGAGTTGGGTGTGCAAGCCCTTCCTCAGTGAGGCATAAACGCTTAGCCAGGTAGTTCATTCGCGCTTGCGGAGAACCGTCACTGATCGTGCGGGCAATTCGACCGAGTCCTCAATCACGCTTCCATTGCACGACTGATCGACTGTCGAAATCGCTAGTTCGTAAGGGATGTTTGCCGCCGGCATGGTCAGTGTTACCGGGGCATCTGAACGATTCAGTGCAATTACCAGTGCAGCGTCCGTCGTGGACTTGGCTTCATCGCTGATTCTTCCCGAGATGGCCATAACCAGAGTCCAATAATCACCGCTGTTCCAGTCATCGGAAGTCATCGCACTGCCATTTGGACGAAGCCATGCGATATCTGTCGACGTATCGGCATCGTCAGGCTTGCCGTCAAAGAAATCTGTGCGTCTCAAGGCCGGAGTTTCGCGACGCAAGGTGAGCAGACTGCGCGTGAGCTCGAGCCGGCTCACGTCACCGTCGTTTGCCCAACTCAGCCACGACGTTTCATTGTCTTGGCAATACGCGTTGTTGTTGCCGTCTTGGGTGCGTCCTCGCTCATCACCCATCGTCAGCATCGGTGTCCCAACGCTTAGCAGTAGGCAGGCCAGCAGTGCATTCGTGGATGCCGCGCGGTTGGCAATGACGTCCTCATCGTCGGTGACACCCTCAACTCCGTGGTTCCACGACAGGTTGTTGTTCGTGCCGTCGCGGTTGTCCTCGCCGTTGGCCTGGTTGTGTTTCCAGTTGTA
>JBAXUN010000108.1:0-7064 GCA_037129655.1 Actinomycetes bacterium
CGGTCCCATCGCCACGCTTGCGAGATCAGTTCGTCAAAGGAACTGCTGGCATCGTTGTATATTGCGCCATGACCTCGCCCATCACCGGACAGATCCGGCCCGCCACCGTCGATGACGTGCCCGAGATTCTTGATCTCATCAAAGAGCTCGCGGAGTACGAGCGCGCTGCTGACGAGGTGAAGTCCACCGTCGAGCAATTGACCGCAATCCTTTTCGGTGGCACCGCACAAGCCCCGGGAGTCGAATCAACAACTCCCAATGGCGCGCCGGCGGCCTACGCATTCGTCGTCGACCATCCTGATGTCGAGGCTGGCACCAAGCTTGGAGCCTTCGCACTTTGGTTCCTGAACACTTCTACGTGGACAGGCACACACGGGGTCTATCTCGAAGACCTCTACGTTCGACCGCACCTGCGCGGTTCGGGCTACGGCACGCAGTTGCTGCAGGAGCTCGCGAACGTCTGCATCACGCGGGGCTACCAGCGGCTCGAATGGTGGGTGCTGGACTGGAACGAACCAGCACTAGGTTTTTATCGTTCGATCGGAGCCGAACCGATGGATGAGTGGACTGTGCATCGGGTCTCAGGGGTAGAACTCGCCAAACTTGCCGCCGGGCCTCGGGCATAACCGGCCGCGACGGGCGTAATCTCACATCGTGACTACACCAATTCGTCTGACAGTTCCGGCCACCCCAACATGGGTCGTCCTCATCCGCACGGCGACGACAGCCGTGTGCGCGCGTCAAGACTTCAGCATCGATCGGCTAGACGATCTACGCCTCGCAGTAGACGAGGTTGCCTCGATGCTCATCAAGGACGCGGTTCCCGATTCAGTAATCGAGTGCGAGCTACTTCCAGGTGATGACGGTCGCCTCGATGTCACACTCAGCAGTCACACAAAGGCTGGTGTTCTGCCAGCAACGAATTCGTTTTCTTGGACGGTCTTGACCGCACTGGTCGACGACGTCACAGCCACCGTCGACGCCAATCGGCTTAGCATCCACCTTCGCGCATCAGCGAGCGAGAACACTGTCGACGCATGACCGACGAGTCACTTACCGAGTCGCCTCCATCATCGGGTGAGCCCGAGACAGACATCGATCAGACGGCCATGGATCTGGCATCCGATGCCGAGGAGACAGAGCTTTCCGCCGACGACCCGGATGTTCAGGCCGCGCTTGTTCCCGAACAACGGCTCAGCAGTCGCTGGAGTGACGAGGATCGCGCGCGTGAACGAGAGCTGTTCGGCATCGTTCAAGACCCCACTCGCTCAGAGGCCGAACGCACCGTCGCCCGAAACGAGTTAGTGACACTGCACTTATCACTCGTCAGTTTTTTGGCCCGACGTTTTCGAGATCGAGGCGAGCCACTCGAAGATTTGATTCAGGTTGGCACGATTGGCCTGATCAATGCGGTCGATCGTTTCGACACAGAACGCGGATTCGAGTTTTCGAGTTTCGCAACGCCCACCATCATCGGTGAAATCAAGCGTCACTTCCGCGATAAGGGTTGGGCAATTCGCGTCCCGAGACGCGCACAGGAATTGCGCATGATGCTCAGTCAAGCCACCGCTGAGTTGACGCAATCATCCGGGCGATCGCCAACTGTGCGTGAGCTCGCAGCGCATCTAAAGATCACCGAAGAAGAAGTTATCGACGGAATTGAAGCTGCCGCCGCGTACTCAACAACGAGCCTCGACGCACATATCGGCAACGACGACGACGCAACGACAATTGCAGACTTCATGGGCGATGAAGATCCCGATCTTGGCAACGTGGACGACCGCGAGGCCCTTCGTCCGCTGCTTGCAGCCTTACCCGCGCGGGAGCGACAAATCCTCGGAATGCGCTTCTTCCAAGGCATGACTCAGGGCCAAATCGCTGAAGAACTCAACATCTCGCAGATGCATGTGTCACGACTTCTCGCACGTTCGTTGGCCACATTACGTGAAGGCATGCTCGCCGACTGATCTGGTTAACGCTCCAGAGATTTCCCGACCAGCGGGCTCATGGCCAGCGCGATGCCGACGACACCCATAGCCAAAACAGCCCAGCCAAGTCGATGGATCGCATCCCCATCGCCCTGCATGAGCGTGTATCCAACAACGAGTGCAAACAGTTGAATCACAACAAATGGCGTGCGAGCTGCGCGCCGCTGACGCCACAGCCCCCAACCGGCAGCTCCGATACCGGTGGCGAACAGCAAATAGAGGACGACTTGAACAATCGGGGCGGCCACACTGCCCGGGTTCTGCAGACCCGCGAACCCAATGCTGATGCCATAACCCGCGATACCCAGCGCCTCGACTGCGGCAATCGCGACGGCAGCCAAAAGCACACCGGGCCGCGGGCCGGCGACCGCTGGTTCGTCGCCGTACTCTGACTCAACCTGTCCCGAATCCACGAGCCCTACCCTGCCATGTCCCGCAACCCCTGTCAGATGGCAATCTCACCATCGTCCACGTAGGTGGCCGCGCCACGATGAATCGAGCGACGTAGGCTTCGGGTGTGCGAGCGATCTTGATTGTTAATCCGAATGCGACGACGACAACGCCGCGCACTCGTGAGGTCATCATCAGGGCGCTGTCCTCAGCAATTGACATCAACGTCATAGACACCACTCATCGCTTGCACGCCACCGATTTGGCTCGGCAGGCACGTCGAGACAACATCGACATTGTTCTGACCCTCGGCGGTGATGGCACGGTAAACGAGGTCGTCAACGGTTTGCTCGCCGAAGGCGTGGCGACCGGCCATAACGCAACGGGTAGCACCGGCAAAGCGGACAGCACGGGTACTGCGGCGACCATTCCAACGTTAGGGACGATTCCTGGCGGCAGTGCCAATGTGTTTGCCCGAAGTCTGGGCCTATCGGAAGATCCCGTGGACGCAACTGCCGAATTGATCGAGGCCATCTCGCACGGGCATCGACGAACCATTGGCCTGGGGCTGGCAGAGTACAACGGGCTGAATCGCTACTTCATGTGTAATGCCGGGCTCGGCATTGATGCGGAAATCATCGAGGAAATGGATCGTCAACGTGCCAAGGGTGTGAGCGCAACACCGGCTCGGTACGTCGGCACAGCGCTTAACCAATTCTTCGTCAAGACAGAACGCCATGAGCCTGCCCTGACTATTGAGCGACCGGGCGTCGACCCTGTCACCGGCGTGTTCTTGGCCATCATCCAGAACAGCTCGCCGTGGACGTATCTAGGGCCCATCGCCGTGGACCCGTGTCCCCGCGCTTCCTTTGACGCCGGGCTCGACCTGTTCGCACCACGGAGCCTAGGGGTTCTGCATACCGTCAACTACGTCCAAAGAATGCTGTTGCGTCAGCGTTCGAAGTACCCCTTTGGTGGAGTTTTGACCCTGCATGATCAAACATCCATCCGAATCACAGCGAGTAGACCAACGAGTCTGCAGATCGATGGTGAGGCGGCTGGCTCAGTCCGTACATTGACGGTCACTTCGGCCCCACAGGCACTTACTGTTCTCGTTTAGCGAAATTCTTGATGGTGAGCCTCTGACCTGTGCCAATGATGTTTCCCAGCGTGAATCCTCGTCCCATCTGAGGAAACAAAGAGTATGCACTGGCTGAGAGAACCCATAAATGCTAGACAGACGGCCCCAAATATGTGAAGGTTTAACAGTCGGAGTGCTTCGCCGCGCCCCCGACCTGCGGTTTCGTACCGTTTCTCCCCCCATTCGGAGATGCTGTACGCGCGGAAAATAGTTCGTGACAGCATTCACAAAGTGCCGATCGATGGATAAACGGGTCAACTGATCCACTGTAGGAGGACGAAAATGGACTGGCGCCACCGGTCAGCATGCCGGGATGAAGATCCCGAGCTGTTCTTTCCGATCGGCAATACCGGTCCCGCCCTCATGCAGATCGAGGAAGCCAAGGCTGTTTGCCGCCGCTGCCCAGTCATGGACACCTGCCTTGCTTGGGCGCTAGAAAGCGGTCAGGACGCCGGCGTCTGGGGCGGCTTATCTGAGGACGAACGTCGCGCCTTGAAGCGCCGCAATGCACGCAACCGTGCAGCCCGCGCCGGACTCTGAATCAGTCAGATAGAGGCAATCGAATCTGCGCGGTAGTACCGCCCTGCGCACCCGGAAGTAACTCGATCTCGCCCCCGAGTTCCTCTGTCACCAAAGTGCGAACAATTGCTAACCCAAGCCGACCGGTATCGAACGGGTCAAACGACGGGTCTATGCCCGGCCCATGATCGATCACCTCGACCACCATCGCGTGTCCAACCCGCGTAACCGTCAGACGAACATCAGCACCCCCGCCATGCTCAACAGCATTCTGGAGTAGCTCACCGAGTGCCATCGACAGAGGTGTAACAACTTCCGCGGGCAGCGCGCCAAATGAGTCCTCGCGTGTAACCCGTACCGAACGAGAAGTCAGCGACATATCGCGAACGAGCGAGATAAGTCGGTCGACAACTTCATCGGCGTCAATTTTCTGCTCTGCGGTGTGCGCCAGAGTTTCGTGAACCACCGCGATCGCACCGACGCGTCGGACTGCCTCGTCGAGTGCCTGCCGCGCCTCCGGGTTTGCGATACGTCTCGATTGCAGACGCAGCAACGCCGCAACTGTCTGCAAATTGTTTTTCACTCGATGGTGGATTTCCCGAATCGTTGCATCCTTGGACAGCAACTCTCGATCGCGTCGACGGATCTCCGTTGCGTCGCGAACAAGTACAACCGCACCGACATACTGCGCATTTCTATATAGCGGGACTCCGCTCAAAGTGACTGTGGCAGATTGATTTTCGATCTCCGCACCACCGGCAACACGACCAGCAGCCACCTGGGCCAGTGACTCGTCGACCGGGCCTGGTCGACGAACAAGACGCGCACTTGTGCGCGCAAATTCCGCACCGACGAGTTCGGTAGCAAGGCCGAGGCGATGGTACGCCGAGCGCGCATTTGGGCTTGCAAACAGAACAATGCCGTTCTCATCCAACCGCACGAACCCATCGCCTACCCGCGGAGGTGACCCTGTCCTTGAGAGTCGATTCGCATGTGGGAATGAACCGTTAACCACCATCGGAATCAGATCTTCGGCGGCCTGCAAATATGCGAGCTCCATCCGACCTCGTGCCCGACCCGCTGATTCTGAGTACGTTTCGATGATGCCTAGGACACGTCCTGACTTCACTACCGGGATGGCGCTGCGCGCGGCCAGCTCACCTGATTCGGTCACCACGCCTCGAGAGGCGTATGAGCGGTCGAGGATAGGTCGACGACCCTTAGCGGCATATTCCCCGACGATGTCGTCGTCGAGACCTGTTGGTCCGGTACTCGGTCGCACCTGATCGGCGGCGATAAAACCGCCACCATGCCAGGTGGGCAGCCATAGTACGAGGTCAGAGAACGTCAAGTCGGCCAGCAGCGTCCAGTCCGCTACAAGTCCGCGAAGATGCGCGACCTCAGTCTCGGTTAGATCCGTACGTTCGCGGGCAACCTCATCGAATCTCGCCACGGGACAACGGTATCTGCACATCAGCAGACACGCACGGGCCGGTATTCGACAATGGCATCTACTAGGCTCAACTCGACACGTTCAGTCGGCGATACATCACCGCCTGATGTCGACACAGGTTGGAGGTTGCCGTGACATCGATCAGCGCACCACGACTCCTTGTGGATGGACAGTTGATCGACGGCGGAACCGTGCACCTCAATGGTGAGCGAATCGCACAGGTCACGCGGACAACAGCAGAGGCCGAACTATCCCTGTCCTCGGGTTTTCTCACCGCAGGACTCGTCGATCTTCAAGTTAATGGATTTGCGGGTGTGGATTTCGTCAGCGGTTCGCTCGACGCATGGGGTAAGGCTCGACGGGCGATTGCCCGCACTGGGGTCACCTCCTTCGTCCCAACGTTCATCACCGCGCCAATCGACACCCTCGTCTCGGCGTTACATCGAACCGCCACGTTCATTGATGAGCCGGAACCTGCAGGTGCTCGGCCACTCGGAATACATCTGGAAGGTCCGTTTCTGAGCCCCGAGCGAAAGGGTGCGCACGACGAGTCAGCGATGTGCGATGCGAGTCCTGAAGCGATCGAGGCACTACTTTCCGCGGCCGATGGACGCCTGCTGATGATCACGTTGGCTCCGGAACGTCCACATGCTCTCGAGGCAATTGCGCGCCTGACTTCTGCTGGCGTGACAGTGTCGCTGGGCCACTCCAATGCTGACGCCGAGACGGCTCTGGCTGGGTTTGCCGCTGGTGCCGGCATGGTGACGCATCTGTTCAATGCGATGCCACCGCTGGCCCATCGAGATCCTGGCCTAGCCGGAGTAGCACTCACCGATCCACGTGCTCATCTTGGTCTCATCATTGATTTACATCACCTCGATCCGAGGATCTGCCAACTCGCATTCAACGCAGCCCCCGATCGAGTTGTTCTCGTCACCGACGCGATTGCCGCGGCCACGATGCCAGACGGTGAATACGAACTTGGTGGAGCCGCGGTGATGGTGAGCGATGGGCTTCCCCGACGGTCTGATGGGACGATCGCAGGATCGGCGCTCACGTTGGACGCAGCGGTCCGCAATGCCGTCAACGTCTGCGCGGTGCCTTTGGCACAGGCCCTGGATTCAGCCACTCGTATACCTGCGGAAACTGTTGGCGGTGCTGGTATCGGCAATCTTGCAACCGGCTTGCTGGCTGATCTCGTGTGGTGGTCGGACGATTTATACCCTCAACGCGTCTGGATTGACGGCACCGAGGTTGATCTCACTGATCACCACGTTTGAGTTACTTTGCTCAGACCGCGCGGCGCATCCGGGTTGATCCCGCGAGCGAGTGCCATCTCGAGGCACAGCCATTGCAGGGCAATAATGTCGACCATCGGAGCAAGTTCCTCAGGAACCGTCGGTAGCAGCATGCCGGCCGTCGCGAGCGCCATCGATTCTGCTCCCCCAAAAACAGCAACATCGGCCGCCCGTTCGCGCAACCGTTCAAGTACTGGACGCATCGCAGTTGCACCCACGCCGTCAGGCACGATCGCAACCACCGGATGATCGGAATCGATCATCGCCAGCGGGCC
>JBAXUN010000109.1:0-6863 GCA_037129655.1 Actinomycetes bacterium
GGCCTGCAGATCTATCTGCACGCGAATGGCGATGCCACCGTCGATCAATTCATTGTCGCGGTGGACAAGGCGTTGCGTAAAACAGCGTGGCTCGACCATCGCCACACTGCGCAGCATTCGCAGACAACAACCACCTCTCAATATCGCGCAATGGCTCGACTCGGCATCGCCGCGAACATCTTCACCAACCACATCTGGTACTGGGGAGATCAGCACTACGCGCAGGTGATGGGCCCCGAGCGCGTCGACCGGATGTGGGCGGTGAAGTCCGCTTCGGAGATGGGCGTCTCAGTGACCTATCACTCCGATTCAGGCGTTACCCCAACCAGTCAGTTACACACGGCTTGGTGCGCCATTAACCGCGTCACGCCGAGTGGTCGAGTGCTCGGCGAGGCCGAAAAGGTGGACGTCGTAACCGCACTTCGCGCCGTTACGATCGAGGCCGCGTTCCAGCTTCACATGGATCACGAGATCGGCACGATTGAAGCAGGTAAGTTGGCCGACTTCGCGGTGCTCGAGTCAGATCCACTGGAATGCGATCCAATGGCGCTGCGCGACATCAAGGTCTGGGGAACCGTCGTTGGCGGCGTTATCTACGAAGCCGAAAAGGCGAGCAAATGAGACTTACTCGCTGAGCTGACGAATCCTCGCACTGAGCGCACGCATGACCTGCAAAGCGAACGTCGGCGTCTCATGGACGAGGTAGAGGAACGTCGGCTCGTCAATGACAGCAACCTCGCTCGCCTCGATCGCTACTGCGGAAAGGCTGCGCGGTGCGCGATCGATCAAACCGAGTTCGCCGAAGGTTCCCTCAGGGCCAACCTGAGAGACCACTTGATCGGCATGGCGCAGTTCTATCACGCCAGAAACAACACCGAACATCTCTGCGCCAACGGACCCTTCGGCGAAGACGACTGCACCCGGTTCGAAGTGGCGGATCTCTTTCGCGTTTACAAATAGGCCGCGCATAGACATGAGTTCTCCCTTAACCGTCTGCATCAACATTCGCCACCCCGGCGACACTCATTCGAAACTAGTGGTGCTTAGTGAACAGAAGGTAAAGGAGTCCGCGTCGATCAACGCTTCTTTGGCACAAGAGACAGTTTCGCCGGCAGCGACGTCGAGCGCACGAAGATCTGACCCGACGGTGTCACGAGTCGTTTCCAGCCACTGATATTTCCGGTTTCAATCCGGGCTCCCGGATGCGACAGGAAACCGAGCAGTCGGGCAGCGTGAAGTGCGCGCATGGGGAGGGCGCCATAACCGGGCGCATCCCACGTGGCCTCCGCGAGCAGAGTCGAATTCAGTGAGCCCGATTTAGGGACCTGAGCGCGGAACTCAGCGACAGCAGCGTCGACGACCGGGGCGAGATCCCCTGCCATCCCCTTCTCCCCACTCGACCACGGACCCGCGGGCGGCAGAACCGCCAAGGCAGGCGATCCGGCAACCGGATCGGGCAGACGCACATCGGTTACAGCGTCAAGCTTGCTCGTATCACCGATGATGTCTCGCAGTCGTCCCGCCGACACTGTCACATCAATCTCGCCGGCGAGGTCGTCGGAGCTGACGTCGTCAACCGTGGGAAGGGCAATGAAGGCAAGCACATCCATGGGCAGTGCCGAATAGAAACCTACGACGCGACCCCGTTGAACGATCCGCACAGCCGATCGTTCATCCCAGCCCAAGATGCGGCCCAGGAACGCCGCTAGATGGAGGACTTCATCTTTTGCCAAACGCATGCTTGCAAACATTGCCCGCCTAACCTCGGCTCAGTTTGCGATACGTCGCACGATGCGGACGAGCCGCCTCTGGGCCGAGGCGATCAATCTTGTTCTTCTCGTATGAGTCGTAGTTGCCCTCAAACCAGAACCACTGCGAATCACCTTCGTACGCCAGGATGTGCGTGGCAACGCGATCGAGGAACCAGCGGTCGTGAGACGTGATCACAGCACAACCGGGAAACTCGAGGAGCGCATTCTCAAGTGAGCCAAGGGTTTCGACGTCGAGGTCGTTCGTCGGCTCATCGAGCAGGATCACATTTCCACCCTGCTTGAGCGTGAGCGCCAGGTTGAGGCGGTTGCGCTCACCACCGGAGAGAACACCGGCCGGCTTCTGCTGATCTGGGCCCTTGAAACCGAACGCCGAAACGTATGCGCGGCTTGGCATTTCAACCTGGCCAACCTTGATCCAGTCCAGTCCGTCGGAAACAACTTCCCAGACGTTCTTCTTGGGATCGATACCGGCGCGGTTCTGATCGACGTACGACAGCTTCACCGTTTCACCGATGCGCAGATCGCCGGAATCCGGAAGGGCTGCCTTGTCGCTCGTATCGTTGTCAGCGGCGGCCACGATCATCTTGAACAGGGTGGTCTTACCAACACCGTTCGGGCCGATCACACCCACAATTCCGTTACGCGGCATGGTGAAGGACAGGTTGTCGATCAGCAGTTTGTCGTCGAAGCCCTTCGTCAAACCCTTTGCCTCGATGACGAGGTTGCCCAAACGCGGACCCGGTGGGATCTGGATTTCATCGAAGTCGAGCTTGCGAGTCTTGTCTGCTTCGGCCGCCATCTCTTCGTAGCGCTCAAGACGTGAGCGGCTCTTGGTCTGGCGTGCCTTCGCATTCGAGCGCACCCAGTCAAGCTCTTCGGACAGGCGGCGCTTGAGCTTGGCATCCTTGGCGCCCTCAACCTTCAAGCGCTCCTGCTTCTTCTCCAAGTAGGTGGAGTAGTTGCCCTCATATGGGTAGGCGCGGCCACGGTCGAGCTCGAGAATCCACTGGGCCACGTTGTCTAGGAAGTAGCGGTCGTGGGTGATGGCGATAACGGTGCCGGGGTACTTCTCAAGATGCTGCTCGAGCCAGTTCACGCTCTCGGCATCGAGGTGGTTGGTGGGCTCATCGAGCAGCAGCAGATCTGGCTGCTGAAGGAGCAGCTTGCAGAGAGCGACGCGACGCTTCTCACCACCGGAGAGCACGGACACATCAGCATCCGGCGGCGGACAGCGCAGTGCATCCATCGCCTGCTCAAGCTGTGAATCCAGATCCCAGGCGTTCAGATGATCGATCTGCTCCTGCAGCGTGCCCATCTCGGCCAGCAGCTTGTCGTAGTCCGCATCGGGGTTGGCCAGCTCTTCGGAGATTTCGTTAAACCGGTTGATCTTGGCCATCGTGTCTTCGACACCGAGCTGAACGTTTTCCAGAACGGTCTTGTCTTCATCGAGGCGAGGCTCCTGCGACAGGATGCCCACCGTGAAACCAGGAGTCAGGATCGCGTCACCATTGGACGGCTGGTCGAGGCCGGCCATGATCTTCAGCAGTGACGACTTACCAGCACCGTTAGGTCCCACAACGCCGATCTTGGCGCCCGGCAGGAATGACAACGTCACGTCGTCAAGGACGACCTTCTCATTGTGCGCCTTACGTGCTTTTCTCAACTGGTAAATGAATTCGGCCATGCCCCAACCTTATGCGCTGACGGCACAACGTGCGTACACGGGAGTCCCGCGCGGTTCTATGAGGACAGGTGGGCAGCGGCTACCTCCCGGGCCACCCTGTGCCCGTCTTGACTTCGCGTCACCGCTGCGAGGAAGTCATCACGTTCAATGCGAAGAAGCTGCGCATCTTCTTCGGCAGTGACAGTCGCAGTACGGGGCACATCCAGCAGGAGGGCGATTTCCCCGAAGCCCTCTCCGGCAGTCAGAGCGCGACGATGACCGGCATCGGCTGTGGATACGTCCAGTCGCCCATCTTTCACAATGAAGAAGGCGTCACCATGATCGCCTTCACTGATCACCCGCTCGCCAGCCACCACCGGCACCCAGGTAGCTGACTGAGCAAGACGCTCGAGGCCGGATGGACGCATAGACGCCAAGAATGGGATCTTCCGCAACAGTTCGATGATCTCCTCTGGGAGATGCTGAGTCCTGTCGATCTGGCGAAGGGATGGCCATATCGCAGCCGCAACCAAGCACAGGAGCCCGCCCAGCACGGCATAGCTTGGCGCCGGCCCAACGAATGCAACCAACGCCGGAACACCGAAGGCACCGATCACGTAGCCAATCAACATGGCGGATTCGCTCACCGCAAACACACGTGCCAGAACATCATCTGCCGCACACCGCTGAAGCAGCGTGTCATTCGCCAAAGCAACGAGCGCCCCAGCCGCACCGCTCAACCCACATAGAAGTGCTGCCAGCCAGAGAGACCTAGAGAAGGTCACGGCGATCAACGGCAGTCCGACGAGCGCAAAGGCGAAGCCCATCATTTGGGCCAGCCTTGGCTTACCGGCCAAGGCAGATCCAGCGGCGGCTCCAATCAAGCCACCAAAGCCGACCGCGGCCACCAGAATCCCCTGTCCTGTGGAGCTAGTGTTGAGGACACTTGCCGCGAAGGTGACTCCCAGAACATCCATAGCCGATGTGGCCAAAAAGAGCAGACCGGACACGAGAACAAGGGTTCGAACGCGAGGCGAACTCCACACGTACCGAAGCCCGGCTGAAATTGCATCAGCTGCGTCCGTCTCCTCGTCGTCACCGGCGGGAAGATGAAGTCCCAGACATGAGACGGCAGCTAATCCCAGACAGATAGCGCAGAAGACGGCGACGGCGGTCGCTCCACCGCGATCGTGCAACCAGCCAGCCACGAGCGGCCCGATAAACATGCCAGCACTTGCAATGAAGATCGTGACGCTATTCGCGCGAACGAGCCCTTCGGGCGTCTCTGCGAGTTGCGGGACGATCGCGTAGTGGACGGGCCGGGTGGCACTCATCGCTATGTACAGAAGGCTAAAGGCCAGCGCAACGACGAAGGTCGGGGCACCTGCCGCCCAAACCCAGGCCACGACCGAGTAGAGAAGCGCCGTGACCGCATACCCTATGAAAATTGCCTGACCACGCGGCATCCGATCACCGAAGGTGCTCACAAGCGGCGAGATCAGAATCGCTGGTACGAGCGATAACCCACCAATGAGTCCCGCGGCACTAGCTCCGCCGCGGTCGTACAAAAAGATCAATAGCCCAACCCAGATGGCTATTTCCGGCACCGAGAAAAGTGCGTACGCCACCATGATGCGGAAAAGTCGGAAATTCATTTTCACCTCACCCCAGCAAGATCGTAGTCAGGCTCGGAACCGGGCGATACCGCTTTTACGAAAGTCCGCACCCCATCCTTAGCCGGAGATTGAGCCCAACCTTTCGTCACTCGATAAGGTGGGGCCGTCGATGAGAGAGCTTCGGAGGATTTGAATGGACGTCGCCGCCGTTGTGGCCGCTGCCCGCGCTGCTGATGTGACCCTGATCCGCTTCGAGTACTGCGATGTGAGCGGGGTCGCACGCACGAAGCCCATTCACGTTGACTGGCTCGAAAGTAAATTGATCGAGGGAGTTGGGCTGACCCGCGCCCAGATGTCGATCAACCTACTCGAGAACGTTGTTCACATCGAGGGTATGGAACCGGTCGGCGAGATTCGCCTGGTTCCGGACCCGAATACGTTCACAGTCCTGCCGTGGATACCAGGAACGGCCAGCGTTCTGTGCGATCAGCTCGATCACAACCGCGAAGACTGGGGCGCTTGCCCGCGGAGCTTCCTGAAGTCAGTTATCGCCAAAGCAGCATCAATGGGCATCACCATCAATGCCAGCTTTGAAAACGAGTACTACGTCGTAGAAAAGGTCGACGGAAAGTACGTTCCTTACGACCACGACCTGCACACACCCGTGTACAGCGTCATCGGCCAAGATTTCCATGGCCAACTCCTCGTAGACGTGATGAGCGCCCTCAAGGCGCAGGGTTTGCAGCCGGAGCAAGCCATCAACGAGTACGGCGGCGGCCAGCAAGAGATCGCGATCCGCTACACCGACGCGCTAGGCGCGGCAGACAATCAGCTCAAATACAAAGACACTGTGCGCGGAGTCATCGCCAACCACGGTCTGATCGCCTCATTCGCACCGAAACCGTTCCCTGACCAAATCGGAAGTGGCGCACACATCCACTTGAGCTTGTGGGACGACGATGGTCGCAACCTGCTCTACGATCCCTCGGGCGATCGCGGAATGTCGCAGATTGGACGTCAATTCATCGCTGGCGTCACCGAAAACTTGCCAGCCCTCGTCGCGATGACGGCCCCGAGCGCGAACTCCTACCGTCGACTTCAGCCGAGTTCGTGGGCATCGAACACAACGGCTTGGGGATACGACAATCGCGAGTGCGCAGTGCGAGTTGCTTCCCCGTATTACCAACGTGAGGAAGAGTCGTACAACATCGAATTCAAGGTGTCCGACGCAAGTGCGAATCCGTACTTGTCGCTTGGCTCGTTGATCCTCTGTGGTTTGGACGGTATCTCCCGTGGATTGGAGCCGGGGCTTCCGGCCGAGCATGATCCGGCGCGGATGACCCCCGAAGAGTGGGAGGCGTGCAAGATCCGTCCGCTCCCGTCGTCAATGACCGCCGCGCTTGATGAGTTGGAAATGAATCCAGTCATCCTGCACGCAATGAACGATTTACTTGCCCGCTGTTACATGAAGGTGCGACGCAGTGAAGCAGAAGCGTTTGCCGCCGAGGATGTTGACTTCGAAATCCGTCACCACCTCTATCGGTTCTGATGGTGTGAGCCCGTGGGAGCTTTCGATCTGCTGACCGCCAAGGACAGCGAAGATGCTCAGCGGCGAATCGCCGGTGCCCTTTCCGTACTCGGAATACGCCGCGGCGACCGCATTGCACTTTCATTGACGAATTCGCCGGCCGTAATCAACACCGCATTGGCGGCCCTTCGAATCGGTATTGTGCCGGTGATGCTCGATCCGCTACTGACGGACGTCGAGCGAGACGCGATCCTGGCTGACTGCACGCCGTCGCTGGTGTTAAC
>JBAXUN010000011.1:0-32133 GCA_037129655.1 Actinomycetes bacterium
TCCCCGCAGCGCGAAGCCCTTCGAGCACCATCGGCACCAGTTCGAGATGCGATCCAGAAAGAATCGAAAGACCGACAACGTCCACGTCCTCAGCTACGGCTGCGGAAACGATCTGCTCAGGCGTCAAGCGAATGCCCTGATAAACAACCTCGAAACCCGCATCACGCGCCCGCACCGCAATTTGCTCAGCCCCATTGCTGTGCCCATCCAGGCCAGGCTTGCCGACGAGCATGCGAAGGCGCACACCGAGTTCGTCACCGGTACTCGCCACCGCGTTACGCACGGCGGTTAGCTCGTCGGTTGCCGGGGCAACCCCAACGACCCCCGAAACACCTGTAGGTGCACGGAACTCACCGAACACATCGCGCAAAACCTGCGACCACTCCCCCGTGGTGACGCCGGCCCGCGCGCACGCAAGCGAGGCTTCCATCAGGTTGTCCGTTGTGGCTGCCGTAGCTGCCAACGCCGCGAGTGCAGCTGCCACGGCATCATCATCACGACCAGCTCGCCACTGCTCAAGACGCGCCTGCGCTTGCGCCTCAACGGCGGAGTCAACAACGTGAATTGAATCGTCACCACCAAGCGGACTCGGCTCAGTAGTCGTGTAGGCGTTGACGCCAACGATTGTGTCCTCACCACTTTCGACGCGGGCGCGACGAAGAGCGTGCGACGAGACTAGCTGGCTCTTCATGTATCCCGATTCGATGGCAACGACGGCACCGCCCATATCGAGTACCCGAGCGATTTCGTCCTGTGCTTCAGCCACCAATTGCGCAACCTTGGCCTCGACGACAACCGACCCGGTGAACAGGTCGTCGTACTCAAGCAGGTCGCTCTCGTACGCGAGTACCTGCTGAATGCGCAGCGACCACTGCTGATCCCACGGGCGTGGAAGCCCCAGTGCTTCATTCCATGCTGGCAACTGAATAGCACGCGCACGTGCATCTTTCGACAGCGTGACGGCGAGCATCTCAAGCACGATGCGCTGAACATTGTTTTCCGGCTGCGCCTCCGTCAGGCCAAGCGAGTTCACTTGCACGCCATAGCGAAAGCGGCGCTGACGTTCGTCAGTTATTCCATAGCGCTCGCGCGTGACCTGATCCCACAGTTCGACGAATGCGCGCATCTTGCACATCTCTTCGACGAAACGCACACCGGCGTTGACGAAGAACGACATGCGAGCCACCACCTCACCGAATCGCTCCGGCGGCACCTGACCCGAATCGCGCACGGCATCAAGAACTGCAATGGCGGTGCACATCGCGTACGACAGTTCTTGAACGGGCGTCGCACCGGCTTCCTGCAGGTGATACGAACAGATGTTGATTGGATTCCACGACGGAACGTTGTTGACCGTCCACGTGACCATGTCTGTGATCAGACGCAGCGAGGGCCCGGGCGGGAAGATATACGTGCCGCGGGAGAGGTACTCCTTGATGATGTCGTTCTGCGTAGTGCCCGTGAGCGACGAGAGCGCGGCACCCTGCTCCTCGGCGACGCTGGCGTACAACGCCAACAACCACATGGCAGTGGCGTTGATCGTCATCGACGTATTCATCTCACCAAGCGGGATACTGTCGAAAAGGGTGCGCATATCGCCGAGATGCGAAACGGGGACACCCACCTTGCCGACTTCACCGCGCGCCAAGATGTGATCAGGGTCGTAACCGGTTTGGGTCGGAAGATCGAAGGCCACAGACAGACCCGTCTGACCTTTCGCCAAGTTCATTCGATAGAGCGCGTTGGATTCCTTAGCCGAACTGTGGCCGGCATAGGTGCGCATCATCCATGGCTTATCGCGCATCTGGCATCTCCTGCGTTCTGGGAAGTCGAGTAGCGGGGGGCGATCATCGGGTCGTGCAGTAATGCAGCTATCGGGCCATTGCGGGCAGTGTATCGAGGGTGTTCAGTCGCTGTAGTCGTAGAAGCCGAGGCCAGTTTTTCGACCCAAGTGCCCATCGGCCACCATTTGCTTAATCAACTCTGGCGGCTCGAATGCTTGGTGCTGCGCCTCGTTGTAGACGGACATATCAGCGTTCAGCATGATGTCCACGCCAGTGAGATCGGCTGTCTCAAGTGGGCCCATCGCATGCCCGAAACCAAGACGGCAAGCGGTGTCGATATCTTCCGCGCTAGCCACACCGCTTTCCACCAAGCGAATGGCTTCCATCGTCAGTGCACTGATCAACCGAGTCGTCACGAAACCAGCGACATCTCGATTAACAACAACAACCGTCTTGCCAACCCGCTCCGAGAAAGTGCGGGCGGCCGCGAGCGTTTCATCGCTTGTCTCCTGACCGCGCACGAGCTCAACGAGTTTCATCATGGGCACAGGTGAGAAGAAGTGAATGCCAACTACATTCTGAGGCCGCGAGGTGGCAGCGGCGATCGAGGTAATCGGGATAGCGGATGTATTCGTGCCAAGGATTGCCCCCGGCTTGCAGACTGCGTCCAGGGTCTTGAAGATCTCGGTCTTAACATCGAGCTTTTCGAACACTGCCTCAACGACGATGTCTGCATCCGCGACATCGGCCAGCTCAGTCGTTGTCGTGATGCGTTTGAGGGCCAAGCCCGCATCGGGTTCGGAAATTCGCTCCTTGGCAACGAACCGCGCGAGCGATTGGGTGATCGACGACCGAGCTCGATCGAGTGATTCGCCGCTGACGTCCTGTAGGACGACGTCATAGCCCGCCATTGCGCACACCTGCGCGATTCCGGAGCCCATGAGTCCGGCACCAACAACGGCTACCTGCTGCGTCACTTATCTCTCCTAACCAAGAGTTAATCCGATGAGGCTGGCGACCTTGCTTCAGCCGTCAGCCCCTGAACGTACGGTATCGCTTATCAACACAGGTGTGGAATGCAGGACTCGCCTCGAAGTGCATCCGGCCGACATGGCGACGACTTCCCTGACCTCAACTACAAGGTGCGCCAGACCACCGATCACTGCACCATGGGGAGGTGGATACCAGCGCCTCATTCTTAATCGGGCCCCTTATCGCCCTGGCCGGAATCGGCATCCTGGCAATGATCCTGCGCTGGGCGTACTCGACGGGGGGCTCAGTCGTCGCTCGACGATCCCGCCCGAGCACTGAGGATGACTACGGCCTCCTCGTACCGATTGCCTCACCCTCAACATACGTAGAGGGTGAAATCCTTCGACGGACGCTTGAGGACGCGAAAATTAAGGCTGTTCTTGCCGAAACACTCAACGGTCCACGCGTGATGGTGTGGCCGAAGGATGCCGACTTAGCATCCAAGGTGCTTAAGAAGGGTCGCTAACAACCGTTCGCTTTACGTCAGCACCAAGGCGCACGAGATCAGTTAGGAATCCTTCATAGCCACGGTCGATGTGATGCGGTTCGTAAATCGTCGTTGTGCCCGACGCCACGAGCCCGGCGAGCACTAAGCCCGCACCGGCTCTGATGTCAGCGGCCTCGACGGGAGCACCCGAAAGTGAATCGCGACCACGAATTAGCGCATGGTGTCCATCGGTTCGAACGTCTGCGCCAAGCCGAACCATTTCGTTGACAAAGCGGAAACGCGCTTCGAAGAGGTTCTCCGTGACCATCGCCGTCCCTGACGCTATCGAGTTCATGGCGATGAAGTGCGGCTGCAAATCCGTTGGAAATCCGGGATAGGGCAATGTCACGATGTCTACCGAACGGGGGCGTGACTCACCCACCACGCGGAACCCGTCTGGCGTCACGTCAATATGTGCACCGGCGTCGGTCAGTTTGTCGAGGACGATAGCCAGGTGTGCGGCGTTCGCGTTGCGGATCGTCACCTCCCCGCCTGTCATGACCACGCCCACCGCCCACGTGCCAGCAACAAGTCGATCCGGCACCGTGGTGTGATCGGTGGGCGACAAAGAATCGACGCCCTCGATGGTCAAGGTAGATGTGCCCACACCATCGAGTTGCGCACCCATGCTCTGCAGCATTGTGCAGATGTCGACGATCTCTGGCTCGCGCGCAGCGTTGTCGATAACTGTCGTGCCCTCGGCTAAGACCGCTGCCATGAGGAGGTTTTCGGTCGCACCCACGCTGGGGAAATCGAGCCACACATGTGCCCCGCGAAGTCGACCCTCACGAGTGGCAATCAGAAACCCATGCTCGCTACGCACCGACGCGCCAAGGCGTTCAAGCCCGTCGATATGCATGTCAAGGCCGCGACTCCCAATGTTGTCTCCACCGGGTAGCGCCACATGAGCCTCACCGCAGCGAGCGAGCAGTGGCCCAAGCACGTTGATCGAGGCCCGCAGTTTGCGCACCAGATCGTAATCAGCTTGATGCGAAGGCATCTCGGGCACATCGATGGTGAGTGTTCGTGCGTCCACATCACGCTCAACGATGCAGCCCAAACGCCGCAACAACTCCGCCATGTACGTCACGTCGAGGATGTCAGGTACTTCGCGAAGGATGGTTTCGCCCTCGGCCAACAGTGTGGCGGCCATTAACTTCAGCACACTGTTCTTGGCGCCAGTAACCCGCACCTCACCGACTAGGCGGGCGCCACCAACAATTTCGAAAACCTCCATGATTCCACAAGGATATGCGACCTAGGCCTTCACGCTGACCGAGCGCGACGCGCACATCCCGATAGGCTGGGCGCATGGTGAATCTGACGCGGATCTACACGCGAACTGGCGATGACGGCACAACGGCACTCGGAGATATGTCGCGGGTAGATAAGAACGATCACCGATTGCACGCTTACGCGGACACCGACGAGGCCAATTCGAGCATCGGGGTAGCGATTGCCCTGGGCAATCTTGATCCTGCAATCATCGAGTTGCTCCTGCGCGTGCAAAATGAGCTTTTCGACGTTGGCGCTGATCTGTGCACTCCGGTCGTGGAAAACCCCGAGTATCCCCCGCTGCGAGTTGAACAGAGTTACATCGAGGCACTCGAGGCGGCTTGCGATACGTACAACGAACTTCTCACGCCGTTGCGTTCGTTTATCCTCCCAGGCGGAACACCCGGTGCTGCCCTTCTGCACGTGGCGCGCACGGTTGTCCGCCGAGCAGAGCGCTCGACGTGGGCCGCCATCGATGAGTATGGCGATGGGGTGAACACCCTGACCGCCCATTACCTGAACCGACTTTCAGATCTCCTGTTCATTCTGGCTCGCGCTGCGAACATCAACGCCGGTGGAGATGTGCTCTGGGAGCCGGGCAAGGATCGCCAAGCCCGCTAACCACACCGTCCATTACAAACGACGAATGTCCCGTGCCTTCGAGGCTCACGGGACATTCGTCGTTATCTAGAGGGATTACTGCTGGGCACTAACTCCAACGATGTAGAACTTTGACGTGGCAGCCTTGCCAATGTAGTTCGCCTTCGAACCTGTCACCCGCAATTGAAGCTTGTGACCCATCGATGAAATCACCGGCGTGTACGACAGTGAGGTGGCCTTGGCGATGACCTTGTCATCGAGCAGCCAAACGAACTTTAGGGTCGAACCCTTCGTCCACGTTCCCAACGATCCAGTGACTGTCGTGCACTTGTTGGTGATCGTGTTGCACGAGCCCTTCGAGATTGCCGGGGCGGCTGAGTTAGCAAGCGCACCCTTAACTACAACCGGCTTCGCTGCCACGGACTTTGCCACGAATCCGGACCGCTTCGCCGTTACGTAAAGCGTGACGGTCTTGCCCAGCTGCGCAGTGGTGGGTGTGAAGCGAGAAGATGTGCTCAGCACCGAACTTCCGCTCTTCCACGCGTACGAGAATGAACGACCGCTCGGATCCGACCACGTTCCACTTGCGGCACGCAGGGTGTGGCCTGGAAGGGCAACACCGGCAGAGTAAGCACCGGCGACGGCTGGTGCAACAGAGTTGGAGAACGTTCCCTTAACCACGCCGACCATTTCAGAGTTGCCTTCGCGCGTCTGGTTAATCGAGGTGGGGATCGTGACGAAACACGTGTAGTCGTCGCCGAGCATGTCAGCACTCAGCGGCAAGGTGCGTCCCTTGCCCCAGAGCTGAAAACGACCACCGGAAACGCTGCGCTTCCATGAGTATTTAACCTCGCTCGGACGACCGTAGAGGTGGTAAGCCTTCGCCAGATGGTAATCACAGATCAACGTCGAACCGACCTCGGCATTACCTGTGGATGTGATACCTCGAACCGTTGCGCAGGCACCGCGCGCTTCAGCATTGCAACGGGCCGCAGTTGTTCCGGCGGTCTGCACACTGGCCTGCGCGGAAATGCCCACAACGAGTGGCGCTGCGGCCATCGCTGCGATCGCTCCAATGGCGACGGTGCGGAAAAACTTATGCATCACGTAAATCCCCTCTCACCGCGCCCCCGCGGTGGACCAAATGACTGCCGCGTTAAACGTCGAGAGACGATCCCTCCACGCAGCCGACTCTTTACGCTACCCCGCGTACCCGGCTCACCGGATGCCCTAGTCGGTGGTCTGGGCGACCCTAAAATTAATCCCCCACAACGAAAAAAACCCCTCAAATGAGGGGGTTTTTCACGTTATCGACGCCTAAGCCTGCCGGGCATCCCCGGCGTGACGCTGCTCATTGAGCGCCACCTTGAGACGAGTCTCGGCGCGTTCCTGCGCGGCACGTGCTGCATCGTCATCACCAGCAGCCTTCGCCCTATCTAGAGCCTCACGAGCCCGCGCAACGTCAATCTCGCCGCCAAGTTCGGCGCTGTCAGCCAGGATCGAGACATTGTCGTGGTCGACAGCAAAGAAGCCACCGTGCACGGCCGCCTCGATGACATCACCGGCCGTCGTCGTGATCCGGACCGGACTATCGTCCAAAAGCGCTAGGACCGGCTCGTGCTGCGGCAGGATACCGATCTCACCATCAAGGGTTCGAGCGATAACGCGTGAAGCAGTACCCGACCAGATCTTGCGATCGACCGCAACGAGAGTGACGTTCAATTCACCCATGTCAGCCAGCCAGCTTCGCGGCGTTCTTCTCGACGTCGTCGACACCACCACAGAGGAAGAACGCTTGCTCAGGGAGATGGTCGTACTCGCCCTCACATAGCGCCTTGAATGAGGTGATGGTCTCGTCGACCGGTACGAACGAACCAGGCTGTCCGGTGAACTGCTCGGCGACGAACAGGTTCTGCGAAAGGAAGCGCTGGATGCGACGGGCACGACCCACGAGGATCTTGTCCTCTTCGGAAAGCTCGTCGATACCGAGGATGGCGATGATGTCCTGAAGATCCTTGTAACGCTGCAGGATCTCCTTTACACGGGCCGCAACGCGGTAGTGCTCATCACCGATGTAGCGCGGGTCAAGAATGCGCGAGTTGGAGTCGAGCGGATCCACGGCCGGGTAGATACCGAGCTCGGAGATCGGACGCGACAATACCGTCGTTGCATCAAGGTGCGCGAAGGTGGTGGCAGGTGCCGGGTCGGTCAAATCGTCAGCCGGGACGTAGATCGCCTGAAGTGAGGTGATCGAGTGACCACGCGTTGACGTGATGCGCTCCTGCAACTGGCCCATCTCGTCAGCCAAGGTCGGCTGGTAACCCACGGCAGATGGCATACGACCGAGAAGGGTCGATACCTCAGAACCAGCCTGGGTGAAACGGAAGATGTTGTCGATGAAGAGCAGAACGTCCTGCTTCTGGACATCACGGAAGTACTCAGCCATCGTCAGCGCTGACAGTGCGACGCGAAGACGTGTGCCCGGCGGCTCATCCATCTGACCGAACACGAGTGCGGTCTTATTGATAACACCAGACTCGGTCATTTCACCGAAGAGGTCATTACCTTCACGGGTCCGCTCACCGACACCGGCGAACACCGACACACCGCCGAACTGCTCGGCAACGCGGTTGATCATCTCTTGGATCAGAACGGTCTTACCCACACCGGCACCACCGAACAGACCAATCTTTCCACCCTTGACGTACGGGGTGAGAAGGTCGATGACCTTGATACCAGTGACGAAGACCTCGGTCTTGGACTCGAGCTGATCGAAAGAGGGGGCCTGTGCGTGGATTCTGCGGCGCTCGGTGATCTGGAGTGAGGACTCCGGCACGTCGAGTGGCTTACCGAGGGTGTTCCACACGTGGCCAAGGGTTACGTCGCCAACGGGGACGGTGATCGCGTCGCCGGTATCCGTCACGGCAGCACCACGGGTGAGACCGTCGGTGGGCTGCATGGAGATGGTGCGGACCACATTGTCACCAATGTGCTGGGCGACCTCAAGGGTCAGCGTGCGCTGGCCACCCTCACCACCGAAGTCAACGTCTACGTGAAGTGCGTTGTATAGCGCCGGCATTGCTTCGACGGGGAACTCCACGTCGACGACCGGGCCGGTCACTCGTGCCACGCGACCAACCGAGGTGTGCGTCGTTGTAGTCATGGTCTTCCTCGACTCCTATGCGGATGCGGAGAGTGCGTCGGCGCCACCGACGATCTCGCTGATTTCTTGGGTAATCTCGGCCTGGCGGGCCTGGTTTGCCTGTCGTGACAGGTTCTTGATCAGATCTTCTGCGTTGTCCGTCGCGGCCTTCATAGCCCGACGACGAGCTGCATGTTCTGAGGCTGCAGAAAGCAGCAGTGATGTGTAGACAAGATTCTCGACGTACTTCGGAAGAAGTGCATCGAGAACTGCCTTCGCTGATGGTTCGAATGAGTACAGCGGGAACGGGCCTTGGCCCGCTGCCGTTGCCTCAGCGGCGGTCTTCTCCTGAACTTCGAGGGGAAGAATGCGACGAACCACTGGATTTTGGGTAACCATCGATTGGAAGTTCGTGTAAACGATATGGATCTCGTCGACACCACCTTCGTTGAATGGCTGATGGAACGCCTCGATGAGTGAAGCCGCGATCTCCTTGGCATTCTCAACCTGCGGCTGGTCGGTGAACCCAGTCCATGAGGCGCGAATCGCGCGCCCTCGGAACTTGTAGTAACCAACAGCCTTGCGGCCAACAAGGAACGGCACGATCTCAAGACCCTGCGACGAAAGCAGAACAGATAATTGCTCAGCTTCCTTGATCGCAGATGACGAGTAGCCGCCAGCAAGACCACGGTCCGAGGTAATGACCAATACGGCCGCGCGCTTGCGATCGACCACGTTGGTGTCAAGGAGTGGGTGATTACCAGTGTGCGTCGAGGCAGCCGCTGAGATCGCTCGGATCAGTTCACGCGTGTAAGGACCCGCAGCGTCAACACGCTGCTGAGCCTTCACGATGCGCGAGGAAGCAATGAGCTCCATCGCCTTCGTGATCTTCTTGGTCGCCTGGACGGACTTGATCCGTCGTCGGAAGACCCTGAGCTGGGAACCCATGTGTCAGCGAACCTCAGCCCTTGACCCGGGTAATCGTGGCGTGCTCGACCTCTTCGTCGGCCAGCGCAGCTACCGCAGCTTCGTTCACCAGCGAGTGACCTGCGCTAGTGATGAAACTGCCCTTGAACGTTGCAACTGCACCTTCGAGAAGCCGCACACTGTCGTCGGACATATCCGCACTGCTGCGGATGCTCTCGATGACGCCTACGTGATCCCGCTTGAGGTAGTCGAGGAATTCACGCTCGAAACGACGGATGTCTTCCAGCGGGACGTCATCCATCTTGCCGGTGGTACCGCACCACACGGAGATGACTTCCTCTTCCATCGGGAACGGCTGGTACTGAGCCTGCTTGAGTAGCTCAACAAGACGCGATCCACGCTCAAGCTGAGCCTTGGAAGCAGCATCGAGGTCTGAACCGAATGCGGCGAAGGCCTCCAGTTCACGGAACTGGGCAAGATCTAGGCGCAGACGACCAGCAACCTTCTTCATGGCCTTGGGCTGTGCCGAACCACCAACGCGGGAAACTGAAACACCCACGTTGATAGCTGGGCGAACACCCGAGTTGAAGAGGTCAGACTCAAGGAAGCACTGCCCATCAGTGATCGAAATAACATTGGTAGGAATGTAGGCCGACACGTCGTTGGCCTTCGTCTCGATGATGGGCAGACCCGTCATCGAACCGGCGCCAAGCTCATCAGAGAGCTTTGCGCAACGCTCGAGCAGACGTGAGTGCAAGTAGAAGACGTCACCGGGGTAAGCCTCGCGGCCCGGCGGACGACGCAGCAGCAGCGAAACTGCACGGTAGGCCTCGGCCTGCTTGCTCAGGTCATCAAAGATGATCAGGACGTGCTGGCCCTGGTACATCCAGTGCTGGCCAATGGCCGAGCCGGTGTACGGGGCGAGGTACTTGAAGCCTGCGGGGTCAGAAGCAGGAGCAGCAACGATGGTGGTGTAAGCCATTGCGCCGTAATCCTCAAGGGCGCCCTTGACCGCAGCGATCGTGGAACCCTTCTGACCGATGGCGACGTAGATGCACTTGACCTGCTTCTTGGGGTCGCCCGACTCCCAGTTCTGCTTCTGGTTGATGATCGTGTCGATGGCCACTGCCGTCTTACCGGTCTGACGGTCACCGATGATCAGCTGGCGCTGTCCGCGACCGATAGCAGTCATGGCGTCGATGGCCTTGATGCCGGTGAGCATCGGCTCCTTAACGGGCTGACGCTGAACAACCGATGGTGCCTGAAGTTCAAGGACGCGGCGTGCCTCGGGGACGATCGCGCCAAGGCCGTCGATGGGATTACCCAGCGGGTCAACGACCCGGCCGAGGTAGCCATCGCCCACCGGTACCGAAAGGATCTCGCCGGTGCGCTTCACCGACTGACCTTCCTCGATCTTCGAGCCGTCTCCCAGGAGAACGACACCGATCTCGCGTACATCTAGGTTGAGCGCCAGACCCAGCAAGCCGCCCTCGAATTCGAGCAACTCGTTGGTCATCGCCGAGTGCAGACCCTCTACGCGCGCAATTCCGTCACCGGTCTCGACAACGCGCCCAACAACCTCACGGGTTGTCTCGGGTGCATACGACTCGACGTTCCGCTCGATCGCGTCGCGGATGTCCTCCGGCCGGATCGTTAGCTCCGTCATGGTGTCCTGCTCTCTTCCTCGCGCCGTTGTTGACGCCATCAAATCTGGTCAAGTCTTTGCTATGTACAGGTCGTGCTCGTTCAGTTCACTCAGATCGTGCAGTTCTTTCAGCGAATCAGTTCGTGCAGTGCGTTCGCTCGTTCAGAGCGCTTTACGGTCAGACCGTGACAGCGCGGCGAGCTTGTTCAAGACGTGCGGCCACACTTCCATCGATGACATCGTCACCGATGCGCACGACAATCCCACCGAGTACCTCAGGGTCGATGACGACGTTGAGGCGAACCTGGCGGTTCTGCAGCGTGCTCAGTGCCGCGGTGAGCCGTGACTTTTGCTCATCAGTGAGCGCGATCACCGTGCGCACCTCAGCCAGAACCTGACTGCGCTGCTCACTGGCGATGCGGCCCAGATTCTCAATGGCCGAGGCGGGACGTCGACCGTAAAGGTTGCCGGCCAAGTACGTGAGAAGTTCCGTCGTGATGGGGCTCGCCGTCGGACCAACGATGTCGCGAACAATCGCGCCCTTGCGATCAGCACCCAGTGACGGGTCAGTTAGCGTCATTTGAAGCTCCGCTGACTCATCTACGGCGCGACCGAAGGTGAAGAGCTCATCCTCGACTCGATCCAGAACACCCTGCTTCTCAGCCTCGATGAACGCAGCCTGCGCGCCCGTTGATTCCACTGCCTCAACAAGATCCCGCTCACTAGACCATCGCGCCAACACGACGTCCTTGAGGATGGCCATTGACACCGGATTGATCCGCGAAGCGAAGAGTGACTCCACGATTCCCGTACGTACCGGCGCTGCCTGACCAGCGTCAGCCAGGGCCACGCTGAGCGACTTCTCGCCGCCCAGAACACCAGCCACGGCCAGCAAGTCAGGAGACACAGCATCAAAGCCCGGCTCGTCGCGACGGGCATCAACAGATGCCTGCAACGCGGAGAGGGATTGACGCGATGAGCCGAGCATCAGTTCGACGCTCCATTCGCCTGTGCTTCGAGATCAGCGATGAAGCGATCCACCGTTGCACGAGCACGCTCGTCATCGGCTAGCGACTCACCAACCACCTTGCCCGCAAGCGTGATGGCAAGGGTGCCAACTTCTCGACGAAGTGAAGCCAACGTCGAGGCGCGCTCGGCGCTCAACGATGCCTCTGCACGCGCCGTCACTGCCGCAGCAGCATCGGTCGCTTCCTTACGTGCCCCATCAACGATCGAGGCACGATCAGCCTGCGCAGTGGCAATGAGTTCACTTGCCTGACGTCGACCTTCTTCAAGTGCAGCACGGCGCTCAGCGTCGGCAGCAGCAGCGTCGGCAGCTGCCACATCTGCAGCCTCAAGTGAGGTGCGGATCTGGTTCTGCCTGTCTTCCAACGCCTTATTGATGGGTGGAAGAATCCACTTCATCAATGCAAAGACGATGAAAAGGAACACTGCCAACTCGACAAAGAACGTGCCGTTCGGCAGGAGGAAAATTTCCTCAGCTAGGTTTCCCACTTCAACGCTCTCCAGTTCGATTCCAACTACGTCGTGCTCTCAAATGCCAGTCCGGGACTGGCTTAAGCCAAGGTTCTACTTTGCAGAGAAGACGTAAACGAAAACGACCATGAAGAGCAGGTTGATGAAGTACGCAGCCTCAACCAGACCAACGGTCAGGAAGAAGTACTGACGTGCCTTGCTCTCGATCTCTGGCTGACGAGCAATTGCCTGAATCGTCGAACTACCGACGAGACCGTCACCGATAGCTGCGCCTGCAGCACCACCGGCAAGCGCCAATCCGCCACCGATGAGGGCGCCCGCGATACGGATCGCGCTATCGAGCCCTGGGTCTGCCATGTCTTCCTCCACTGTTCGGGTTCGTGCATTGACTGCTGTTACATAGGTGATCTTGCTGATAACTCCGTGCAGTTCGTTCAGTTTGAGCTTTCGTGCCGAACATCCGACACCGCGACGAACCGGGGTGTCGGTAGATCTTAGTGTTCCTCGGTTGACATTCCGATACCGAGGTAGATGAGGGTCAAAAGTGTGAAGATGAAGGCCTGAATACCGCCGATGAACATCGCGAATGGCTTCCAGATCAACTCACCGATCGGGACGGCCCACAGTGGTAGCAGCGCCGTCAGAACCGACACCATCAACACACTGGCGAAGATGTTTCCGAAGAGTCGGAAGGTCAGCGTAATCGGCTTGGTGACCTCTTCGATGATGTTGATCGGGAGCATCACCGGATACGGAGTGAGGTAGTGCTTGAAGTAGCCACCGACTCCGCGCGCCTTGATCGAGTTGAAGTGCACCAGGAAGATCACCGTGACGGCCATGGCCAGCGGAAGATTAACATCCGCAGTTGGCGCTGGGAGCCACTCAGGATTGTGACCGCTCGGGATCAATTCCATCCAGTTACACGTCAAAATGAACGTGAAGAGACCCACTGCGAGTGGGACGAACTTCTTGGCCTCCGGGCCGATTGCGGACTCAGCAATCCCACCGATCTGTTCGACAAGCATTTCCCAAATCAGCTGGAGTTTGCCAGGTACGCCAGAGGTGACGCGGTTACGAGCAAGCAAGCCAAAACCAAGGACCACCGCGGCGGCGGCAAGTGTCGCCCACACAATGTCCATGTTGATCTTCATCCCGAAGACCTCGATCTGAACCGCGTGACCGCCGACGTCAATAGTTGAGTCGGCGAGCAATGCGCTGGTCAGGAAGTTCACTGGCTACCTCTCACCCGGTCTCTTCTGGCGCTGACACGGTACCGGACGCGGACGTCGGACCCGAATCAGTAAGCAGTGCGCGTGACGAAACCACCGCTCGTCCCGCATTTACTACGAATGCAATCTGAAAAACTACCAGCCCAACCATGGCACCAATACCAAGAGGGGGCATCCAGAGCACTAAGCCAATCACAATGGCGGTGATCAGCACCAACCGCATCGCTGAACTGTTGCGGAGAAGTCCTTTGATCTGCTTGCCGTCGGGCTCGTCGGTTTGAGCCTTCATGACTCCGCTACCGAGAATCCGAACGTTCAAAATCGCAACCCCAACACCGAATGCGATTCCGTAACTTGCCAGCGGCGCCCCGAGCCACCAGGCGATCAAGGCGGCGACAACACCGATGCCTATCGCGGCAAATACGGTGGGGCGTAGGATCTTTTCGAGAGTACCGGCCTGAAGGTCGGAGAACGCCACGGTGATTTCTACCCCTTCAGTCGTGAGCCTGTGCGCGGCTCATGCGGATGAATCTCGGACCAAACTTTACGACAGAACTTGGTGCGTTTCGAGCCATGTCGTTCACAGGTAGCGACGAACCTGACCGGCCACAGCGGCAACTGCTAAGAGCGATCCAATCACCACACCAATGACCAATCCCCACGGGGCCCTCCCCCAATGTGAATCTGCCCACAATCCCAAACCGACACCTAACCCGATAGATCCTGCGATGGTCGTACCCATCCCCACAAAGGCTAGGGCTCCGGGTAATTCCTTCACGGGAGACGACTCATCCGGCGTTGGTTCCTGCTCAGTCATGGACTGCCCCAGATATTGCCGAAGGATGCGGTTCGTTCGTCTTGGATCATACACACCAAGACACGCCCGATGCCGGTGGTCATGTGCCAAACACGAGATACATCGGAAGTCTCACAACACCTACTGGCGGGCCGCCTGCAGCTTCGGCCAGCGCACCGCGAGAACCAAGAGCAGGAATGCGCACACGAACCACAGCGCCACAACCCCCAGTGGCGCAAAAGCCAGGCTCACCGCGCTGAATGCAAGCAGGCCGGTCCATGCGTACATCAACCACACCGCTCGCTTCTGGCTATGGCCAAGTTCTAGAAGCCGGTGGTGGAGATGCTGCTTATCAGGCGTGAACGGGCTGCGGCCGGCACGGGTTCTTCGAATGACTGCTAAGAGTAAATCGGCCATCGGCACAGCCAACACAGCTGCCGGCAGCAGGATCGGGAGCAATGCAGGAACGAATGTCGGACCGGGTACCACGTTGGGATCCAACTGCCCTACCAACGTGATCACAGAGGTAGCGAGCAGTAAACCGATCAACATGGATCCGGTGTCCCCCATGAAGATGCGAGCCGGATTCACATTATGCGGGAGGAATCCAGCACACATACCCGCCAGAATCGCCGACGTGAGAGCAGCAAGCGTTGCTCGAGTGAATCCGTACTCGTAAGACAGCAGATACGAGTAGGTGAAGAAAGCGAGTGATCCGATTCCAACGATCCCGGCGGCCAAACCATCAAGGCCGTCAATGAAGTTGATCGCATTAACTGACACAACAACGACAAGAACGGTCAACAGAACCGACGTCACAGGGTCGAGAACAAATGTTCCACCGATCGGCAACCAAACAATGGCGATCCCCTGCATCGCCATCACCGCAGCCGCAAACGCCTGACCGGCGAATTTCGTGGGTGCGTCCAATCCCCACTTATCGTCAATAACTCCGAGCACGACAAGGATGCCCGCCGCAATGAGCAACGCCTTCGGTTCAGACGAGCCGTGGAACACCGAACTCATGAGCGGCAATTGACGCGCCAACAGAAGCGCCGCGACCAGCCCCGCCGCCATGGCAAGCCCGCCCATTCGCGGTGTTGGCTCATCGTGCACATCGCGGTCGCGAACTTCCGCCATTACCCCCCAACGAAGCGCCAGTGCCCGAGCGACCGGAGTCGTCAGGTACGTCACCGCCGCAGCGATAACAAGGCACAGGAGGTACTCGCGCACGTATCTAGTCTCCTACACATTCGTCGCTAGGACGCATATGCCGGCTTACTCGCCACCAAAGTTGAGACCTCTTCAGCCACCGCAGGGATGTCAGTGCCGTCGGCGTCCTTGACCGCACGAGCAATCAGCGAAGCGATGAGGCGCATATCGTCCTCGTCCATCCCCTGCGTTGTCGTGGACGGGGTACCAACGCGAATACCGGATGCGACGCTCGGTGGAGCAGGATCGTAAGGAATCGCGTTCTTGTTCAGGACGATGCGGGCGGCTCCAGCGCGGGCTTCGGCTTCCACACCGGTGACCCCAATCCCCTGAAGGTCGAGAAGGGAAAGGTGGGTGTCGGTACCGCCCGAGACAGGGCGCATTCCATGCTCGGCCAACGCATCGGTGAGCGCGATCGAGTTCGCAATGACCTGACGGGTGTACGCCTGATACTCCGGGGTCGCGCACTCCTTGAGCGCCACAGCCTTAGCAGCGACACCATGCATGAGCGGACCGCCCTGCATCATTGGGAACACGGCCTTATCCAATGCCGCCGCATGCTCTGCCTTACACAGGAGCATTCCACCGCGTGGGCCACGAAGGACCTTGTGCGTAGTGAACGTGACGACGTCGGCGTACGGAACCGGGCTCGGGATCGCCTTACCCGCGACCAATCCGATGAAGTGCGCTGCGTCGACCATCAAGATGGCGCCAACCTCGTCAGCAACTTCGCGGAATGCAGCGAAGTCGATCACGCGCGGAATGGCCGAACCACCGCAGATGATCATCTTGGGTCGATGCTCGCGGGCGAGATCGCGCATCTGGTCATAGTCGATGTCTTCAGTCGTCTGACTTACGCCATAGTGAACAGCGTTAAACCACTTGCCACTGAAGGAAACCTTGGCCCCATGGGTCAGGTGACCGCCATGCGGTAGCGCCATGGCTAGGACGGTGTCGCCCGGCATGCAGAACGCGCCATATGCTGCAATGTTCGCACTCGCGCCGCTGTGCGGTTGTACGTTCGCATGATCGGCACCGAAGAGTTCCTTGGCCCGGTCGATCGCCAGCGACTCAGCCTCGTCCACAACTTCGCAACCACCGTAGTAGCGCTTACCCGGGTAACCCTCGGCGTACTTGTTCGACAGAGTCGAACCAAGGGCCGCCAAAACGGCGGGCGAAGTGAAGTTCTCGCTGGCAATGAGTTGCAGGCCAGCGTTGAGGCGATCCCGCTCAGCGAGCAGGATGCGTGCGATGTCTGGATCAAGAGACTGGAGGGCGGAGAAGTCCGGGCCCCAGGCAGGTGTAGGCGTCGTCATGCAGGAACTCTAGTCGGAAACTATCTCGGGGCAGACACTGCGTAGCGTGTCTAAATCGATGGCTCCGAGTCGGACGATTTTTGGCACCGCCGCGGTGAGATCCACGATGGTGCTCGGAATCGGATCACCGCACGTCCCCGCCTCGAGATAAATCGACACATCCTCGCCCAGTTGCTCGAGGGCTTCTTCGGCGGTCGTGGCCGGCGTTGACCCCGATCGGTTGGCACTGCTGACGGCCATCGGTCCCGTACTTCGCAGTAGTTCGATGGCCACCGGATGCAGTGGCATGCGGATCGCCACCGTTCCGTCGACATCGCCGAGATCCCACGCCAACGAATGCTGCGCCTTGACGACCACGGTGAGTGCGCCTGGCCAAAATCCGTCGATCAGATCCCTGGCGGCGGGAGTGAGGTCGTATGCCAAGCCGTCGACAACATTCGGATGACCCACGAGCACTGGGACGGGCATGTCTCGGCCACGTCCCTTCGCTGCGAGCAAGGCCGTCACCGATTTCGGTGAGAATGCATCGCAGCCAATTCCGTAGACGGTGTCCGTTGGAAGCACGACGAGATCACCGCGGGTCACAGCGGTCGCGGCCGCAGAAATTCCGCGAATCCGATCCACAGGGTTGTCCATGTAAAACGTTAAAGTCACGAGACGATCCTGCCGTATCGCAGCGCAATCAGCATGTAATCGCACGACTGCAGGCCGAACACTAGGGACGCCGAGCTGTCGTCACGCGATCACGGCCTGCTAAATCGACATGATCGGCAACGTCGACGAACCCTGCGGCACGAGCGACATGCGGTACGCCGTGCTCACCTGCCTGCTCCCCCTGCTGGTCGCTGTGCTCAATGATCAGCGAACCACCCGGGCGCAACAGCGACCACGCGACGTCGACAAGCCCGCGCACAACGTCGAGGCCATCACTGCCTCCGTAGAGCGCGGCGGGCGGATCAAATTCACGAACCTCAGGATCACGCGGCACGGCGGCGGTGGGAATATACGGCGGATTCGTCACGACGACATCAACCCGCCCGTTGAGATTCGCGAGCACATGTTCGTGCACCGTCGTGGCATCGGAATGATGCAGCTCCACTTGTGAATTCGCCGCGACTAACTCGGCATGTAAAGCATCAATGTTGCGCCTGGTCCACACCACCGCAGTGTCTTCGCGTTCAACAGCGTGCACGATTGAACCAGGCACCTCGGTGGCCATGGCCAACGCAATCGCGCCGGAGCCGGTGCATAGATCGACAGCTAAGCGTCCTTCGGTGTTCTCTCGAAGTGCGCGAATCGCGAACTCCGCCACTGTCTCTGTCTCCGGCCGCGGCACGAATACGCCAGGACCAACTTCGAGGGTTAAGTGTCGAAATGGTGCTTCGCCCACAAGGTGTTGCAGCGGAACCCGCGAGGCACGCCGAGCGATGAGCGTCTCGAAGCGAACCTGGTCACCTGGATCGATTGGATCAGAAAGGAACAAGCGTCCGCGCGGAATCTCCATGACGTAGCTCAGGAGAAGTTCGGCATCCACCCGCGGAGTGCTCACTCCAGCGCCGGCCAATCGACGCTCGGCATCGACGAGCGCGTCACGTAACGTGCGCTGCGGTGGCGTCCATGCGGGCATTAGGACGCGTCGCCGAGCGCGGCCATGCGCGCGGCAAGATCAGCATCTACACACGCCTGAATCATTGGCTCGAGCTCACCGTCAAGAACGTAGTCAAGGTTGTACGCCTTGAATCCGACTCGGTGATCGCTGATGCGGTTTTCTGGAAAGTTGTAGGTGCGGATTCGTTCACTTCGGTCAACGGTGCGCACTTGTGATCGACGCACGTCCGAAGCCTCTTTCGCCGCAGCCTCTTCAGCGAGCGCGACGAGTCGGGCACGCAAGATACGCATCGCCGATTCCTTGTTTTGCAACTGACTTTTTTCGTTCTGACAACTCACCACGACACCCGTTGGGATGTGCGTAATTCGAACCGCTGAGTCGGTGGTGTTCACGCTTTGTCCGCCCGGGCCACTCGACCGGTAAACGTCGATTCGAAGGTCGTTGGCATCGATCTCAACCTCAACGTCTTCTGTTTCAGGAAGCACGAGAACACCCGCAGCACTTGTATGAATGCGGCCTTGAGATTCAGTGGCCGGGACACGCTGAACGCGATGCACACCACCCTCGTACTTGAGGCGAGCAAAGGGAGATTCGCCTGGCTCGGCAACTCCACGTGACTTCACCGCGACCGTAACGTCCTTGTAGCCGCCGAGGTCAGACTGCTCAGACTCGATTACCTCAGTGGCCCAGCCACGTCGCTCGGCATAACGCAGATACATACGTAGGAGATCACCCGCGAACAGCGCGGACTCATCGCCACCTTCACCTGCTTTGATTTCCATGATGACATCGGAATCGTCGAGCGGATCGCGAGGAATTAGTAGCAAAGCCAGATGATCAGCAAGTTCTTGCTGCTGCACGACTAGCGTTTCTGCTTCAGCCTTGAACGCCGGGTCGTCAGCGCCGAGTTCACGCGCGGCCTCGAGATCCTCACCGGCCTGCAACCACGCTCGGTAGGTCGAGATCACCGGTCGAAGTTGCGAGTAACGACGGCCCAGTTTTCGGGCCGTGTTCTGATCGGCGTGGATTCCTGGATCGGCGAGCTTACCCTCAAGATCGACGTACTCGTCAACAAGTGCTTCCACGGCCTCAAACACGACGACTCCCGACATTGACTGGCACGTTCGCGACTAGTCGCGGCTAACAGGGTCTAAACATGAGTATGGGGCGTCGCAACAACCAGATGCGCGGCATTTTGCCGGCGTCAAAGGTCGTGCGACGCCCCAACGTCAGGTGCTAAGCGTCGGCCTTCTTGCTGCCGCCGAAGCGCTTCTCGAACTTGGCCACGCGACCACCGGTGTCAAGGATCTTCTGCTTGCCGGTGTAGAACGGATGGCACTGATTGCAAACCTCAGCGTGGATCTGACCGCTGGGCCGGGTGCTGTGGGTCGTGAATGAGTTACCGCAGTTACACGTAACCGTGGTCTCGACATAGTTCGGGTGAATATCGGGTTGCACGACTAACTCCTCATTTCGTGGCACCGGGTCGCATCAGATGCGTGAACCGGGACCTTAGGGATGACACTTACGCCAGCCCTGCGGACTTTAAGTGTGCCACCGGTGGCCCATGCGGGCCAAATGGCGGCGAATCGAGCGCTTTGTGCTTAATACTCGTTGTCGTTCGACGAACCCACCGAAACCGGCGTGGTCTTTTGAACCTGAAGCAGGAACTCGACGTTGCTCTTCGTCTCACGCAACTTGCCTAGGAGAAGCTCAATGGCCTGCTGCTGATCGAGAGCGTGGAGTACCCGACGGAGTTTCCAGACAGTCTTCAATTCATCTGGTGCCATCAAGATTTCTTCCTTGCGGGTTCCGGACGAATCAACGTCCACCGCTGGGAAGATGCGTTTGTCAGCCAGCTTGCGATCGAGCTTGAGCTCCATGTTTCCGGTGCCCTTGAACTCTTCGAAGATGACCTCGTCCATTTTTGAACCGGTCTCGACGAGCGCCGTAGCCAGAATCGTCAGCGAACCGCCATTTTCGATGTTGCGGGCAGCACCGAAGAATCGCTTTGGCGGATAGAGAGCCGCCGAGTCGACACCACCAGACAGGATGCGTCCGCTGGCCGGGGCAGCCAAGTTGTACGCGCGGCCAAGGCGCGTCATCGAGTCGAGCAAGACGACGACATCGTGGCCAAGTTCAACGAGACGCTTAGCCCGCTCAATGGCGAGTTCGGCAACAGTTGTGTGGTCTTCCGCAGGACGATCGAAGGTCGAGGCAATGACCTCACCCTTCACCGAACGCTGCATGTCGGTGACTTCCTCAGGACGTTCGTCAACGAGGACGACCATCAAGTGGACTTCAGGATTGTTCGTCGTGATGGCGTTCGCGATTGCTTGAAGCACCATCGTCTTACCAGCCTTCGGCGGGCTGACGATAAGCCCACGCTGGCCCTTACCGATTGGCGCGACCAAGTCGATAACGCGGGTTACCAAGTTGGCGGGCTCGGTTTCAAGACGTAGGCGTTCCTGCGGGTACAGCGGGGTCAGCTTGCTGAAATCAACTCGACCCTTCGACGCCTCAGGCTCGGCACCATTCACCGTGTCGATGCGTACGACCGGATTGAACTTCTGCTGCTTTTCGCCCTCACGTGGCTGGCGGACCATGCCGGTAACAGCGTCGCCCTTGCGAAGACCAAATCGCTTGACCATCGAGAGCGCGACATAGACGTCGTTGGGACCAGGCAGGTAACCACTCGTGCGAACGAATGCGTAGCTGTCCATGATGTCCAAGATCCCGGCTACGGGTACGAGAACGTCATCCTCGCTGTACTCGAAGTCGCCCTCCATGCCCCGTGGGCGACGGTCACGACTCTGTCGATCGTTGCGATCGTTGCGCTCGAAGCCAGTACCTGTGCGTTCACGACCACGACGGCGACGACGGTTGCGTCCATTGCGGTCATCATCGAAGCCGCCCTGATCTCCGCGGTCACTGCTATTGCGATCACTGCTATTGCGATCGTTGCTATTGCGATCACCGTTGTTAGTGCGTTCACTGTTCGTACGATCGCCGTTGTTACGGTCGGCATTGCGGTCACTGCTGTTGCGGTCACTGCTGTTGCGATCGCCAGAGTTGCGATCGCTGCTGTTGCGATCGTTATTACTGCGATCGTTGTTGCGATCACCAGAATTGCGGTCGTTTGAGCGTTCGCCATCGGAATCTGAGGAAGGTGTTGTCGACCGCTCGTCAGTGGAGTTCGACGAATCCTGTCGAGGCTCGCGATCATTGCGGGGGCCACGGCCGCGGTCACGTTGGCGGCTCTGGCGTGGCGCACGATCGCCTGCCTCGTCTGAGGAACGCGTTTCACGCGACTCGGATCGGTCACTGCTATCGGCCGCCTGAGGCTCACGTGCCGGAGACTCCGAGTTCGATGTGCTGGTGCGCTCAGGGCGGGATGATGATCCACCGCCCTGTTTGGCGCTGATTGCCGATACGAGGTCGGCCTTACGCATCCCCGATACCCCTGGGATACCCATGGAGCTGGCGAGCGATTTGAGTTCTGGGAGCAACATCGTTGAGATGCTGCCGGACTTGCGGGTGTTCTGGGTGGTCTCGGTCACCGAGCAAACCTTTCCGAGACGGAGGTGTCATACGTACATCCATCGGTGGGTGTACGCGTTCGCTCATATCGTTCACGTGAACGGGTATGGATGCGACTGCGTCCTTCTGGAGGCGGACGGGAAGTATCCCGACAAAAAATTGGGAGGCCCGCTTACCAGTGCTTTCGCCGGAGAGATCCGGATCAAAAGGTTCAGGAGCAACTCCAGAGTATCACCTCAAGCACAGGTGCGTCTCCACCATCGGCTAATTAGGTCAACGCAGATTGCCCAGCAACCCAACGATCACGAGTCGAGCGCGACGATCCGCGTTCCCTCACGATCTATGCCAAGGATGTCGGTGGTGAATCGAGCACCCGCCATGGCCTCCACCTGAGCTGCAGTTTCAGAGTTTGCGAATGCGATCACTGTCGGGCCAGCACCGCTGATCGCGGTGGGGATACCAGCCGACCGCAACTTCTCGACGAGATCGCTGCTACGCGGAAATGCAGAGCGACGGTAATTCTGATGAAGACGGTCTTCAGTCGCTTCGAAAAGCAGATCTGTTCGCTGAGTCAACGCAATCGAAAGCATCGCCGCCCGCGCTGCATTCCATGCTGCGTCCGCATGCGGAATCAGCTCTGGCAGAAGGGATCTAGCCTTCTTCGTTGCCACTGAGGTGCTTGGCACGCACACAACCGGGACGATGTCATTCGACGGTGCCAGTGGCAGAACTCCGATTCCCGGATGCGCATCGTCGGCTCGGGTCCAGGCGATGGTGGCCCCTCCGTAGAGGCACGCGGCGACGTTGTCCGGATGCCCCTCGATCTCCACTGCCAGCTCAAGAAGATCTGAATCGACAAGGCGCTCGTCACCACCGACGACGAGTGCACGCGCCAAGACCAAGCCGCTCACAATCGCAGCGGCTGATGAGCCAAGGCCACGACCATGCGGAATTCGGTTTGCGCAGACGAGGTCAAGTCCGCGTGGTCGTCCACCCATCACGTCGAATGCGCGCATCATTGTCTTTGCAACAAGGTGACGGTGATCACGCGGCACACCATCGGCACCTTCACCGTGAACATCGACCCGAACCCCAGATTCGTCCGTTATCTGCGCAATGACGTCGTCGTAGAGGGTGACGGCCAAGCCGAATGCATCGAAGCCAGGGCCTAGGTTGGCCGACGTAGCCGGTACCCGCACACGAGTTGCCGCGGCTCGGAACATAGGGCGTCCGCTAACACTCATCGAAACATCCCCTCATCGACAACACGACCTGCACGAATATGTCAGACCAATCCGAGCGCAACAGCCGCCTCATGGGCGTCGACAGCGACACCCTGAGGTGTCGGAGCACCCGAGATTGCCCATTCTGGATCCTTCAGGCCGTGCCCGGTGACCGTACAGACAATTCGCTGCCCCAGATCGAGCTGACCGGCGGCGTGCAACTGCAACAGGCCGGCAACTGACGCGGCCGACGAAGGCTCAACAAAGACGCCTTCCTTGGAAGCTAGCAAGCGGTAGGCGGAGAGGATTTCACGATCGGTCACCGCTTCGATACGCCCGCCGGACTCATCGCGAGCGTTGATAGCCTGCTCCCACGAAGCCGGGTTACCGATGCGAATCGCAGTTGCGATTGTGGAGGGTGACAGCACCGGCGCACCGTTAACGATCGGTGCTGAGCCAGCCGCTTGGAATCCCCACTCACGGGGACGCTTGGTGGCCATTCCATCGTTCTTGTACTCGGTGAAGCCCTTCCAGTACGCGGTGATATTTCCTGCGTTACCAACTGGCAGACAGTGAATATCCGGTGCGTCGCCGAGGAAGTCGACGATCTCGAAGGCCGCAGTTTTTTGACCTTCAATGCGCGCCGGGTTCACGGAGTTAACGAGAGCCACCGGGTAGCTCTCACTCAACTTACGAGCCAACGTGAGGCAGTCGTCGAAGTTGCCATCCACCTGCAACAGATGGGCGCCATGTACGAGTGCTTGGGCCAGTTTGCCCATCGCGATCTTGCCGCGGGGCACCAAGACTGCGCAGATCATTCCAGCCTTCACCGCGTATGCTGCAGCCGATGCCGAGGTGTTTCCGGTTGACGCACAGATCACGGCCTTAGCACCATCTTGGGCAGCCATCGAGATAGCCATTGTCATACCGCGATCTTTGAATGATCCGGTCGGATTCTGGCCTTCAACCTTGAGCCATACCTCGCAGCCTGTCATCTCCGACAGAACGCAGGCGGCAACCAAAGGCGTGCCACCCTCGCGCAAGGTAACCACGGGGGTCTTGTCCGTCACCGGTAGGCGATCGCGGTATTCCTCAATAACTCCGCGCCATTGCGGCGCTCCGGCAGTCGCACTCATCGACCGTCCTCGCCTTCAACACGCATAACACCGACAACATCACGTACCGCGTCGTTGCGGCGTAGCTGCTCCATGGTGGCAGCAAGATCTGAATCGCGAGCAGTATGGGTGCGCACGATCAGTCCAGCCTCATCACCATGACCATCCTGACGAACGTTCTGAATGCTGACGCCGTTGTCAGCGAATGCCTGAGCGACAGCGGCAAGAACACCGGGACGATCGGCGACGTGCAGATTCACGTAATAACGGGTTACCGCATCGCCGATCCCGCGGACCTCGAGATCGGCATAAGTCGATTCACCGGGGCCGCGAGCTCCAGCCACCCGATTACGCGAGGTGGCGACGATGTCACCGAGAACCGCCGAGGCCGTTGGAGCACCACCGGCACCACGACCGTAGAACATGACTTGACCAGCCGACTCAGCTTCAACGAAGACGGCGTTGAACGCGCCACGAACGCCAGCGAGCGGGTGATTACGAGGAACCATGGCTGGATGAACGCGAACGATGACGCCCTGCTCATCTTCACTGAGCTCGGCGATAGCGAGTAGCTTGATCACGAAGCCCATATCGCGGGCAGCTTGCACATCCTGGGCTGAGACCTTCGAAATACCCTCACACGAAACATCATCCATGGACACGCGCGTGTGGAAGGCCAAGCCAGCGAGAATCGCGGCCTTGGCTTGCGCGTCATGTCCCTCAACATCGGCGGTCGGGTCAGTCTCGGCGTAGCCAAGTGCCTGAGCCTCAGCGAGCACCTCGGCATAGTCGGCACCCTCTTCGTCCATCTTCGTCAGGATGAAGTTGGTGGTGCCGTTGACGATGCCCATCACGCGACGAACTTTGTCACCAGCCAGCGATTCACGCAGCGGACGAAGTAGCGGAATGGCACCGGCAACGGAGGCCTCGTAGTAAAGGTCGACGCCGTACTTCTCAGCGGCCGCATGCAAGGTGTGACCATCAGCGGCGAGGAGCGCCTTGTTGGCGGTAACGACCGATGAACCGGCCGCCATCGCTGCCAAGATCAGCGATCGAGCAGGTTCGACGCCGCCCATCACCTCAACCACGATGTCGGCACCCGAGGAGGCCAATGCCTCCAGATCGCCGGTGATGAGTGATGCGTCAATTCCTTCGCGAACCTTTGAGGTATCGCGAACACCAACACCCGTTAGTCGAAGCGGCACACCAACCCGAGCGGTGAGGTCGCCAGCGGACTCCCCCAGCAACCGGGCCACTTGACTACCTACCGTGCCACCACCGAGCAATGCAACGGTGATTTCGGTTGGGGTGCTCATTGCGCTCCTTATACGGTGAAACGATCACGCGAGCAGTACTCGCGGTTACCTAGCGTGCCATTTCCGGGACGAGGTTGAGACACCGACCCGCTCGTTTTCAGCACATTCGGCCTAATCATCGCTCTTAGGTCTTTACTCAGGGTGAACAACGGGTGCACGGCATGGAATCTCGTCGGCAATCCGGCGACCTACAGCGCAGGATCGAATGCGAGCAAATCGTCGATCGTCTCACCGCGCAGTACGAGATTGGTCTTACCGTCACGAACCCCGACCACAGCAGGGCGCGGAACGTAGTTGTAGTTCGAAGCCATCGCTCGGCAGTAAGCCCCCGTCGCCGCCACGGCGAGTAGGTCGCCCGCACTAACATCTCCCGGCAACCAGCAATCGCGCACGACGATGTCGCCAGATTCGCAATGACGGCCGACCACACGTGCCAGGACGGCATCGGCCTCCGAAACCCGGGACGCGAGCCGCACGGTGTATTCCGCGTCGTAGAGGGCGGTGCGAATGTTGTCGCTCATTCCCCCATCGACGCTGACGTAACGACGTGCATGGCCGTTACCGAGGTCGATCTCTTTTACAGTGCCCACCCGATAAAGCGTGAACATCGAAGGCCCGACGATCGCTCGTCCCGGTTCGACAGCAATGCGCGGCAAGCTCAGGCCGTACCCCGCGCACTCTCGCGTGATGATTCCTCGTAGCAATGTCGCCATCTGATCGGGCGTCATCGGATCATCATCGGATTGATACGCAATACCCATGCCGCCGCCAAGGTTGAGCTCGGCAACTTCGAATCCGTGCTCATCGCGCACTGCGGCTGCCAGACCGACGAGTCGGTGGGCGGAAACTTCGAAGCCGGCCTCGTCGAAGATCTGCGATCCGATATGCGAGTGCAATCCAACGAGGTTTAGCGACGGCAGTTTCACGATGCGACGAACCGCCTCGGCGGCGGCACCAGTGCTCAGCGAGAGGCCGAACTTTTGATCCTCATGTGCGGTGGCAATGAACTCGTGGGTGTGTGCCTCGACCCCGACCGTTACCCGGACGAGTACGTCGACAACCACGTGGTGCCGAGTCGCGGCGGCCGCCACTCTGGCGATCTCTTCATATGAATCGATAACGAAACTACCGACCCCTGCTGCAACGGCCGTTTCAATCTCGTCATGACTTTTGTTGTTACCGTGGAATGAGATGCGATCAGCCGGGAAGCTCGCTCGCAATGCCAGCGCAAGCTCCCCACCTGTGCAGACGTCGAGATTCAGGCCCTCGTCGCTAAGCCAGCGCAAAGTGGTGGCAGACAGGAACGCCTTACCTGCGTAGTAGACCTTGCCCGGAATGTCGCTGTCGTCATACGCCCGACGAAATGCGGCCGCGCGCGAACGGAAGTCACCCTCGTCAAGCACGTAAAGCGGGGTGCCGAATTCGTCGGCGATATCCCTGACGTCAAGGCCGGCAACCTCGAGTGACCGCTGGGCCAGATTGTCACCCGATCCCCGCGAGACATTGATCGGCCAAACAACGGGCGAGAGCTCGTGTAGCGATGCCGAGTCGGCCGGCGCAGCTGGCACGCCAAGGGCAGAGACCATGTCGCCATGACGGGGCCCGGCGGGATGTGCACGCATGAGCCAAGGTTACTGGTGTCGATCGTGCATACAGCCACTGCCATGCAGGCGTGACTACATGCGTTCTGGTGCACTGACTCCGAGAATGCTCAGCCCATTCGCCAATGTCTGACGTGCAGCGGCGCATAGCCAGAGCCGGGATATGTTGATCGGCTCGAGTTCTGTATCGGCACCCGGGAGCACACGGCACACGTCGTAGAACTTGTGATACGCCGTGGCCAGCTCCTCTAGGTAGCGCGCAATACGGTGCGGCTCACGAAGTTCGGCTGCTGAGGCAACGACCCGTGGGAATTCAGCAATGGCACCTAGCAGCCCCGTCTCACGGTCGTGGGTAAGGAGTGAGGGATCGAAATCAGTTGTGCGCCAGTCGATTCCAAGATCAGCGGCGCCGCGTAGCACCGAGGAAATCCGAGCGTGTGCGTATTGCACGTAGTAGACCGGATTGTCGTTCGTCCGTGAAACCAACAGATCGAGATCGAGAGTCAGAGGGCTTTCGACGGGATAGCGAATGAGTGAGTAGCGCGCAGCGTCTACGCCTACCTCGTCAACGAGATCCTCAAGGGTGATCATGTTGCCAGCACGCTTCGACAACCGGACCTCTTCACCATCTTTGAACATCTTCACGAGCTGGCCGATGAGGACCTCAATGTTGACATCGGGATCATCACCGGCACAGGCAGAGACGGCACGAAGACGATTGACGTATCCGTGGTGATCGGCGCCCAGCAGGTAGATGCAAACATCGAAACCGCGAGCGCGCTTGTCGACGTAGTAAGCAGTGTCCGACGCGAAGTAGGTGAGCTCACCGTCAGCCTTGATGAGCACGCGGTCCTTATCGTCATCGAACTGACTTGTACGCAGCCAGGTTGCGCCATCGAGCTCGAAGACGTGACCTTCTGAGCGAAGTTTTTCGAAGCCACGATCGACCGCACCTGAAGAGTGCAGGGTGCGCTCGGAGTACCAGACATCGAAGTGGGTGTTGAAGTTATCGAGAACGTCCTTCTGCTGTTGAAGCTGAAGGGCATAGCCCGCTTCGCGGAATGCCTCGTAACGATCTGGTTCGGGCAGGTTCACGATGTTTGGGTCCGCGGCGACGACCTGCTTGGCAAGATCGTCGATGTAAGCGCCTTGGTATCCACCCTCGGGGACATCAGTGCCAAGGGCACGGGCCTCGATCGACTGACCGAACTTATCCATCTGCACGCCGCGGTCGTTGATGTAGAACTCGCGGGCCGTGGTGGCACCGGCTGCTTCGAGCACGCGGGCAAGTGCGTCACCAACCGCAGCCCAACGGGTGTGACCGAGGTGTAGCGGGCCGGTCGGGTTGGCAGAAATGAATTCGACATTGAAGCGCTGGCCGGCGTATCGATCGATGTGACCGTACATCTGCCCTGCAACGACAACATTGCGAGCCGTCTCGCCGAGGGAGGCTGCATCAAGAGTGATATTCAAAAACCCTGGTCCTGCGATGTCAACCTTGGTGATGCCTTCGATTTCACGCAGTTCGCCGGCCACGATTTCGGCAACCGCGCGCGGGTTGCTGCCGGAGGGCTTGGCAAGTACAAGCGCGATATTTGTCGCGTAATCTCCGTGGTCAAGACTCTTGGGTCGTTCGACCACCACGTCCTGCGGTATTTGACCCGGCTCCAAATTGAGGTCGCCGCGCTCAACGCAGGTAACGACAGCGTGACGAATAGCGGCAGACAGGAGTTCGGGGGTCATGGATTGAGCCTACCGACATCGGCGCTGATAGGGTCATTGCATTCCTGGCCCCCGTAGCTCAGGGGATAGAGCGGTGCCCTCCGGAGGCATGCGCGCAGGTTCGAATCCTGCCGGGGGCACGCCTTTTCCTAACCTCGCACGAGTGCGGGGTTAGGAAAAGGCGTTCTCATGACACAGCTAGGATTCGAGGAGGAGGCCGTCAACAGACGGCCGACGGACTCCTGCCGGGGGCACACCCGAGTACGCTGGGTCCATTCGAGGCCGGGGGACCAATGCAGAGCGGCGATGAGATCCGAAATAGTCAGCGAGAAGCTTGGGCCGGACTTTCCACGGGCTGGGACACGTGGGACTCGGTCATCATGGACCAGCTACGTCCCGTAAGTACCGCGATGATCGACCATCTCCATATCGCCGAAAATCAACAGCATCTGGATATCGCATCGGGCACGGGCGAGCCAGGGCTGACCATCGCTGGGCTCGCATTGAGTGGGCACGTCGTCTTAACAGACCTCGCGCCCGAGATGCTCGACGTTGCGACTCGACGAGCGAGCGCGCAAGGGATTACCAACTTCGAGACCAAGGTGTGCAGCGCCGAGGATCTACCTTTCGCTGACACGACCTTCGACAGTGTCTCGGTGCGGTTCGGGTACATGTTTCTTCCCGATGTAGCTCGCGCTACAGCCGAGTTCACGCGCGTACTCAAACCGGAAGGCCGCATCTGCTCGTCGGTATGGGTCAAGCCGGAATCGAATCCGTGGACAACCGTCGTCATGCAGGCCATCGCCGCCGAGACTGAACTTCCAGCGGCCGACCCAAACGGACCGAACATGTATCGGTGCGCCGCCCCCGGGTACGTCAGCGCGTTGTACGAGGTGGCGGGCCTGCGTGATGTGGCCGAGTGGGATGTTGACATCGAGCTCGTGACCGAATCCCCAGAGCAGTACTGGCAGATGATGAGCGAGCACGTCTCGCTCGCGGTTGCGGCTCTGCGGAAAGCAGACGAAGCGACCCGAGAGCGAATTGCGAATCGTGTGATTGCTTCAGCAGGCAGCTACGTGAGGGATGGGCGTATTCACATCCCTGGCGCCGCCCGCTGCATCGTCGGAACGAAGTAGAGCAATTTGGGCCAACCGCCCGGGACTCACTACTTGATCTGAAACTCTCCGGTAGGTTCTCCCCATCGGTCACGGGGCGCACATAAGGATGACGATGTCGGATTCAAAGATCACCACTGCATTCGTCGGCGGATCTATCTTCAGTGAAGCCCTCGGTGCACCGCAGCGTGCTGCCGTTGCTATTCGCGATGGACGAATTGCCGCCATAGGCACCGATGAGCAGATTCGCGAACTAGCCGACGCGTCCACAGACATCGTCGACATTTCCGGGAAGCTTCTGTCCCCCAGTTTTCAGGATTCACACGCCCATCCGCTGCTCGCCGGCGTCAACATGCTTCTGTGCGATGTCCACGGCGCCCACTCAGCGGATGAGACGATTGAGCTAGTACGCGCCTACGCCCAATCCCATCCCGACGTGGCGTGGATCAGCGGGGCCGGCTGGCACATGGGTGATTTCCCAAATGGCACTCCGACTCGACAGATGCTTGATTCAGTCGTCCCCGACCGTCCCGTGTTCTTAACAAATCGCGATGGTCATGGCGCATGGGTGAACACCAAAGCACTTGAGATCGCAGGCATTACCGCAGCCACTGCAGATCCCAGCGACGGACGTATCGAACGTGAGCCGGACGGCTTCCCCGCCGGAACCCTGCACGAGGGCGCCATGTCTCTCGTAGATCGATTCGTGCCAGGCTCTACACCGGAAGCGGATTACGCCGGGTTGATGGCTGAGCAGAAGCACATGTTCTCCCTCGGCATTACCGGCTGGCAGGATGCCGCAGTCGGTGAGGTATTCGGCAACGATGACATCCTGCCGACCTACATCAAGGCCGCTCGCAATGGTGACCTGAAGGCTCGCGTTGTCGGATGCCTCTGGTGGGATCGCAACCGCAGTGCTGATCAAATCCAGGATCTAATCGATCGTCGCGCTGAGGCCGTGGTCGGACGATTCCGCGGAACCACGATCAAGATCATGCAGGACGGAGTGGCCGAAAACTACACGGCCGCAATGACCGAGCCTTACCTCGACGGTTGCGGTTGTTCGACGGAAAACTCTGGCCTGAGCTTCGTCGATCCGATCGCACTTCGCGAGTACGTCACCACCCTTGATGGCGCCGGATTCCAGGTGCACTTCCATTCACTCGGCGATCGCGCAGTCCGCGAGGCGCTTGACGCAATCGAGGTCGCACTCGCGACGAATGGTCCAACCGATAACCGTCACCACCTGGCCCACCTTCAGGTCGTACACCCCGATGACATTCCACGCTTTGCCCGTCTCAACGCAACCGCTAATGCGCAGCCGCTGTGGGCATGTCATGAAGTTCAAATGGATGAACTCACGATTCCATTCCTCGGTGAGCCACGATCGTCATGGCAGTATCCGTTCGCCGAATTACTTCGTGCCGGTAGTCGTCTCGCGGCTGGTAGCGATTGGCCGGTCTCGTCAGCCAACCCCCTAGAAGGAATGCACGTAGCCGTGAATCGCACCGGCCCCGGAGCGACGGGAGCCTACGCAGAGCCGCTCTATGCGCACAACCAACTCACACTGGCCCAGGCATACAGTGCCTATACCTCTGGGACAGCCCGCATCATGCATAACGATGACGTCGCCGGTCACCTAGTAGAAGGTGCGTACGCCGATCTCGTCGTTCTCGATCGCGATCCGTTCGACTCAGCGACAACAACGATTGCCGACACCCACGTCACCCGCACGTACGTCGAAGGCGAGCTGGTCTACTCAACACAGTGACTCGAGCAGCGCGCGTGCGGCTGTAACGCAAAGCGACGAACCAATCACCCTGTGTCCTATGCGTGATCCACTCGGGCGGAATTGCTAATCGCTTCGGCTACTTGGCAGGTCAAGGGATGAAAGTGCTGCCTACTATTGCCGAATGAAACTACGGGGACGAATCACTGCCGGATGCGCGG
>JBAXUN010000110.1:0-6590 GCA_037129655.1 Actinomycetes bacterium
AAGCGGCCTGCCGGGTCGCACATTCCGTCGTTGAACATGGTGTTGTGCGGCATGTCGATCACTAACGGTGCAGCGTCTTCCTCGCCGTCTTCGTTAAGAAAGACGATACGTCCGTCGACCGCCACCGCAGTGCCACCTACTTCGCGTAGAACTGCGACTCCGACGTTCTGCCCCAACACCTGCGAGGTGGTAGGCCACGGAAGTGGGCCACCCACTGTCGTACGGTGCATCGTTCCGGTCGGAATATCTACCCAGACGAACGTTCCCGTTCTGACATCCCAAAGGGGTCGTTCGCCGATCTCACAGGCCGATGGTACGACGACATCCCATTGACGTTCCGGCTGCACGCTCATTGGCTGACCTCCATAAGTACTTTGCCGCGCGTACCAACAGGTTTGCGTAGTGCGGCGATGGCTGATTCGTAGTCGTTTAGGGAAAAGCGATGTGTGACAAGGAATCCGGGATCGAATGTTCCGGAGTTGAGTAACGCGACGGTCGCGGCCCAGGCGCTGCGCGTGTAGGAGAAACTGCCGATGATGAGGAGGTCTCCGTTGATGACGTCGTCGACGGGCAATGGTGCTGTCTTTCCGTGTCCGGGGTATCCAAGTAGGGCAATGCGTCCGCCGCGGTTGGCGCGCGTTAGCGCCGTAGTTGTGGCTGCGATTGCACCGGCCGCGTCAATGATCAGTGAGTAACCCGTAGCCGTCTGGTCAGGGTCGGTGGTAAACACATCGACGCCAGCAGTTGCTGCCAACTCTCGCTGCTCGTCACGGGCACCAAGCATTGTCACGCTAGCTGGGTTCCACTGGCGAATTAGCAGTGCGGCGATCATCGCGATCGTGCCGTCGCCGACCACCAACACGGTTTCGCCTTGATCAGGATCAATGCGCTGTAACGCCCGTAAAACCACGGCGGATGGCTCAGTTAAGGCCGCGGACTCCCAACTCACGTTGTCATTGATGACGTGCACGAGATCCGGATGCGCGCAGACAGAATCCATCGCAGCGCCATCGCGGGTGAAACCATATTCGTCGTACACCGCGCATCTGTTCGTGGCGCCGCGCAAACATTCCGCGCAGGTGCCGCAAGCGATCACCCCTTCGACGACGACTCGTGTACCGACTGGGAAAGCAGCATTACCGCTGGTGATTTCACCGGCCCATTCATGGCCGATCACGATGGGGTAGTTGACGAAGTCGGGGTCGATTGTTCCGTCAATGATGTCGAGATCAGTTCCACAGACTCCGACGACGAATGGCGCGATGATGAGTTCATGCCCGCCGGCGATGGGCTCTTCACGTTCTTGTAACTGGACGATTCCTGGTTCGACGACAGTGAGTGCGCGCATTACAACATCAACCCTCTGCGACCACTGTCGCTGACGAGTGCACTGACAGCGTTAGCTGCCCGTTGCACGGCATGACCTAGTTCTTCAATCTGACGTGCACTTTGATCGAGTTTGATGCCGGTAGCGCTGACCGCTCCCGTCACCTTGCCATTGCGGTCGACGAAGTGAGCAGCAACGCAAAATACTCCCTCTACGTCTTCCTCGTCATCAATGGCATATCCACGACGACGAGTGGCCTCGAGATCTAGTTCGAGGTCAGTCAACGTAGTGATTGTTTTGCGAGTGCGTCGGGGCAGCCCGGTGTCTTGTATTAGGGCTTCGACATCGCCTCGACTCATCTGCGACAAAATCGCTTTTCCTGCTGAGCTTGTATGTGGAAGCTCGCGGACGCCGAGGGCCGTGTGAAACCTGATTGCCCCTGGCGAATCAACTCTGGCGATAAAGATGGGATAGCCGTGATCAGAGATCGCTGCCCTCGTCGTTAGGCCTGTGTCGCGGCTGAGTTGTAGGAGCACTGGTTCACAGACCCGACCAAGTGGAAATCCGCGCGTCGCTTCGTCGCCGAGCCGAACCAGTGCCATTCCGAGGTGGTACCGCGGGCCAGGATGCACTTCACGTAAGAAGCCGCGGCTCACGAGCGTTCGGACGAGGGAGAAGGCCGTGGATTTTGAGGTGCCGAGGGTGCGAGCGATTTCTGAGACGGTGATTCCCTCATCGGGTGCGGCCGCGACGGTATCTAAAACGGTCAGTGCCCGGGCGACACTCCCGACCGTGTAGCGATCGCGCGCCCCAACCGATGACTCTGCATCAGTGGGTTCGACACCTGCCTGTGTGCTCATCTCACCCCTCCGTTCGGCATAGCCGTACATGCGTTCAAGAATGAACCGTAACGTACTTGACTTGGCTACTCGTGACTGGTTTGCTCAAGCGATTCAACGAACTGGGTTCTGCACAGCCGAACATAGCAGGGAGTGTGACATGGTGCTAGCACCAGATGAGAGCCCACTCTCACGTGCGCGCAGCCTGCTCGATGCTTCGGCGAACAACACCATTGATCACTCCATCGGCGCGCCAGTGCGGTTGGCCGGGATCGTGTTGACCAGGCCCGGGCCGGTCGCTTGGGCAATCCCCGGAATCAACCCACCCATTGATCGCACCGCCGCGCTCGACACGGTGTGGGTGGTCATTGGTCCGGATTCGTACACGGTTGTGACCACAGAGGTTGAACAGCGGCGCGTCCGCGAAGAATTGTTGCCCACCGGCGTGGGCCTGGTCTCAGTGCCGTGGTGGGATGCCGACGCGATGGTTGCGGCTGCCACTGAACTGCTTGGCGGTGACCCACAGCACATCGGCAGCGACGGACATCCGGCATTCGCACACAACATCGACCATGAGTTAACGCAAATCCGTCTTGCCCTCAATGCGGACGAGCTTGTGCGATTGCGGGAACTTGGACGTAATTCGGCGCTAGCCGTTGAGGATGCGCTGCGGATATGGGAGCCCGGTGAAACCGACACGGCCATCGCGGGTCGCATTGCAAACGCCGTTGAGCGGTTCGGCGGTGATGCACCAGTCTTACTGGTTGGCGCCGATGAACGGCTGACTCGATATAGGCACCCGGTGGCGGTTGGTGCCCCTACGCGTAACTGCGTCATGGCCGTGCTCGTTGCGCGTCATCATGGGCTTCATGTCGCACTAACCAGGTACACAGCACTCGGCGACACCTCGGAACTCGAAGCGCGACTCGACGTGCCACGTGCGATTCATCGTGAGGTACTGCGCGCAGGTGTGCCGGGCGCGACGTATGGAACTGTTCTGGAGACGTTGGCCGATTCCTATGCAGCCAACGGCCACGCGGGCGCATGGAGTGAGCACTACCAGGGTGGCCCTATTGGTTATGCCCAGCGGGAGTTTGAGATTTCACCAGCTCAGACCAGCAGTCCATGGTGGGCGCAGGAGATTGTCGAAAATACTGCGGTGGCGTGGAACCCCAGCCTTGGTGGGGGATTGAAAGATGAAGATACGTATGTGATTACGGCCGATGGGGTCGACTTCGTAACAGATTCATCGCTATGGCCGATGGATACCGATTCGGTATTGCCACGACCATTGGTTTTGAAGCGTGATGGCGTATGACAGGCACGATAAGTGAAGGGATTGTGACGTGATTTCCGATCAGATCATTTCGACTGCGGGGTTACCTGCGGAATCGGTACCGGCTGCGAGTGCGGCACGGTTTCCGGACGGTGCACATATGCGCATCGAAATCCCCTCAGTCGAAGGACCGGACGTGCTCAGCGCTGTCCTTGACGAAGCCAGCAAGCGCGGCGTTGTCGTCAATCGAGTTTCCCAGGGCAGCGGCGCGATGCTTCACACGCTGGCCGAGCTTCGTGAGATGTCGCGAATTGCAGCTGACGCGGGTTTAGAGATTTCCCTGTTCGTTGGACCACGTGAAGAGTGGGGCACTCAGGCAATGTCGCGTTCGCCTGAAGGCCCAGCTCTTGGCGGGGCAATCCGCGGGATGCGTCAATTCCGCTATGCAGTCGAGGATGTCCTACGCGCGATCGACTGCGGAATTCGTGGCTTTCTCATCGCAGACCTCGGTCTTCTGCACGTCCTGAAGCAAGCGCAGTTGCGCGGCGAAATCCCCGCCTCAGTGGTGTGGAAAGTCTCGGTCATGTTGGCACCGTCGAATGCAGCAACACTGGGGGTGCTTGAGTCCTTAGGCGCGCATACCGTGAATTTGCCAACGGATCTCACCTTGCACGAGCTTGCTGAAATGCGCTCGGTCACAGATCTGCCGCTCGACCTGTACGTCGAGGCACCTGATTCATTCGGCGGCGTTGTCCGAGGCGAGCAGGTCGCCGATCTAGTGGGAGTGGCTGCCCCGCTCTACGCCAAGTTTGGTCTGCGTAACTCTCGCGGTATTTACCCATCGGGCATGCACCTGCAGGCTGACGCGGAATTGATCGGACGTGAGAAGGTGCGTCGAGCGCAGATATCGATGGAATGGTTGGAACGATCCGGTGCGGACATTACGCAATCGTCGCCGGGGGCCGCCGGGCTTGGAGTTCCTGAACTGTAGTAAGGCGCTAAACCACTGGAAGTACTGACTAAACGATGATTGCGAGAGGAGGAGTGCAGGTGAGAAGTAGCGAGTGGTTCGCTGGTGATGACGAAGTTGCCGTTGCTCATCGCGTCGCCTTACGCACGTCTGGACTAGATATCCAGGCGAACGACACTCGACCCATCATTGGTGTCGCGGACTCGTCGTCAGACTTGAATCCGTGCAACCTTCCGTTGCGTGCCCTCGCGGTTGACGTTTGTGCCGGCATCGTTGCCGCCGGTGGGATCCCAGTCATGTTCTCTGTCATGAGCATGGGTGAAGACCTCATGAAGCCCTCTGCTCTGCTGTATCGCAATCTGTTGGCGATGGAAGTTGAGGAGTACATCCGCTCGTATCCGATCGACGGAGTTGTGCTTCTAGCCAATTGCGATAAATCCGTCCCCGGAGCTCTCATGGGCGCTGTTTCAACAGATGTTCCAACCCTTGTGCTGACCGGCGGCGCTCGTCCGATCGCGAAGTTCCGCGGTAAGCGAGTCGGCACGGGAACGGATCTGTGGCGGGCGTGGGAACAACATCGCACCGGTGAGATGAGCGATGCGGACTGGGCTGAATTCGAGTCATGCTTGAACTGCGGTCAGGGCGCATGCAACACGATGGGCACTGCATCGTCCATGGCAATCGTCACCGAAACGTTGGGCATGTGCTTGCCGGGGAGTGCATCGATTCCCGCCGATGATCCGGACAGAGTCGCGGCTGCGTATGCGACGGGTGAGCGCATCGTCGCCATGGTCAAGGACGACGTAAAGCCGTCGACGATTCTCACCGATACGGCCTTCGCAAATGCAATTCGGATGCTTAGCGCGTGTGGTGGTTCAACAAATGCTGTCTTACATTTGCTGGCGATTGCCGGGCGTACGGCTGCGTCGCTCACGTTGGATGATGTTGGACGCATAGCCCAGACGGTTCCCGTTCTTGCCGATGTCGAACCGTCGGGTTCGCTACTGATTCAAGACTTTCACGAGTCCGGCGGAGTGCCGGCCATGGTGCGTGAGTTGGGTACCCGGTTCGACGACTCCGCGCTCACTGCCTCGGGGCGTACCTGGCGCGCGGAGGCATTAGATGCGAGACCTCGCGGCCGTGCGATTCGTCCCATAGGTGAGCCGATGTTCAACGACGGTGCCTTTGCCGTAGTGCGCGGAAGCCTTGCCCCGCGTGGTGCCCTGATCAAGATTTCGGCAGCAAGTCCGCATCTACTTCGCCATAGCGGACCGGCGCTGGTATTCCATTCTTATAACGACATGCGCTCGCGTATCGACGACGAGGCTCTGACAGTGTCCCCTGAGACTGTGTTGGTTTTCGGCGGTGCTGGTCCGGTGGCGGTTCCCGGCATGCCGGAATGGGGAATGATCCCGATCCCAGCCAAATTGGCCGCCGCCGGTGTGCATGACATGGTGCGGGTGACGGACGCTCGCATGAGTGGTACCTCGTTCGGAACCTGTGTTCTGCACACTGCACCTGAAGCCGCCGTCGGTGGACCACTTGCGTTTGTCCGCGATGGGGACATCATTACGTTGGACGCGATCGCCGGAACCCTCGAACTCGAGGTATCGGACGAAGAGTTGGCACGTCGTCGGGACGAATGGGTACCTCCGGTGTCTGCCCATATTCGTGGGTGGCCAATGCTCTACCAACGACATGTCACGCAAGCCGATCTCGGCTGCGACCTCGATTTCTTAAGAGCCGACACACCCGAGGCACGAGTATTCGTGCCTCCAGTAGTGGGAAGGTCCTGAGAACACAACTGTTCGCAGAATGTGAATGCACGAAATGAAGTGAACCAACGAATATCCAGTACGGAACTCACGTAAGTAACTCGCCAAATGTACGTACAACTGGAGGACAGGTGCGCAAGCTCACTCTCATGGCAGTCGCAGCGGCATCCGCTGTCGTTCTCGCCGCATGTTCAAGCGGTGGGGGATCTGATACGACCTCACCGGCCGCGTCTGGTGCCTCAGCTGCACCGGTCACATTGACCCTGTGGCACAACTACGGCACCGAGCAAAATGCGGTTGCCACGCAAAATCTGGTGAAGGCCTACCAGGCCGAACATCCGAACGTCACGATCAATCTCGTGAGCCAGCCGGGCGATAACTACTTCTCCCTGTTGCAGGCCGC
>JBAXUN010000111.1:0-6481 GCA_037129655.1 Actinomycetes bacterium
TTGCTCGCCGACAACTATGCGGTCGCTGGCTTGATCGACTTGCTCTCGCAAAAGATTCACGATTACTCCTCGGGGACACGCGTCGTGCGAGACTCCGACCTCGAACATGGTCCGTTGATCGAGAACGCGCGCAATTCACTGGTCGAAGCAATCATCGGTGAAAGTGAAGATGAGTCGTTGATGGATCGGTATCTCGCCGGCGAAGAACTCGATGTAGATGGTCTCATCACCGATCTCGAGGTTGCCGTGGCTCGCGGACATTTTTATCCGGTTGTCGCATCGGCGACCTCCCCTGTTGGCTTCGGAGCCCACGAGCTACTTGAGTTGCTCGTCCGAGGCTTCCCGTCTCCCGAAGAGCATCCCCTCCCCTACGTTTCGACACCCAACGGCGACCCTGTCGATTTACTCGAGTGCGATGCGAACGGCCCTCTATGTGCCGAAGTGATCAAGACGACGACAGATCCATATGTCGGACGCATCTCACTTGTCCGCATCTTTAGCGGTTCTTTGGAATCTGGGCAGACGCTGCACGTGTCGGGTCACGCGAGTCCCGAGAGCGGGCTTGCAAATCACGACGCCGACGAACGGAGCGGTGCGTTGAATGTTGCGTCAGGGGGCACCTTTGTCCCGGTGCAGCGGGCAATCGCCGGCGACATCGTGGCGGTTTCAAAGCTCATTAGGGCCGAGACAGCTGACACTCTTTCATCTTCCGAGCATCCGTTACTTGTCGAACCATGGCTTGTTCCTGAACCACTGTTGCCGATCGCTGTAGTCGCAAGGACCGCATCAGACGACGACAAATTGACGACGAGTTTGTCCCGACTGGTCGCTGAGGATCCAACCATGCGATTGGAACTCAACGACGAAACCAAACAGATCGTCCTGTGGTGTATGGGTGAAACGCATGTGGCACTCGTACTAGACCGGCTTGCCAACCGCTACGGCGTACACGTGGACGCAGAACCAGTTCGGATTTCATTACGTGAGACATTCGCCGCGAATGCCCTCGGCCATGGTCGACTCGCCAAGCAATCCGGCGGACACGGACAATTTGCCGCCTGCGATATCGAGGTAGAAACCCTGCCACGTGGCGCTGGTTTCGAGTTTGTCGACGGCATCATCGGCGGCGCCATCCCCCACAACTACATCCAGGCAGTGGAGAAGGGCGTTCAGGAGCAAATGCGGCGTGGAGTTGCGGCCGGCTATCCGATCGTTGACATCCGCGTGACGCTGGTCGGCGGAAAAACACACTCAGTCGACTCGTCAGATGTGGCTTTTCAGCTAGCCGGCGAACAAGCGCTCAAGGAAGCCGCGCACGCCGCGGGTATGTCGCTCTTAGAACCTGTCGATGCTGTGATCATCAGGACATCGGACGAATATGTCGGTGCGCTCATGAGCGATGTAACTACGCGTCGTGGACGCATTGGCAGCACCGCACCGCTACCGGGTGGTCAGACCGAAATCATCGCGCAGATTCCGCAGCTCGAGCTCACTCGCTACTCGATCGAGTTGCGATCACTAACGCATGGAACAGCCATGTTCAGCAGAAACTTTCACGATTACGAACTCATGCCACGATCCGTTGCCCAACGAATACAGGACCAGGCAAAATCGCCTTAAAGACGCCATCGAGCCCGTTCAATCACCACGATGCAGATAGCAGTTTGCGGGTCTCAACGAGCAGCTGCGGCATTGTCTTGGTTCCACTGACCACTGGCATGAAATTCGTATCTCCACCCCAACGCGGAACGATGTGCTGGTGGAGATGGCCAGCAATTCCCGCGCCCGCGATGCTGCCCTGGTTGATCCCTATGTTGAATCCCTGCGCCCCCGATACGGCCCGCAATGTGGCCATCGCATGCTGAGTGAACGCACCTATCTCCGCCACCTCGGCCACCTCGAGATCGGTGTAATCAGCAACGTGGCGATACGGGCAGATCATGAGGTGTCCGGTGTTGTACGGATAGAGGTTGAGAACGGCATAAACCGATGTCCCGCGCGCGATGACCAAGCTGTCGTCCTCACCCATGCCAGGTGCGCGACAGAACGGACAATCGTCACCTTCATCAGTATGCGTCGGTTTGTTCTCGCCCTTGAGATAAGCCATCCGGTGCGGGTTCCAGAGTCGGTCCCAGGCATCTGCCGCGGGCATGTCAGACCTGTACCCGGCTAGCGATGGCCTCGCGAATCTCGGTGATGGCATCCTCGATGCTGACACCGTTCTTCTGAGATCCGTCGCGATATCGGAACGAGACCGCACCCGCGGCCATATCCTCATCACCGACGATGAGCATGTAAGGCACTTTTTGCTTCTGCGCGTTACGAATCTTCTTCTGCATACGATCATCTGAACTGTCGACCTCAATGCGCACACCTGCTGCACGTAACTGCGCCGCAATTCCGTGCAGGTAGTCGACGTGACCATCGGTGATTGGGATGCCCACTACCTGCACAGGCGCCAGCCAAACCGGGAACGCACCGGCGTAATGCTCGAGCAGGACGGCGAAGAAACGCTCAATCGATCCGAACAGTGCGCGGTGAATCATGACTGGACGCTGACGCGAGCCATCACCGGCGGTGTACTCAAGTTCAAAGCGCTGCGGCAGATTGAAATCGACTTGGATCGTCGACATCTGCCACGTACGACCAATGGCATCACGCGCTTGAACGGAAATCTTCGGACCGTAGAAGGCAGCCCCGCCAGGATCCAACACCAACTCGAGATCCTGACGTTCGGCAGCCAATCTCAGGGTCTCAGTCGCTTCAGCCCAGTCATCGTCGGTGCCGACGAACTTCGTCTCGTTGCGGGTCGAAAGTTCTAGATAGAAGTCATCAAGGCCGTAATCGCGCAGGAGGTCCAAGACGAAGGTCAATAGCGAATCAAGTTCGTTCGGCATCTGCTCGACCGTGCAGTAAATGTGGGCGTCATCCTGCGTGAATCCACGTGCCCGGGTCAAACCCTGAATCACGCCCGACTTTTCGTAACGATAGACCGTGCCGAACTCGAAAAGGCGCAGAGGAAGTTCACGATAGGAACGCCCACGAGCACGGAAAATCAGATTGTGCATCGGACAGTTCATCGGCTTCATGTAGTACTTCTGTGGCGCCTTGCGCAGTTCGCCGTCCACCCCGTACTCGGCGTCAAGTTCCATCGGAGGGTACATACCCTCCGAGTACCAATCGAGGTGCCCGGAGATTTCGTACAACTGCCCCTTGGTCAGGTGCGGAGTGTTGACGAATTCGTAGCCAGCTTCGTCGTGACGCAGTCGTGAGTAGTGCTCCATCTCGCGACGAATGACACCACCCTTGGGGTGGAACACGGCCAAGCCTGAACCGATTTCCTCGGGGAAACTGAATAGATCCAACTCAGTACCAAGTCGTCGGTGATCCCGGCGTTCGGCTTCTTCGAGGAAGGCCAGATGTTCTTTGAGCGCATCACGCGTTTCCCACGCGGTGCCATAAATCCGCTGCAGCATTGGGTTCTTTTCGCTGCCACGCCAATAAGCGGCGGCCGAACGCATCAACTTAAAGGCGGGAATCATTCGGGTCGTCGGGACGTGCGGGCCGCGACAAAGGTCGCGCCAAACCAACTCGCCTGACTTACCGTCGAGGTTGTCGTAGATGGTGAGTTCGGCACCGCCGACCTCCATCACATCAGCCATGTCCTCGTCAGACTCGCCTGACTTCAGGCCGATCAACTCAAGCTTGTACGGCTCGCTGGCAAGTTCCGCGCGGGCATCGGCCTCAGACACAACACGACGTGAGAACCGTTGGCCAGACTTGACGATGTCCTGCATCTTCTTCTCAAGTGCAGCGAGATCATCAGGAGTGAACGGAGTTGCTACATCAAAGTCGTAGTAAAAGCCATCACGGATGGGAGGCCCGATGCCGAGCTTTGCCTGGGGGTGCAGTTGTTGCACGGCTTGGGCGAGAACGTGGGCAGTGGAGTGCCTCAGCACCGCACGCCCATCAGCGCTGTCAATGGAGACTGGCTCGACGGTATCCCCGTCCGCTAGGAGGGTCGCAAGGTCGCGCAACTCTCCGCCGATTCGCGCAACCACAATGGACCGGTCAGTGAACAAGTCAGCGGCGGTAGAGCCTTCCGGCATCTCACGCTCTTCGCTAACTCCATCTGCGTTAAGAACGTGGATGCTGGGCACTAGTGCTCCTAAATTGGGCAACACGCCGCTACGAAGGGCGCACTGCGAAGGGTTCGGCGGGTACGAAGCGCCGAACTCGGACGGGGTAAGCGTATCGGCACCAAGTATCCGTTACGTGAATAGGCGGCGTCGCGTCCATTAACCCGACCGTGCGTGAAATCTCGCGCAGAACCACGGGACGCGGGTGTACGGCGACAGATGTTTGGCCCACGTTCAAGACAAACGCGCAGGCGGTCGCAACCAACGGTGGGCGATACTGGGTTCGAACCAGTGACCTCTTCGGTGTGAACGAAGCGCGCTACCACTGCGCCAATCGCCCGTTGTGGGCGCGACTCTATCAAAGACATTCGCCTAGTCGAGCGCCGGCGCTGCGCAGGAACCTTCCCTAGCCGACGATCGTCAACTCAAATGGTGATCACGCAGCGAGAACTAAATGTTTCGATTGACGAGGTTGTGGGCACAACGTCATCACCCCCACGTAAGGAGTGACAACATGGCTGCCATAAGCGCCGACCTTGATCTAACCCTGGTTCTTGGCGACGACCGGATCATCCCGGTTGCTGCCACCCTGACGTACTCAATCGCCGAACCGTTTGCCGTTTCCGCGTTGTTTCGAACGACTGACGGCAATATCAACTGGGTCTTCGCCCGTGAGCTACTCGAAAACGGTCTGACTGAATCAGTCGGTGAAGGCGACGTCGTTATCTGGCCCGCACATGACGCTAACGGAGACATCATTTGCATTTCGCTCTCGAGCCCCGGAGGTAACGCTCTACTCGAAGCGGACACCGGTGAATTGCGCACATTCCTCGAAGCGTCTTACAACATCGTCGGCCGCGGGAGTGAATCCGAATACGTCGATGTTGATTCTTTTCTGGACGCCCTCTTTGAGGTTTAGAATCCACCAACCCTAATCTTTCAAGCGGTAACGCAACCGTTCGTGTTCCGGGGCGAAGCCCGCGACTCTGTAGAGCTCGCGGGCTCCGTCATTTCCAGCCCAGACGGTCAGACGGATAGATGTCGCACCCCTGTCTGTGGCTAGCTCACGAACCTCTCCGAGGATGGTCAGTCCGTATCCTCGACGCCGGTACGGTTCGAAGACTTCGAGGTCGTAGAGATGCAACGTCGGCTCCTCGTGGGCGACATCGACGCCATCGAGAGCAATACAAAACACAGCAACGTTGACGAGGGAATCGTCGATTACATCGAATGCGCCGTAGTACTCAGTAGTCTCGTTAACGACGACCCAATCGAAGTCCTTGTCCGCCAGTGCCGTTGCGCGCTCAAGCGACAACGCACCTGCCGTCGTTAGATCGTGAACGTAGCCTTTCTTTGCGTGCGGCAGATACGTTGCAAGCTCGTCGTCGGTTAGCCGACGAAACGTGACGCTCACGGATCGATTCCTTCCGCCATCCGTCGGGCAAACTCTGCGGCAACTAGTTCGGTGACCGGACCGACCGCCACCTCACGATCATCGACACGGGTCACCGGATGTACATCGCGCGTTGATGACGTAATGAAAATCTCATCGGCGGTGAAAAGTGCCTCGAAGGGCAATCGAGATTCCCTGTGCTCGGCCACCGCAGGCCCCCATTCGAGAACGAGTTCCCTGGTGATACCTGCCAGACAGCCCGTGTCGAGCGAGGGCGTGTGCACGACGCCATCAATCACGACGAAAACGTTGCTTCCAGTTCCTTCGCACAACTCGCCGCGGGTGTTGGCGACGATTGCCTCGGACGCACCCCGACGATGCGCTTCGGCCAACGCAACCGCGTTCTCCGCGTAGGAGGTGGTCTTCACCCCAACCACCGCTGAATTTTCGTTGCGGGTCCAGGGCACGGTGGCGATCGTGGTTGCGGCCCCCCACTCTTTTGCCGCGGTCAACGTCACGATCAGCGTGGGCGGAGCGTCGCCGCGCTCAGATCCCAGTGGCCCCACACCCGAGGTGACCGTGACACGCAGCCTGGCCCGCGCCGCCTCATCCCCTGCCGCGTCAACTACCGAACGAACTGCCTGACGAATGTCTGCCTCCGCTGGCATTACCAACTGCATGCCAGCACCAGACCGGAACAGTCGTTCAATATGTCGACGAAGAGCGAAGGGCGCACCGTCGCGGACAAGGAGAGTCTCGAAGATTCCATCACCAACGGTTAGGCCATGATCGAGAACGGACACCACTGCGTCATCTGCAGTTCGCAACGAGCCATTCATCCAAAACACCGTCATGAAAGCCCACCATCCCAGATTCCACCAGCGACAGTCAGTAACTTGGCGCGCTTAAGTTCGGTTTCTTCCCATTCGCGCACTGGGTCACTCCCCCA
>JBAXUN010000112.1:0-6378 GCA_037129655.1 Actinomycetes bacterium
ACAGGTCGCAGCCGGACAGGTCCGCGGCTGGTACATGATCAGTACAGACGACTGCTGCAGAGGACATAGCCGGCAAGACCACGGCGTTTCCGATCCCGACAGTTGCAGTCAGCAACGTCACCGCCACCAAGATACGTGTGAGTTTCATTGCGCTCCTCGAGACCGCTGCACCGCGAGTGCCGCGTTCGGTTAGGCAGCCTGATTGACCGCGCTGAACATGGTGGCGACGAATACGGTCGGGGACCATACGCCTAGAGCGACCCTTGACGTAATCGAGAACTCCGAGCCACACAAAGCCAGTGATCTGTCACTTGCAGTCAGGGACATGTCACTCACCGTGCTATCAGATCCGTCCCATCCAGGTGACGTAACACCTCGCCGGGACGCACGCGCGCACCGCACACCTAGCATCAAAGCCATAACGGTCGAGGTGGTTTACTTGAGCACCTAACCCTCGCTTCAAAACGGGTGCACAAACCCGGAATACAGTGGAGGTTAGAGCGGAGGGTTCCGCCCAAGAAAGAGTGGAACCCCCGGGCTGTTAGCTCAACAGGTAGAGCAGCGGACTTTTAATCCGCGGGTTCCGGGTTCGATCCCCGGGCGGCCCACCGGTACGTCGACTTCCACGGTGACACGAGCAATGCTTGTGTCACGCAGGTCTCACGTCATGTCGAGTTGACACGAGCGACGAAGTTTCGGAAACTGAACATGTAATCGATGGGGAGTATCCCTTCGTCATCGTCTCGTCAGTACGACTTCAGTGCGTGAGCAGAAGTCCGGGACGGTGGGTCGCGAGTTTGCTCGCGGCGGGAGAGACCTTCGACATTTGTTGAGTGCGTTAGCGCGCTCATGAGTCGAAGGGTTTTCTCATGATCGTTCCCCTCTGGGCCTGGTTCGCCGTTCTTGGCGTCATCTTGGCAATGCTTGCAGTAGACCTCCTCGCGCACCGCAAGGCGCACGTTGTGTCAGTGCGCGAGGCAGCCGCGTGGAGCGCGGTCTGGGTCGCGCTGGGTACGGCATTTGGCGGTGTGATCTGGTGGGTTTGGGGCAGTGAGTTTGCCGCCCAATACTTCGCCGGATATGTGATCGAAAAATCTCTCGCCGTAGACAACGTCTTCGTCTTCGCGATTATCTTCGCGGCATTCGCGGTCCCCCGAGAACTACAACACCGGGTGCTGTTCTATGGCGTCATCGGAGCCCTCATTTTCCGCGGCGTATTCATTGCCGCCGGCTCAGTACTGATCGCCAGCTTCTCGTGGGTTCTCTACCTCTTCGGCGCATTCCTGGTCTACAGCGGCTGGCGAATGGCCCGCAGTCGTGAAACCCACGCCGATCCATCGAACAGTCGCGTCATGAAACTCTTCCGTCGGTTCGTGCCGACGACGGATACCTACCAGGGAGACCGGTTCGTCGTCCGACATGCCGGCAAACTGCTGGCGACTCCCCTGCTGGCCGTGCTCGTCCTCATCGAGGTGACCGATGTGATCTTTGCGGTCGATTCGATCCCGGCGATCTTTGCCGTCACTCAAGAACCATTCCTCGTGTTCACATCGAACGCATTCGCAATCTTGGGCTTACGCGCGATGTACTTCCTTCTCGCGGATCTGCTTGATCGCTTCATCTACCTCAAGCTTGGTCTCGCTCTTGTTCTCATGTGGGTCGGCGTCAAGATGCTGCTCCTCGAGGTGATCCACGTGCCCACGTTGATCTCGCTAGGAGTCATCGCCTTGATCCTGACTGTGGCAGTGGTGGCAAGTTTGCGTGCCACACGTGCGGATGAGCAGACGACATCAACAGACGCCGCTTCACTAGATCGAGACCCAACGCCATCGGAGACGGCGGGCCAATCATGACCCGTCGACTCCGTGTTGACGATGGGACTCCACCCACGCCTGCGCATCAGATTCAGCCTGACGAATCGTTGCCCCCACTCGCTCATCACCGCGATAGACAGAGTCTTGGCCAATCACGGCCGTGATTCCGGTAACGGCAAGCTGTTCCTCAATATCCACGTTCGTTGACGCGATCATCAGTCTGCTACCAACCCGATCCAGCGCGTGGGCGTAACGCAGCAAAACATCCATAAACGTTGTGCCCAAATCACTGCGACCACGCAGGCGCAGAATCACAACCGAGCCACTCGAGCTGTCCTGGACGGCTGGCAGTTGTGCTTCAAACACCGGAGCCGCTGCGAAGAACAAACTTCCATATGGCTGCAGCACCACGACCTCACCTGGCGGCACGGCAGCAGGCGGGTCAGTCTCGATGAGATCCCCTGCCGCGTTGGCCTGACGACGTTTGATCGTCACTTGATTGGACTGACGAACAATGTGCAAGATCACCGATACGCCCACGCCCACAAGCACCGCGTACTGCAGCGGGATCAGCATCGTAAGAATGAAAGTCACAACGAACACGGCCTTCTGCACGATGCCGGTCTTCCATACCGTCGCGATACGGTCCGGCTTAATCGTCCGGAATCCGATCAGCATCAGCAAACCCGCCAGCGCTGGCATGGCGACGTAGCCGATCGCGGTGGCAAAGAGCAAAATGACAAGCGCCATGACGAGACTGGCAATGAACAATGCCTGACGCGACTTAGCGCCAGCAGCTTTATTCAACGCCGATGCCGAGACCGATCCGCCGACAGGCATCCCTTGAAAGATTCCAGACGCAACGTTGGCAACACCTTGGCCAACGAAGTCGCGTGATGTGTCAGCGAACGAGCCATCAGGGTTGGGATAGTTCGTCGAGATACTGGCGCCTTGCACAAGACCAACGAATGCCAGTGAAAGCGCTGGGACGATCAGCGATGGTACGAGAATCAGTGAAGGCAGCGTCGGCGTGGGAAGTGAGCGAGGAACCTCTCCTAGGTCATTGAGTGTCGCGACGTCATGCCAACCAAACACGAAGGCCGCCGCCGAAGTCACAACAACCGCAAGCACTAGGCCCATCGCGCCGAGGCGAGTCCGCTCCAGCACCAGAATCAAGACGATCGTTGCCACACCGATGGCAAGTGTCGCGAGATGGATCTCCGACGGGTTGACGACTGTCTGCAACGCACGAATGATGCGGTTCGGTCCCGGCGCAGAATAGCCAGTGAAGTTCGACAGCTGACCGAGAATAATGTTGACGCCAACGGCATTGATGAATCCGACCATCACCGCGTTGGAGACAAAGCGTAGAACCGACCCGAGATGGAAAAGGCCAGCAGCCAGCATGACGACACCGGTCAACACCGAAAGAGTGAAAAGCGCGACTGCGGGATCCCGTGCATCGTGAATAGCGGGAACGTCCGCCACAATCATCGCCATGGCACCGGTGCCCTGAATGGCCATGAACGCAGAGCTTGTTGCAGCCGCACCCGCGATGGTGCCGACGAGATACCCGTACAAACCTGCGAGCGGATTAACGCCGGCGAGCAAGCCGGTAGCCAACCCGTCTGGAACAGACTGAACGCCCAAAACGAGACCCGCAACGGCGTCTTCCCGCAGCGTCTGTCGTTGAAAAGGCGATCGAAATTGCATCTGATCCCTGAGCCCTGCTGGCGATGAAGGGAGTCTCGCGATCGCGAGCCCGCTTGCACTCTATTACGGCCGTGACACCCATCGGGGCCTCGACGGCTGATTACGCCCGAGCCGTCCCCAGCAGGTAGTACACAACAAAGAGCCCGAGCATGAACGCCGTCGTCAACAACGGGGCGGCCACTGTCAGCGCACCGTTTTGCGTGTCACGTAGATTCGAATCTGCAGTCACTGGAGCCAGCTCACGTCCGTCAGTTGCGACTAATGAAAGCTCGACGTTAGCTTGCCCGAATTGCTTGTCCGCCATCAGATTTTTCAGGCGCAGACTGGGACGTTCGATGAGCCACCAACTCAGCGCTGCGAGCGGAACGGTCGCAACCAGACCAACGATCGCGAAGGAAAACCAACCGATCCCGGCAATCCCCAACATCACCAAGGACTGTTGGATGGGGAAGCCGTAGATGTAGATCCCGTATGAAATATCGTTGCTCATGCCTAGCCGAACTGGAAGTGTCGCACCCATCCACAGCATGAGGTACGCGAGCGCAATACCTCCGAGCACGCGATAGTCATCAAGCACCACAAGACCGAGCCCAATCAGCGCGACGCTAATGAACGCCGCATCACGTCGCATAGGAATTCGATCCTGATAGGCATAAAGGACTGCACCGGCGATAAACATCAGCGCGAAGCGATCCATCGGCTTGGCATGTTCGGTAATGCCTGCGAACTTTCCTGTCGCCGTGGAGATCGCGCCAAAGACGTTGATCAGCCACACGAGCAGCAGCATCCATGGAAGAAATTTGCGACGCGTGGAAATAATGCCGAGGCACCCGATCACAGCGATACCGAGGTAGCACAAGAACTCCCAGCCGAGAGTCCACAGGGAGCCATCCCAGGTATCAGGCACGGGAATTGCACTAGGACCACCGGAGATCTGGTACTGCGCCATCCAGAGCGCGGCATTGCGAAATACATAGGATGCGGGCCCGTCACTGGCCGTCCAGTAGTCGTCCATAGATCGGCCGCTCAGGGTCGTGGCAACGGGGGCTATTACAAGTGCTGTTAGCAGCAGGCACGCCCAGAACGCAGGAAAGATGCGCAACCCGCGATGCCAAAGGAATGTGCGCCACTCTGGATTGCGATCCCAGCTACGAGCAATGAGATACCCGCTGATGGCAAAGAAGCCGTCAACGGGCAGTTCGCTTAGGGCAATAGCTAACGGGCCAGGAAGGGCCACACCTGACAAAACGGCCGCATGACCAAAGATGACCATGGACGCTAGGACAAGCCGCAGGAAGTTGAGCGCATTACTGCGCGGATCCAACGCATCCGCCAATGTGGTGGTCACGATTAACGATTAGACCCTATGGCAATGATCCTTGCCCGGCAGTATCAGCCAAGTGGCGCAGGGGCCGTCAAGGACGAACGATCTCTCCAGGAATCACACTCGGGTTGTCGCTCACGTCGACAACACCGCGATGCTCCAGATAGCGGGTCGACTCGGTAAGAACCGAACCGATGAGCCACGCCGCAACTACCGCGTCATCGGCTAAGCCTGGAATCGTCAGGATTGCCTCTGGCAGAAAGTCGATTGGCGAGACGATGTAACCCACGGCAAGCAGCATCAAGAAGAGTTTGCCCTTGCCGAGTCCGGTATAGCGGCCGAGCAGGACGTCACGAACCATGCCGGGCACGGCCGTCACACGTGAAAGGAAACTCATTGGATCCTTGGCAGCCTCGCTGGCAACCGCGGTGTACGCCCCAGAGCGTCGTGCATTAGTCATGGCTACCTAATTCCCCCGTGAGCCGACCTCAAACCTTATAAGCGCGAACTTTCCTGCTACTTCCCGTCGCGGTGGCGCAGGTAGTTCTGATTGAAGTCAAGAACGAACTGATCCTTCTCAGGATAGACACCACCTTCGAGGTACGCCCGCGAAGTAGCACCATGCTGAGCGCGGACGCACACCGAGTTGTCCTGCTCGGTGACGAGGTCATTGAACGCGTAAATGTCAGTGGGGTCGAAGCCCGGTGAATTGAGCTGATCAGGGTGGAACATGTACCACGACTGAACGCGCGTCGTGGTCGACGTCAGCGGAACCACCTGTGAGATAACGATGTTCGTTCCAGTGATGTCCATGAACATATTCGGGAACAGTGAGCCACCGAATACAGATTCAGCTTCAACACCGGTCATAGCCGGCATGAGCATTACGTCGCCCATCCCAGCAGGGCCCTCGACACCAACCACCGCGTTGACGCCGCCATCTTCACGACCTGGCTCAAACACCCAGCCGGTCTTGTAGATCGGAACGGCCTTTACGAGCTCTGGGTGCACGGTCGGGCAGTGCAAACATTCGCTGTAGTTCTCGATAACAATCTTCCAGTTGCTCTCAACGACCCACTCAGAGATGCGCGTGCGATGAAGCTCGTCAATGTTGAATCGTTCAAACTCGAGCATCGTGTCGTTGTTGTCGAGCATCCAGTCGTGCAACGACATAGGCGTCTCACGATCCATGTTGATCCAGATCATGCCCTGCCAAACCTCAAGATGAACTGGACGCAATCCCCACTTGGAGCGATCGAGTTCTTCCTTGGCGACACGGGGCGTTCCAACGAGTTCACCCTCGAGTGAGAAGCACCATGCGTGGTACGGGCAAGCAAACACGTGCTTTTCCGAGCCGCTGGCCTCTTCACGCAAACGCGAACCACGGTGGGTACACACGTTGTAGAAGGCGCGGATCTGCTCGTCATCACCACGTGAAATGAGAATCGACTCGTCGAAGATGTTGAACGTGAACCAATCACCGGGGTTCGGAATCTGCTGACTGAGACCAACCAACATCCACGACTT
>JBAXUN010000113.1:0-6358 GCA_037129655.1 Actinomycetes bacterium
TACGGTGAGTCCGTGATTCCAGCAATTGCCGAAACCGTGAAAGCGAAATCGTGAGTTCAACGCCAGTCGACGCACTCGAACTTGAGGGCATTACTAAGTCCTTCCCCGGCGTGCATGCGCTGCGTGGCGTCTCACTGACACTGCGAGCGGGCACGGTGCATGCGATCTGTGGCGAAAACGGCGCAGGTAAGTCAACGCTGATCAAGATCGCTACCGGGGCACAGCACGCCGATGGGGGCGTGATCCGCATCGGTGGCGAAGTGGTGGATCGTCCGAATCGGCGCCAGGTGCAAGCACGCGGAGTTCGCGCCATCTTTCAGGAGCGGCAGGTAGCACCCGACTTGTCGGTCACCGAGAATGTGTTGCTCGATCGACTTCCAACACGATTCGGCAGGGTCGACTGGCGTCGCGCTCGGCAGGCGGCCCAAGCTCGGCTCGATGAGCTCGACATCGACATCGATATCAACGCACCGGTTCGATCCTTATCGGTGGCCCAGCTACAGATGATGGAGATCGCACGGGCCGTTAGCTTCGATGCTCGCCTGATCGTGATGGATGAGCCCACAGCGTCGCTGAGCCGTCACGAACTCGATCCGCTCTTTTCAGTGATCAACCGTTTGCGTTCGGCTGGCGTTGCGATCTTGTTTATTAGTCATCATCTTGAAGAGGTGTTTGCCGTTGCTGATGATGTCACCGTGATGCGCGATGGCGCCGTCGTTGCTCAGGGCCCTGCGTCGGAGTTCACCACCGACTCGGTGGTGCAGGCGATGTTCGGACGCTCGGTCGATGCCGAACGCGTTGCTCGCCATGATGCCGAGGTTGCTGCGGTGCCGCGCATTGAGCTCCGTGGCGTTAGCAGTGGTCGGCTCGACAATGTCAGCGTCAGCGTGGCGGCTGGTGAGATCGTTGCCGTCACTGGCGGCGTAGGGGCGGGCGTCTCAGAACTCGCACAGATCGCAGCGGGCGGAGCTATCCCAGCGTTGGGAGCCGTGTACGTAGCCGACTCAAGCGACGTGATGCGCAAGGTGCGCGGTCGACGTCACGCCCTCTCGCTCGGTGTCGCGTTTCTTCCCGCCGACCGCAAACGGCAGGGGCTCTTGCTCGACAAGAGCGTTGCCGACAACATCGTGCTCGGCCGTCAGGCCAATGGTCGGTCCTTGGTCTTCAGCCCAATGCAAGCGCGTACTGCGGCGGCGTCGTTGGTGCCGCTCGCGAACGTGCGCACAGCGAACACCGATGTCATCGTCGGCTCTCTCTCTGGGGGCAATCAGCAAAAGGTGATGATCGGTCGCTGGATGGGAGTCGACAGTCGTGTGATGGTGTTCGACGAGCCCACCGCGGGAATCGACATCGCCTCGAAGTTCGATATCTACGCCGAATTGCGTCGTCTCGCCGACGCTGGTGTCGCTGTGCTTATATGTTCCACCGACTTCCAAGAAGTGGGGCAAGTGGCAGATCGAGTGTTGGTGATGCGGTCCGGCCGCGTGGTCGGCGAGGTGCGGGGCGAGCTCGCTACTGAGCATCAGTTGTTGGAGATGGAGATGGCCCAATGAGTCAATCGTCAGTTGTTCTTGCTCATCGGGCACCGCTCCGCCAGCGGATGTTGCGCTCCGATGCGGTTCGTTTTTTGTTGCCACTGCTGGTAGCGATCCTTGCCATTTCGTTGTTCACCAACAACAAGAACGACAAGTTCCTCGGCAGCGACAACATCAAGAACATTCTGCTGCAGGTGTCTGTGCTCGGCATTATTGCCGTGGGCCAGACCTTCCTGATCGCCGCCGGTCAACTCGACCTCTCGGTGGCCACGTTGGCTGCTCTTGCTGGCGTTATTGGCGCTACGCGAATCAAAGACGGCGGCTCCGAGCTGTGGGCCGTGGTACTTGTTGTTGCCATTTGCGCGCTCATTGGCTTGGCGTGGGGTCTGCTGGTGGCCGGTTTGCGAATCCCGCCGTTCATTCTCACGCTGGGCGGAACAAGTCTGTTCGCTTCGGTGGCGCTGCGCGTGTCGAAGAGTTCGCCGGTGCCTGCCCGCGAGCGTTTCGATTGGCTTGGTCGCATGAAGGTCTTCGGGTTGCAGACGCCCATCTGGTTCTTCCTGATCGTTGTCGTTGTGGCGGCCGTCGTGATGCGCTACACCCGCTTTGGCCGGCATGTGTACGCAACTGGTTCTAACGAGGAGGCCTCGTACCTCACGGGCATTCCCACGGCGCGCACCAAAGTGCTGTGCTTTGTTATCTCAAGCACACTTGCGGGATTCGCTGGGCTTGTTGCGATGGCGCGTATCTCTACTGGCGATCCGCGTGTGGGTTCGCAACTCGCCCTGCAGGCAATCGCTGCAGTAGTGCTCGGTGGCGCAACGCTCGCCGGAGGCCGTGGATCGCCACTTGGCACCTTTGTGGGTGTCGTTTTGTTGGCCGTCGTGCAGTCGGCCCTCACGTTTAACAATGTGCAAACATTCTGGAACGACGCCGTCTTTGGCGGCGTCCTCATTTTTGCCGTGGTGGTCACAGCGGTCGGCGATCTTCGCCGCCGCCGTGGTGGTTCACGGCCAACGGTGTTGGGTGCGGTGTCGACAACATCGGCGTCACCGGGTCCGGCGATAACAGATCCACTACAAGGGGAGAACAACCAATGAATGAAGAATTTACCAATATCGGTCGGCGTCGGTTCCTGCTCGGTGCAGCAGGAGTCGCGCTCGGTGGTGGCCTCTTGGCCGCCTGTGGCAGCGATGAGAAGACGCCGGTGGGAACAACCGCGGGTACCACTGCTGGCTCAACCGAAGGCAGCACTGCGGCAACAACCGCTGGCGCGGCCGGCCCACAAGAAGGCCTCATCGGTCTCACGCTGAATGGTCTGAACGACTACACCAAGGGTGTCACCACGGGCGTCTACAAGGCGCTCGAGGGCACCAAGTACACCCTCGAAGTAGTTCAGGTGAACTACGACGCTGCACAAGAACTGTCAGCCGCTGAGGCATTCCTTGCCAAAGGCGTTGTGGGCCTTGTCATCCAGCCGAACACAGCCGAATCTGCCGGCGCTGCTGCAGAGAAGGCCGTCGCCAAGGGCGTTCCCGCTGGCAACTGCATCTGGCCCGGTCCAAGCGATGCCGACAAGTTTTTCGTTGGCGTTGCCGAGATCGATTCGGTCGAGGGTGGCCGCCTGATCGGCGAGTACCTCAAGGCGAACGCGACCCCAGGCAAGGTCTGTGTTGTCCAGGGCGTCGTGGGCCAGGGCTTCTCTGAGCGCATCGACGAAGGACTCGACAAGGCACTCGAGGGCTCCGGCTTTGAGATCGTCGTTCGCGAGCAGGGCTTCTTCGATCGCACCAAGGCGGTCGGCGTGGTCGAGCAGGCATTCCAGGCTCACCCCGACCTCGGCATCGTCGTTGCCTACTCGGCATCGATGTCGAACGGTATTGCTCAGTGGCTCAAGGACCAGGGCAAGGACACCGTGTTGCACGTCTCGTCTGACGCCGACGAGGAGATGGTCGGCTGGATGAAGACTCCGTACCTCAAGGCCACTCGCTACTACTCATCGGCGCAGACCGGCTTGATCGCCGCAAACGCTGTTCTCGCCACACTTCGTGGTGAGAAGCCAGAGTTCCGTACCGTGGTCGAGCAGGTCATCGCTACGTCCGACACGATCGACAAGATCGTCGAAGCGAATCCATACATGTTCATGGATTACAAGGACAAGGTTCAGAACATCTAAGGCGTTGTGGCCTGCCCGCGTTGCGGGCAGGCCACCTCGTCATCACACATTGTGAAGAGAAGAGTCAGCCCAACAGTGGCCGCTGCCGGGCTCTACGAGATGAGGAAGTCATGGACACTGTCCCAGTTATCGATATAGCACCGTTTCTCTCAGGCACGCCCGAAGGTATCGACAAGGTGGCGAGGGAGATCGCTCATGCATGCGAGCAAATTGGGTTCTTTCAGATCACCGGTTACGGCGTATCTGAAGAGTTCATTCAGCAGGTGTACGACATCAGCCGCCGCTTCTTCGATCTGACCGATTCGGAAAAGGCCGTTGCCGCCCAGCCTGCGCCCGACCAGGTGCGCGGCTGGACCGCGGTTGGTATGGAGGGGCTCTCGTATTCACTCGATGAGGTCGCCCCTGGTGACCTGAAAGAAAAGATGGACATGGGTCCGTTCGCGGTGCCCGCCGACGAGTACCACACGTGTGCCGAAGCTGGGCCCCACTTCGCTCCCAACGTCTGGCCCGACGCTCTCCCCGAGATGCGTGGGCTCTGGGAGCGTTACTTCGCTGAGATGAGCGAGGTCTCCCGTCAGGTCATGCGAATTTTCGCCGTGGCGCTCGACCTTGATATCGATTTCTTCGAGGACAAGATCAATGAGCACATCAGCATGTTCCGGGCGATCAACTATCCCGATCAGGTCGAACCGCCGTTGCCCGGTCAGTTGCGCGCCGGCGCGCATTCTGACTACGGCAGTCTCACGCTGCTTCGCCAAGAGCAGCGCCCCGGAAGTCTGCAAGTGATGACCAAGAGTGGTGAATGGTTCGATGTGCCTGCCATTCAAGGAGCGCTGGTGGTGAACATCGGCGACTTGATGGCCGAGTGGACCAACGACCGTTGGGTGTCCACCTTGCACCGCGTCATCAACCCGCCACGCGACTTGGCCAACGATTCTCGCCGTATCTCGTTGGTGTTCTTTCATCAACCCAACTACGACGCGATGATCTCATGCCTACCCACCTGTCTTACGGCTGGCGAGCAACCAAAACATGCGCCAATGTCGTCGGGCGAGCATCTGTTCTCAAAGTTCGTTAAGCAGTCGACCTTTGGGCAAGGCGTCGAGCAGTGAGCGTCGGCATCTCGCTCGCCAGTTTCATTAGCGCCGACTTCGTTGGTTTGTTCGAGTTTTATTCGAACACCTTTCACTTGCCCGAAGTTGTCGAGTTGCACAGCGACATCTTCCGTGGGGCCGATGCGTCTGGCGTGACCATTGGTTTTTCGGCGCCAGTTGTCTACGAGATGCTGAACATTCAGGAATGGGCGAACGCTAAGGGCACTACGCAGTACCTCACGTTTGAATGCGAAAGCGATGAGGCAGTCACTGAGGCCACGAATCGAGCGATTGCCAATGGGGCGCGACTCCTTCATGACCCGTACGAGACCTACTACGGCGCCTTTCAGTCGGTGATGGCTGACCCCGACGGCAACGTGTTCCGAATTAACCACTTTCGTCCAGCGTCGTAATGACCGAGCCAGCAACACCCGTCAGCGTTGCGACGACGCGGCGCGTGGCGTTCGTGGCGCATTGCTTGGTGAACCAGAACGCCAAGGTTCAAGAATTTGCTCGTTCGCCAGGCGTCGTTCCGGGCGTTGTTGAGCGTCTGCGCAAGCACAGCTACCGAATCCAACAACTGCCGTGCCCCGAGATGGCTTTCGCCGGAGTGAACCGATGGTGGCAGGGGCGTGAGTTGTATGACAAGGCCAACTATCGGCGGCACTGTCAGGTACTTGCAAACAACATGGCCAGCCCGATTGCCGAGTTCTACCGTCGCGGATTCGAAATTGTGGTCATCGGCCTCGATGGCAGCCCGTCGAGTGGTGTTCGCTACACCGGCAAGGCCAAGGACTGGGGTGGTCGGCCTCATTTCGTCGATGGCGACTATGAGGTCGTCGAGGGCATGGGCGTGTGGATGGAAGAACTCAAGATTGGTCTTGAAGCTCGCCAGATCCCGTGGCCGCGTGCAAGCGGAATGTTGCTCGATACCACCGATTGGGACGAGGCTCGCGATCTCCCTCGGTGCCTCGATGAACTCGACGAGTTCCTCAGTGGCGGAGGCCGCGCAGTCGACGCTGCCACGTTGCCCCCGGTGGAAAACAATGCTGCACCCTGACCCGCGCGCCTACCGCGTCGCCTTGCTGGCCGACTCAGTTGCCAATGAGCCCGACCCCTCGTTCGACGTGCTCGGCATGCTTGATGCGGCTGACTTCGGCGTCGTGGTGCTGCCGCCATCCGACTTCGTCATTGACACGATTTCCAGCATCGTCGAATACGTGGTCGATGACCTCGTTGACTACCGCTCGAACGGCTACCGCGTCGTGGTCATTGGCGCGTCCGATGTCGACCAGTTTGGGGTGTGGCTCAATCATGTTGACCATGAACTCAACCGTCGATCAGCCGACCCATTCGAGGTCTTCGATATTGTCGGTGCTGTTGCGGCAGACCTGCAGCGGTTCCTCGACGCAGCGCTGCCGGCAGCGCAACAGCGCCATTAACAACAAAGGGTGAGTGGGCAATGCCAAAACGCAACAGGGCAAACGAAAAGCGTAAGCAGTTCGGAACTGCAGCAGTGGTGCCAGTGGTCGCTGCGGCGAAGTCCGATGAAG
>JBAXUN010000114.1:0-6317 GCA_037129655.1 Actinomycetes bacterium
ACGACGACTCCCGCCGGTTCCCCGCCGGTCTGTGTTGCTGCGGGCTGACGAAGAATCAGTTGCATTACTGCTTTTCCGCAGCCAGCAACCGCTCCATCACCTTGCGCGCCTTGGCCACCCCTGCATCCTGTGCGATTAAGGAATCGCGGACGTCATAGGGACGCGACTGCAATCCGATCTCTTGCCATTCAAGAGCGGCCTTATCTTCTTCAAGAACAGTCGCAAGGCCGGTGATCAATTCTTCGGTTGCCCAGTGCTGATCTGTTCCGAAGTTGCGTGAAAAAGCGTAGTAATACCAGGAGTTATGAGCATCGATCGGCGTGATCCCGTTGAGCACCTTGATGAGGTAGCCCTCTTCCCGCGGCCGACCCTGCGCGGTGATGCCCGAGTGCAGAAGCAGATATCCAGGTGGGTAAAAAACGGTGCAGTGGAAGCGGTCATAGAGACCTTCTGTTGCCATAGTTCGCGCATACAGCGGAGGTGCCACGACACCCGGCATCAAACGATCCGCCGATACAACATCACCATCAACTTCAACGGTGATTCCATGTTTGTAGATGTAGTCGTCACCAACCGTGGACTTGTGAATGAACGACTCGTGTGTGAGATCAAGCAGGTTGTCGTGAATCAATTCGGCGCGGCAAGCGAACGGAATGCTGTGCGTGACAGTCACCCATTCGGGATCGGACATCCAATGGGTATCAGGAACTTTCGACACATCGGCCAGTTCCTTCTGCCCCGTCCAAATCCAGACCCAGCCATCCTTTTCCACCAGTGGGAAAGAACGCACGAACGCCTGCTTGGGAATGATGTCTTGCGCTGGCACTCGTACACATTCACCTGAGCAATTGAATGTAAAGCCGTGATACCCGCACTCGATGTCATCGCCGACAACACGACCGGGCGAAAGCGGGTAGCCCCGATGCGCGCATCGATCTTCGAGTGCGATTGCAGCGCCTGCCTGCGTGCGGTAAAGGACAACAGGAATCTCACAGATCACCCGGCGCGCTGGCTCACGAGTCACTTCACTCGACCACGCCGCGACGTACCACGCGTTAAGGACGTACACACCTGCTCCTAGGTTCGTTGTATGCGTACACGCTCAGGTTAGCCCCAGCACACCGCAAGATTCACTAGCTAACTCACGCCAACCCATGTGATCGCAATGCCTATCCAATGTGCAGGAGTTGTGAAATCGGATCCGACGCGAAGTAGATAACGAAGGCGGCCGCGATTACCCACAACAACGGATGGACTTCTTTGGCCTTGCCCTTGAACAGTTTGATGAAAACGTAGGTGATGAAGCCGGCACCGATGCCGTTGGAGATCGAGTAGGTGAACGGCATCAACGCGAGCGTTAAGAAGGCCGGAATACCAATCTCATAGTCAGTGAAGTCGATATGACGAATCTGCGTCATCATCAGGAAGCCGACGATCACCAGGGCAGGCGTCGCGGCCTCATGCGGAACGATGGAAACAAGTGGCGAGAAGAACATCGCAACCAGGAAGAGCGCACCAGTTACCAGCGATGCAATACCGGTACGCGCACCTTCACCAACGCCAGATGCGGATTCGATGTAGCTCGTATTGCTCGAGACACTTGCCGCTCCACCAGCCACAGCCGCGAGCGAATCGACCATGAGGACTGCCTCGAAGTGCGGAACAGTGCCGTCCTCGTTGAGGATTTCACCCTCATGAGCCAGGCCGAAGACCGTACCCATCGTGTCGAAGAAGTCGCTGAGAAGAAGGGAGAAGACCGCCAGTGAAGCTGCGACAAACCCGATCGCCCGAAATCCGCCAAAGAGACTGAACTGCCCGAGCAAGCCAAAATCTGGTGTCGAGACCACTTGGGACGGCCACGACGGAACGTTCAAGCTCCAGCCGTTGTTATTGGCGACCTTTCCATCTGCACCAATGTGCGGACCAACGTGTGCGACCGCCTCGATAATCATCGACAGGATTGTGGAGGCCACGATCCCGATGAGGATTGCCCCCTTCGTATGGCGAGCCACTAGAACCGAGGTCAGCAGCAAGCCAAATACGAAAACGAACGTTGGCCAGCCACGCAGTGCTCCATAGGTACCGAATGAAATGAGTGGCACTCCGGGACGCACAATCCCGGCGTCGACAAGGCCGATGATTGTGATGAAAAGGCCGATTCCTACGCCGATCGCGTACTTGAGCTGCTCGGGAACGGCATTGAAGACCGCAGTTCGGAAACCCGTCAGAACCAGTGCTGCGATGATCAAACCCTCAAGGACGATCAGTCCCATGGCATCTGCCCACGACATATGCGGTGCCAACGTGAAAGCCACGTAACCGTTAAGACCAAGACCCGCAGCCAGGGCGACTGGGAAGCGTCCAATGGCACCCATGGCAATCGTCATCACACCGGCGACGAGAGCGGTGGCAGCCGTGACCATCACGATGGCCTTACCAATATCGGCAGTGCCACCGATGAATTGGCCGTTCACATCTTTGGCAGTACCAATGATGAGCGGGTTCAAAATGACGATGTACGCCATCGTGAAGAACGTTACGAACCCACCACGAATCTCGCGATTGTTGTTCGACCCGCGCTTGGTGAGTTCAAACCAACGGTCCCACGAAGATGTTGCAACTTCGGGGGGTGTGTCGACGGCCATGCGCGTCCTCTCGAGACTGGGAGAGACCGATGTGAGTTCGGTCCGGACAGTCTTCGAGGGTAACGAACAATGAACACGCGCTGAGGAAGAATCAAATAATTTTCCAACACAACGTGCCGTAGGTATCGAAATACCAGAGGACTAAAGCCGTTACGGCACAATGAAATGAGGCCCCTCGATGTATGAGATCGAGGGGCCTCACTGTAGCCATCAGTCAAGTCCGACAAGTCGCTCTTGCTGGTCTGCGGGTGTCACCGCCCTCTTAAGTCCCGCACCGGAAACCGATGCGCTCCTTCAGAGGCTGGCCGCCCGTTGGTCCTTGCGTTTCCCTGTACTGACACGCACAGCCTCCGCGGTTTCCCACCGAGGACGGAATCGCCGTTCTCCTTCGAGCCATCCTGTTTCCGACTGTTCCGCCGAGTTGCCCCAACTTCCCTGTCGTCCGCGAGGACGTAAGAGATTTCTACGCCCTTGCAAGCGCGCTTGCAAGGGGAAATCCAAACTATTTTTTGAAGACTCTTTACCCACAGGTTCATACACAGGTGATCACGCTCAAAGCCTCATTCGTACACAGCCCTGTGTATAAAACTCGTGGATAACTTCCATGGACGTCGCGCTGAAAAACCACGTACCCCAATGACTTTCAGCGAACGGAGAACTCCGAATACCCAGGTGCGACCCGTTGCCAAGGGAAGGATTCTTCCCATCGACGGGCGAGGGCGATGAGGTCGTGATCGTGCCAACGCGGAGCCGTCACCTGCAGGCCAAACGGCAGCCCGCTTGAGTAAAGCCCTGCCGGTAGTGAAATCGCCGGGTGACCAGTGATGTTCTGGAAGGCCGTCGAGTAAACCTCGGGTGGCAACATATCTACTGAGTCACTATTGGGAAGTCGGCCGTCGTACGTAATCGCTTCAACACCAAGAATTGGCGTTAGAAGCAACGTGTCCTGACCAAGAAGCTCATCGATGATGCGCGTGTACTTCGGACGCCGATGACGAGTTCCAATGTAGTCATCAATACTGACACGCAGGCCCTCCTCCATAAAGGAGGCTGCCGCCGGATGCATGATCGACAGGTTTGCCATGACGGTTTCGCGGCCGATCGCTCCAACATGCTCGGCAGTGCACATCGTGAACCAGTCAACATCTGGATCCCCGACAGATTCGAACGCGCTCTGACCATCGATGACCTCCGCCGACAGCCCGAGCATCGTCGCAAAGCGTTCTGCCGCATCGAGAAACGACGATCGCACCGGCTCAGGAAGTGGGCCCCACGGAGACGTACGTTCGGTGACGACGACGCGTCGGTACGACATTTCTGGCTGATTGAATGAGGGTGCAGACGCCGGATCCCCGCCGACGACACCCGTCATCAGTGAATAGAGCAGCCCAAGATCCTGGGCTGTGGTCGCGAATGGTCCATACGTTGATAGGTCGAGCCAGTCAGGTGCCGGCCAGCGGCCAATCGCGCCGACAGTTGGCTTAATACCTAACAAACCGCAGAGCCCGGCAGGGATGCGTACTGATCCGCCACCATCGGTACCCGTTGCGATTGGCGCTAATCCAGCTGCCAACGCCGCACCGCTACCGCCGCTGGAACCACCCGGTGAATAGCGCACATCCCACGGGTTCCTTGTCGGCCCATCAAGACGGTTGTCCGTGAAGCCTTCCGTTGCAAACTCGGGCAGGTTCGTCTTACCCACGATGATCGCGCCCGCCGCACGTAGCAACGCCGGCACGATCTCATCGGTTTCGGAAGGCTCAACGTTTTCGAACAGCTTCGAGCCCTTGCGCGTTTGCATTCCAGCAACGTTTTCAAGGTCTTTCACCAATACGGGAACACCATGGAGTGGCCCGACAACTTCACCAGTGTCGGCGAAAATCGCATCCAATCGTGCCGCTTCCTGCAGGGCTAACTCAGCGCGCAACGCGATGACAGAGCCAAGTTGACCATCGAACTCTTCGATGCGATTCAGAGACTCAGCAACAGTTTGGACAGACGTGACGTCACGGCGCGCTACTGCAGCGGCCGTCGCTGTGATCGCGCCTGGGTTCGTTGTCACGCGTCGACTCCTTCGTCGTTTGGATTAGCTTGGGCTTCGAGAGCGATCAGACCCATCAACTCATAAACCGTGTTTGCTGCCGCAATCGTTGTGAGTTCGGCGTGATCGTAGGCGGGCGCAACCTCAACGACATCAGCGCCGACGATGTGCAGATCTGAGAAGCCGCGCAGAATCTGCTGCAGCTCGCGGGTTGTCAGCCCACCGGGCTCGGGAGTTCCAGTGCCTGGTGCATGTGCGGGATCTAGAACGTCGATGTCGATCGAAACGTATACGGGCCGGTCACCAACCCGAGATCGAACCCGATCGATTGCCTCATCAACGCCACGACGAGCAACCTCCATCGCGCTGACGATCGCAAAGCCCAGCGCCTTGTCGTCGACTAAATCCTTGCGATCGTAGAGCGGACCGCGAATACCGACGTGTGCCGATACGTCCAAATCGAGGATGCCCTCTTCGACGGCACGGCGGAACGGAGTTCCGTGGGTGTAGGGGGCGCCGAAGTAGGTGTCCCACGTATCTAAATGTGCATCGAAGTGAACCAGAGCGATCGGACCGTGACGTTCGGCCATCACACGCAAGAGCGGCAGCGCGATCGTGTGATCGCCACCGATTGTGATCAGCCGGTCAGCCTTCGTCAGCAGTCCTCGCGCGGCAACTTCCACTTCGGAGACAGCGGCCATCAAGTCAAACGGATTCGGACCGATATCTCCCGCATCGGCGACCTGATGAACCTCCCACGGGCTAACGTCGAGGAAGGGGTGATAGGGGCGTAGCAGCTTTGATCCAGCACGGATTCCACTCGGACCAAACCGAGCTCCCGGCCGGTACGAGACACCCGAGTCAAATGCAACACCAAGAATCGCGACCGCCGCATGATCAACCTGATCCAGGCGTGGCAGCCGGGCGAAAGTGTCAGGACCAGCGAATCGTGGAATCTGCAAACCACTTGGTGGCAGAAGTGGTCCGCTAGGTGTCACATCAGTCATGGGATCCTCCGGGTTTGCGCGAGTGGTCGTCCAGCGGGCCAGCCCATTAGATCGTGAACGTCCCTATACCGCGAAGTCGACCGGCGTTATCTGCCCAAGCAGTTCAACAACAAGATCGATAACTTCCGGCTCTGCTCCCATAGTCATGTGGGTGGCCCGAATCTCGACGTGCTCCGCAGCCGGATCTAGGCACGCACGCCAATCAATGATCCCGTCATCCACGGAGAACATCGATACATAGCGAACATGCACCGGGAAATCACTGTCGAGCCAGTCACGAACTTGCGTCGCGCACGATCCGCTGAGGCAATCCTGACTGAGAACGCCCGGCATCCCTAAAGATTGCAATCGGGTGAGCAGTTGCAACTGCGAGGCCAGAGTTTGGTTTACGGCCAAAGGATCCGTGTTTGGCGTGCCCAAAGTGATCAACGACTCGACGAGTTCGGGCCTACGGATCGCCACGATTTTTCCGAGAGTTCCGCCTCGGCTCCAGCCGACGATCGCTACGCGGCGACCCGTTCGTTGAACGATTGATTCAACTCGACGCTCAATCACTGAGACCATGTCGACAGTGCAGCCAACGTTCGGCGCGATCCCCGAACGAGACGTCCAGTGCCCCTCATC
>JBAXUN010000115.1:0-6132 GCA_037129655.1 Actinomycetes bacterium
TCAACGATGCTGCACGTTGCCGGTGAGGCTGAGCGCCTCGGATACAACTCGCTGTCATCTCACCAGCGTTGCTTGCGAAGTCCGCGGGAACGATGGACGTGTTGAGCGGTGGTCGATTCACGCTTGGTGTTGGAATCGGTTGGCTCCCACCGCAATACGTCGCTGCGGGTGTGCCCTACTCATGAATGGCGAGTTGCCGATGATGTCGCCGGTGGCTGGGTCCCGAAGTGGGGCACCTGGCGGCTGTGTCACTGGTTCACAGAGTTACGCCTCGCCCCTAGGCTGGCGGTATGGCGATTCGGGCGGTCGTTTTCGATGCGTATGGAACTCTGTTTGACGTCCATAGTGTGACAACTACCGCTGAGCATTTGTTTCCGGGTCAGGGCGCCGCGATCTCGACACTGTGGCGTGACAAGCAACTCGAATACACGCGAATCATCACCATGAGTGGTGAAGCCGGTCCGCGGGGAGTGCCGCACTACCAGCCCTTTTGGGACGTAACTCTGGCCGCCTTGCGGTACACCGCTCGTCGGCTTGGGTTGGCATGGAATGGTGAGGCTGAGGATCAGCTCATGGGCGAGTATTACCGGCTCACCGCATTCCCTGAGTGTGATGGGGTGCTTCGCCAACTGCAGTCGGACGGGGTGCCCGCGACGATCCTGAGCAATGGTGATCCTGAGATGTTGGCACCCGTCATCGCGAACGCGGGATTCACCGAACTTTTCACCGCCGTGATGAGCGTGGCGTCCGTTCGTCGATTCAAGACCAACGACGAGGCGTATGCCCTCGGCCCAAAAACCCTCGGTATCCCGGCGGCGGAACTTCTCTTTGTGAGTGCCAACTGCTGGGATGCGATCGCGGCCACGTGGTTCGGCTACACAACGATGTGGATCAATCGCCATGGCCATCCCCTGGACCCATTTGGCGCGTCCCCGACGTTCACTGGCACTTCGCTGACGGAAGTGTTGGGCGCGCTCCTGTAACGCCGATGGTGGTTATCCGGGGACGAAGAAGCTTTGGCCCTGCGCGAAGTGCAGGACATACGAGCACTCGCGACAGATGAGTAGCTGCATGCGAAATGTGGTGAAGCCCATCTGGCTGTCTTCACGTGAGATCTGCTGATCGAAGGAGCGGCCGTCACAGATCGGGCAGGTGAGGTTGCGAAGCCGCTCCTTGATGAATTCTTTGCGCGCGTCGACGTCGGCGGTGGCGGCCTTACGTCGTTCTGCCTCGTGAGCATTGGCGATCATGCCTTGCTCGAGCAGGGCCCGGGCCTCGCTAACCGTTACTTGTTGATCGCCGACAACCACGCCGTCTTTGACGTAGGACACGACCGCGTCAGTGGCCTCCGACATCGGCACCTTCTTATCGCGACCGAACATGCCAGCACCGGGCAGGATGAACTGAACCGCCAAGTTGGAAATCTCGCCCGGACCGCGCCCGCCATTCAGATAGAACTCTTCCTTGCTTTCATCGATCACGAGATCCCCCTGAGTCTGCGCCACGGCCCCCGATGGGGCTGACTTAAGCGTAAGAAATGAGACAGGGATTGTCAGGCAATCGTGACGCTACGTTTTGGGAAGACGGGTGATTTCAAAAGTGCGATCCCATAGGTTTTGGGTGGTGACAATTCCTTAGCGGTTCGGTAGGTTGCATCATCGTTGACGTGGTTCGGTGTGGCGAGTCGCCGTTGCTAAGGAGGGAGTGGGTGTGGTCGACAGTCTTCGTGCTACTTCGCGCACTGCGGTCTTCACTCCTCTAACGGCCGGTGGACGAACCGAGGCTGTGGTTCAGCGCATCACCGAATCGATAGCTCTTGGGTTACTGGCTGATGGTGAACAACTTCCAAGTGAGGTTGAGCTCTCGGCTCAGCTTGGTGTCTCCACAGTTACGTTGCGAGAGGCACTCGCACTCCTTCGTGACGAAGGGGTGGTGGAGACCAAGCGCGGACGTAGCGGCGGCTCATTCATCCGAGCTCCTGGCGATCCGACAGCCAGCGTGATGCGCGCTCGCCTTGCCGCAGTGACGGTTAGCGAACTTCGTGATGCAGGGGATGAGCTTGCTGCAGTGTCGGGTGCCGCTGCTCGGCTTGCCTCGTCACGCGCATCCACCGACAACATCCGTCGGCTGCTCGTGCTGGCGGAACGAATCGCCGCCTGCTCTGGTGGTGGCGAACGTACGCGTGCAGATAGTCGATTCCATATCGAGGTGGCGGTTGCCGCTGCGTCTGAGCGATTGATTCAGGCCGAGGTTGGGTTGCAGGCCGAGCTCGGTGTGCTGCTCTGGGCCCCGGGAACACCTGATGCTCAAACCCGTCAGGCGGCTGATGAACATGGGGCGATCGCTCGTGCCATTGCGGCTGAAAATGCTGAATTGGCAGGGCAATTGGCACAGGAGCATGTGGAGCGTAACACCCACAAACTCATTGAGGCACGCATTGATTTGCACGGGGGTGCATGACGATGGCCCGTGTGAAAACCAGCCCCAAAGACGTGGCACAAGTAGTGCATGAACTCGCCGAACCGATTGAGCGGGTCTTCGCGGAAATCCGAATTCTGGCCACGGTTACCGCGGACGTATTGAACGGCATCGTCACTGGCGGTCGTCGTCCCGAGTCAATTGATCTTGGTGTTCTCGCATCGGTCGCTGAAGGAACGATCACTCGCTACACACTTCTCGGTGGTGCTGGCGTGGTGATGAATCTAGGCTTCCTCGGTGATGTGCAGTGCTACCTGGAGTGGAGGCAGTTGGGACGCGACGGCCGGCCGCGGGCGCTCGTCCTCGACGTGGACCCCGATAGCGCTGATCCCTACGACTACTGGGAAATGGAGTGGTTCCGAATTCCGCGGGACGAAGGTCGACGCATGGTGGGCGGACCGTACTTCGATTACCGAGGTGCTGATCGCTTCGGCCTCACATTCGCTGTGCCGGTGGAGGTAGCGGGCGAATTCGTCGGCATCGCTGGGGCCGATGTTCCGCTGGCTCAACTTGAGCCTGAGCTGCTGCCGATCTTGCGGCGGCTACCTCGTCGGGCTGCACTGATCAACCATGAAAACCGTGTGATTACGGCGAATACCCCGCATTACGCGATCGGTGCTCGCGTGAAAGTGAGCGAGGGTGTGTGCCACGACGTCGTTTCAGATCTTGGCTGGAAGCTGATCCTGATCCCCGAGGTTTGAAAGTTCCTCGCTCTAGGGTCTTGACATTAATACCTATGAAGTCAATTCTTTTATTCCATGACCTCCACTCCCGTTGACTATGCGCCGCTGTCGTGGGACGACCTTCCGTATCTGAACGTTTCGGATCCGTCGTTCTCGATCCAGTCCGATGAAGTACGTGCGGCCCGTGACGCAGGTTGGTGCGCGCGCACGCCGTATGGATTGGCGATCCTTCGCTATGAAGAGACCAGTGCGCTGATCAAGGATCGTCGACTTCGTCAGGGGAGTTATGCCTGGCCAGAGCACAACGGAGTAACCGGACGGTTCGCCGATTGGTGGGCGGGCTGGGTGCTCAACATGGAGGGTGTTGATCACGCCCGGCTGCGACGTCTGCTGAATCCGGCGTTCTCACAGAGTTCGATCGCCGCGATGCAGGACGACTTCATCAACCTCGCCAATGAACTCATCGATGGATTCGCCCCGACAGGCACCTGTGAATTCGTCTCGCAGTTCTCTGAGCCGTACGCAGCTCGCGTGGTGGCCAAGCTCCTTGGCATTCCCGAAGAGGAATGGCCGGTCATCGCTGAGCTGTCGGCAACCATTGGGTTGTCCCTCGGCGTTACGTTCCAGCAAGATCTCCCGCAGATCGAGGCCGCTCTTGATCAGCTGTACGACTACTGCGATGCGATCATCGCCGACCGCCTGGCCAATCCGCGTGACGACTTCTCCACGATGCTGGTTCAGGCACAAAGTGAGGGCGAGAAACTCTCGCATTCCGAGCTTCGCGATTCGATGGCGCTGCTGGTGTTCGGTGGTTACGACACCACGCGCAATCAGCTGGGCCTTGCGATCAAGTCGTTCTCCGAGCAACTCGATCAGTGGCAGGTCCTTGCCGAGCGTCCAGACCTCGGACGTGCTGCCGTCGAAGAAGTAATGCGCGTGAACCCCACGACCACCTGGGTAACCCGCGAGGCGATCGACGAGGTGGAATTCCGCGGGCTCACGATTCCAGGTGGCACCACGATCCACCTCTACGCCGAGTCGTCGGGTACGGATCCGCTTGCATTCCCCAATCCACGCATCGATGTGACGGACACCGAGCGCAAGCCGCACTTCGCCTTCGGTGGTGGGGCACACCACTGCCTCGGTCACTTCGTGGCTCGCATGGATATGGCTGTTGCGCTGCCGATGCTCGCAGCGCGCATGCCAGATATGCGCATAGGAGAAGGATCGGAATGGCTGCCAGATTCTGGAAACACGGGGCCGGTAAAACTGCCCCTCGAATTCACCCCAACCGCGTCTTAGTTCACCCGCTCATCTGACGGAGAGGAAGTAATGTCTAACACCCCCCTGGATCAACACCGCGAGGCGAACACTTCAGAGGCAGCGGTTGCTGAGATCGAGCGCACGATCGCTGAAACCGGCGTCGAGTTCATCTATTACCAAGGCATCAGCGTTACCGGCCGGGTGATGGGCAAGGTTGTTCCGGCCAAGCACCTGCGTCGCAATCTCGAGAAGGGCATCAACCTTCACCGCACGGCAATCTCGGATCTGCAGACCGATCGCGCCGGCAATCTGATCGGCGGCGGTGTGCAGGCACCCGAGTTCACTGCCCTACCTGATCTCGATACGTTCGCCGTGCTCCCGTGGGATACCTCCGTCGCACGCTTCTTCACGCAGATCTATGAACCCGAGCATCTGCCAGAGATTGGTGGACAGCGACTCGGCACCGATAGCCGCGGCGTTCTCAAGCGCGTGCATGCGGATTTCACTGCTAAGACCGGCTTGGAATTGCGCTCGGGCTGTGAGCCGGAAATGACGTGGAAGGGTCCGGGTCTTACGGTTCGCTTCGCGGCCGGTGCGTCCCCGTCGTACCACATCGACAATCTTGAATTGATGCGTCCGGTGTACCAGCGGGTGATCCGGTACGCGACGGCAATGGGCTTCAACATGATCGAGGGTGACTACGAGGATCCGGGTCAGCTGGAGTTGAACTGGATGTTCGACAACGCCGATCGCACGGCTGATCGCCTCACCACCTACCGTCAGATCTGTCGTCAGGTTGCCCGCGAGCTCGATCTCGTTGCGAGCTTCATGCCCAAGCCAGCCACCGGAATGATGGGTAACGGTTGCCATCACAACATCAGTTTCTGGCGTGGTGAAACCAATGTGCTCGCCGATCCAGGTCGTCGCGAACTGCACCTGACGCTGGAGGGTCAGCACCTACTCGGTGGCATCCTGAGCCACACCCCAGGTTCGATGCTCATCAACGGATCGACCGTTAACTCGTACAAGCGTTACTGGGATGCCGGCCAGTTCGCACCGTCAGAGATCAACTGGGGCATGGACAATCGCTCGTGCACGGTTCGCCTCTCGGCTAATGGACGTCTCGAGTGCCGCCTGCCCGATGCCAGTGTCAACCCATACCTTTCTCATGCGGCGATCATTGCCGGTGCTGCTGATGGTTTGGCTAACGCGATTGATCCCGGACCGTCACATGTTGGTGATTCGGTTGCCGGTGCGGCTGGTCGTTTCGAGCCACTACCCCTCACGCTGGCCGAGGCAATCGAAGCCTTCAAGCGTGACGACGTTGTGCGCAGTGCGCTCGGTGATCAGATGTCGCAGATGCTCATCGATTACAAGACGGACGAGTGGGCACGCTTCTGCTCGGCCGTCACCGATTGGGAGCAGACCCGTTACGAGCAGGCAATCCCGTGACCGGGGTATTGCGCCTGGCGTGCTTGGACGCCGAAGCGCCACCACTGTTTAACGCGAGTGTCGATGGTGTGACGCGCGTTGGTTATGAGCCCTCTGCGGCAGCGCTCGTTGCCGCGCAGATGGGACGTACCGTCGAGTGGGTGATGGTGCCGTGGGTGGAGATGATTCCTACTGTTCAGCGCCACGAGGCCGATGCAGTGTGGTGTGGGCAGAGCATCATCCCGTCGCGGCAGGAGCAGGTGGACTTTACCCGTCC
>JBAXUN010000116.1:0-6101 GCA_037129655.1 Actinomycetes bacterium
GTTCTGGCTCAGCCTGTAACTCCACCCGTTGATGGCCTGCCGCGCGCCTGAGTACGTCCATGGCCGCTGGCGATAAAGACGCCAAACGGCGCTCTCGTAGCGGTCGCTCTGAGGGCGCGATGTCGTTGTTTGAGCATCTTCGGGAGTTTCAAAGTCGATTGTTCAAATCAGCCTTGGCCATTTTGGCTGCGGCGGGTTTGTCTTGGTTTTTCTACGACCAAATCTTCAATGTCATCACCGCGCCGTTCATGGACGTGGTCGCCCAAGCCAAGGCTAACGGCCAAGACGTTGTGCTTGCCGTTAATGGAGTTACCGATGCCTTCACACTGCAATTGCAGGTAATCCTGATCGCGGGCGTGATTTTTGCCCTGCCAATCTGGCTCTATCAACTGTGGCGTTTTTTGGCTCCTGGACTTAAGGGTGTCGAACGTCGATGGGCCTACGGTTTCGTTTTTTCAGCGACGCCTCTGTTCATTCTCGGCACCGTGATCGCCTACATGGCGATGCCGTCGCTATTGCATCTGCTGTTGGGATTCACACCGACCAACGTTGCCAACATCATCAACATCAACACGTATCTGGCCTTCACGATTCAGTTGATGTTGTTCTTTGGTGTGGGCGCGATCATTCCGGCCATTTTTGTCATGCTGAACTTCGCCGGAGTACTTAGCGGCGAGCGCCTGCTTAAGTCGTGGCGTTGGCTATTGATTGGCGTAATGACCTTCGCGGCTGTTGCCACGCCGAGTACGGATCCGGTTTCAATGCTTGTTGTCGCAGCACCGTTCATGGTGATCGTGTCGATAGCGGTGATCATCATGGTCATCAACGATCGGCGCAGGGCTCGAAAAGCTGCTCGTCAGGCATCGATGATGTTGGCCGACGACCAAGCGTCGATTATCGAGCAGCCGGACATCGCACCCGAGGATCTCGTGCCGAGTCCTATTCAAGAAGACCTCCCGTAACTCGCAAAGGCAATACGATCTCCCCTATGAATCGCGCGGCTGTCGTAATCGTGGCGAACCCCGCCTCGGGGCGTGGCCGTTCTGTGTCGGCAGCTAATGCGGTGGCTGCGCGCCTGAAACTCCAAGACATGGCAGCCGTTGTCGTGTCCGGCGACACCGCAAACGATGCCGCGGCGCTACTTGTGGATGCCATCTACGAGCATCGGCCGGTAGCTGTTGTCGCGTGTGGCGGTGACGGCACTGTAAGTATGTGTCTGCAGGTGATCGCCGGCACTGAAATCGCCTTGGGCATCATCCCTGTCGGAACGGGGAACGATAACGCCTCTGTGTTGTCGGTACCTGCTGATCCACGCGAGGCCGGCGATCTCATCGCTGACGTGATCCGTCGTGACGCATATGTTGTAGTCGACGCAGCACGCGCAACTGCAGCAGACGCAAACACACGGTGGTTTCTTGGCGTACTCTCTAGCGGCTTCGACTCAAGCGTGAATTCGCGAGCGAACGCAATGACATGGCCGGCAGGTCAAGCCCGTTACATCGCCGCAATCGTTGCGGAGTTACGTGTCTTCCGAGCTGTTGGCTACCAGGTGATTCTTGACTCGGGGCTGCCAACCCAGGAGCTGATCAACAAGCCGGGAATGCTGGTTGCGGTCGCGAACGGCCGCCAATACGGCGGCGGGATGCGCGTAGCACCGGACGCAATCATGGATGACGGCCTACTCGACATCACTTTTCTCGACGAGCTGACGACTCCGACATTCCTGCGGGTATTCCCAACGGTGTATGCCGGGACCCATGTTCGTCGGCCTGAGGTGCACCAGTACCGAGCAAAGACGGTCACCATAGACGCGCCGAATCAGACGGCGTACGCCGATGGCGAACTCGTTGGGCCACTTCCAGTGCGGATCGAGATTGTCCCGGCTGCACTGCGTGTTCTGACAAGGCCGCTTGGCTGATCTGACCATAGTCTTAGGTAATGGACTCCCCGGCTGAACGTTACGCAGCCTCGAGGCGTCGAGCCGACGATGAGAAGTCAGCTCTCCACGAATTCCGGGGTCTGTACGAGTTCGAACTAGATGACTTTCAGGTCGAAGCATGTCGTGCCCTTGAGTCCGGTCAGGGAGTTCTGGTCGCAGCCCCCACCGGCTCAGGCAAGACAATTGTCGGAGAGTTCGCCGTTCATCTGGCGCTGAGAAGCGGTCGTAAATGCTTCTACACCGCGCCGATCAAGGCGCTGTCGAATCAGAAGTTCCATGATTTGGTTGAACGCTACGGAGCCAACAACGTCGGGCTGCTTACCGGAGATAACTCAGTCAACGGCGAGGCTCCCGTCGTCGTTATGACGACAGAAGTGCTACGAAACATGCTTTACGCAAAGTCGCAGACTCTCGCTGGCCTCGCCTATGTGGTGATGGACGAAGTTCACTACCTCGCGGACCGTTTCCGAGGTGCGGTGTGGGAAGAAGTGATCATCCATCTTCCCGAGCACGTTGACGTTGTCGCCCTCTCCGCGACCGTGAGCAATGCTGAAGAGTTCGGTGAATGGCTTGGCGAGGTTCGAGGCGCCACAGCAATCGTGGTTGAAGAGCATCGACCCGTCCCGCTATGGCAGCACGTGATGGCAAGTGATCGGCTTTATGACCTATTTGCCGATGACCCGCAGACCGTTCTGAATCCAGAGCTTGTCCGCCTCGCACGTGAGGACGAGCGCGCCATGCGCTCCGGCGATGGCAATCGGCGTCCACAGCGCGGAGGCAAGCGTCCACGAAACCGCAACATTCCGATGCGCTATGAAGTTGTTGAACGACTCAACCGCGAGCGGCTTCTTCCTGCGATCAACTTCATTTTTAGTCGTGTGGGATGTGACGCGGCTGTTGATCAGGTTTTAGCAGCGGGACTTCGCCTTACGAACAATGAAGAGCGTGAGCGAATTCGGGGGATCGTAGAAGAACGATGTGTCGATTTACCGCAAGAAGATCTGACTGTATTGGGTTATCTGGATTGGTTGGACGGTCTCGAACGCGGATTCGCGGCGCATCATGCCGGCATGTTGCCCACGTTCAAAGAGACAGTTGAGCACCTCTTTCAACTCGGCTTGGTCAAAGTGGTTTTTGCGACGGAAACCCTTGCACTCGGGATCAACATGCCCGCCCGCACAGTGGTGTTGGAAAAGCTTGTGAAGTGGAACGGCGAATCACACGCCGACATCACGCCGGGGGAGTACACCCAACTCACCGGCCGCGCTGGCCGTCGCGGAATCGACGTGGAGGGTAACGCGGTTGTGGTCTGGCATCAGGGTTTCGACCCAGGTGCGTTGGCCGGCTTAGCATCCACCCGTACGTATCCGTTGAAGTCCTCTTTTGGGGTCTCGTACAACATGGCCGTCAATCTTGTTGGCTCAGTGGGTCATCACGCCGCTCGTGAAATTTTGGAGACGTCGTTCGCCCAGTTCCAAGCTGATCGGGCGGTTGTGGGAATGGCCACGCAGGTTCGTCGTCAAGAGAATGCCCTCGACGGCTACCGCGATTCGATGTCGTGCCACCTCGGAGATTTTGAGGAGTACGCAGAACTGCGACGGCGGTTAAGTGATCGGGAGAAGGAGATCGCACGGGACGGCGCGATTCAACGTCGCGCTACGGCGGCGGCCTCGCTTGCAGTGCTAAAGCCCGGAGACGTGATCATGGTGCCGACGGGGCGCCGTTCGGGTGTCGCTGTAGTTATCGACCCGGGGTTATCAGAAAAAGATGAGCCACGCCCAACAGTGCTCACATTAGATCGCCAAGTGCGTCGGCTGTCTGTCATCGACTTCCCAACTCCGGTCGATCCTCTCGAAAACATTCGCATCCCCAAACTGTTCAACCCGCGCTCAGCAAATTCACGACGTGAACTTGCTGGGCGGTTGAAGGAAACGGTTGGTGATCTGCGGATTGATCGACCGCGTAAGGCCCGAGGTGCGGCCGGCGATGACGAGCAGATCCTCGACATGCGGCGCCAGATCCGGCAACACCCTTGCCATGGCTGTGATGAACGTGAAGATCACGCCCGTTGGGCTGAGCGCTATCACCGGCTGCTGCGTGAGACACGTGGACTCGAGCGTCGGGTCGAGACACGAACGAATTCGATTGCGCGCCAGTTCGATCGCGTGTGTGCGATCTTGGCGAGGCTTGGATACTTGAGTTCGGATTCCGATGACGCGTTAGTAACTGATTCTGGCCGGATGCTTCAGCGTCTGTATGCCGAGCTTGACCTCGTCGCAGCAGAGTGTGTCCGCTCGGGGTTGTGGAAGGGTCTGAGCCCAGCGGAATTGGCCGCGTGCGCATCGGTCCTCGTGTTCGAATCTCGTCAATCAGATGACACGCAGCCACCGAAGCTGCCAACAGGTCGTGTGCGCGAGGTGCTGTCAGAGACAATGCAGATCTGGTCAGATCTGCGCGAGCTTGAGGCCGAGGAGCGAGTTCACTTCCTCCGCGAACCTGACATGGGCTTCGCTTGGGCTGCATTTCGTTGGTCATCAGGTGGCCGCCTGGACTCAGTATTGCGGGATGTTGATCTCGCTGCCGGCGACTTCGTTCGTTGCTGTAAACAACTTGCAGATCTGCTCGGCCAGATCGCCGATGCAGCCGGTTCCGCTTCAGATCCCGACAGTATTGAACTAGCCCGGGTAGCCCGCCAAGCCGTCGATTCGGTTAAGCGTGGAGTAGTCGCGTTCTCATCAGTGTGAGTTCACTGACCTAAAGCGCGGGCATGTTCATCGCTTGCATGACGCGAGCTAGCGAACTGCGAATATTCCACTGATCAGCCATCTGCCTGAGTGCGTCGTGATCGGCTGGTTGTAGCGGCACCGTGAAATCGGTCTGTGCGACCGGCACATCTAAGGCCACTCGAACGACAGTTGGCGCGACGTCGAGATAGTCATTCGCCGCAAGCACTTTCGCGTGCACGGTAGCTCGAGTAGCCGGATCATTTGTTCGTGCCGCATTTCGAACGCCGTCGAGATCGCCGTAAAGCGTGATGAGCGCCGCGGCCGTCTTTTCCCCGACTCCTGGTACCCCCGGAAGTCCGTCAGATGTGTCACCACGCAGCGTTGAAAAATCGGCGTACGCACGTCCTGGGATCGCATACTTCTCGCTAATGAAAGCTTCTGTGACGATGTCACCGTTGGCCACGCCACCCTTTGCGGTGTACAGGACCCGCACGTCTCGGTCATCGTCCACGAGTTGGAACAGATCTCGATCACCGGTGACAACGAGAACCGGGCGCGTTGCCCTAGTTGCAAGCGTGCCGATCACATCGTCGGCTTCGTAGCCGGCAGCACCAACCCTGGCAATGCCGAGGGCTGCGAGAACGTTAATGATGATGGGTACCTGTACCTCGAGTTCATCGGGCACGTCTTCGCCATCGGCTGTGTCTGCGGCCACTCGATGCGCCTTGTACGAGGGGATCGCTGCCACTCGAAACTCGGGCCGCCAATCGTCGTCCCAGCAACACACGAGTTCGGCGGGATCGTGATCCTTAACGAGGCGCGCAATGAAATCAAGGAAGCCGCGCACTGCATTTACCGGTGTGCCATCTGGTGCAACAACAGTGTCTTTCATGCCAAAGAAGGCGCGAAAGTAGAGGCTTGCGGAGTCAAGTAACAATAAAGGCTGTGTCACCCTCCGACCCTAATGCCATTGGACGGCGTAAGGTCTGATCGTGACTCAGAACATGCCTGCACATCCGCCAATCGCTGATCTGGCAGATCGGCTAGCGCGCGCCCAGGCCGCGACGGTAGCGGTCGGCGCGAACGCACTTCTCATTACGCCGGGGGCAGATCTTCGCTATCTCACCGGGTACGACGCTGTTCCACTCGAGCGTCTCACCTGTTTGATTCTGATGGCCGAGGGCGACCACGTGATGATGGTGCCGCGTCTTGAGGTAGAGGCGGCGAAAGCAAGCCCCATTGGTGAGCTCGGGCTCATCGTCGCGTATTGGGATGAGACAGATAATCCGTACAGCAAGGTAGCTCGGCTGCTGTCTGGTCACGGCTGGGTAGGTTTGGACAACCACATGTGGGCCGAGAAAGTGCTGCACTTTCGTGAAGTGATGCCCGAGGTCGTTCAAGGCCTTGCCGGTGTAGTGCTTCAAGATCTGCGGATG
>JBAXUN010000117.1:0-6077 GCA_037129655.1 Actinomycetes bacterium
GAGAAACGCGGCCTACTACTACGACGCACTCACCCCGATGACGCAAGGCGCGTCCTCGTAGCGCTGACGCCCAAGGGTCGCAAACTCATGAACACCCTGTTCCCCATCTTCAATGCGGCCGAAGCGCGGGTGACGGCAAGTTTGAGCACATCCGATAAAACCCAACTAGCCACCTCGTTGCGTGCGGTCGTCGCAGAAGTCGACGAACTCTAGACGGCCTGCGCACGGGTCGCCACAGCTGCGATCTGTAGGAAGAATTCGCTCGTCTGAGCACTTGACCACCGGTTCACACGGCAATACGTTTGGAACCGAACGATTTTCCCCGTCGAGGCGTTCAGACGCTTGATTCCACCACCGTGGCCATGTGAAAGGTCGATGCCGTGAGCACTGCAGTCGTCGCTGGTGTCGAGGTCGACACGCGTCACTGGATCGGTGGTGAACGCGTCGCGAGTGCGGGCACTTTCGAGGATGTTTCACCCCTCAACGGTGAAGTGATCGCCGAGATTTCCCGCGGTGGGCAGGCCGAGGTTGATGCCGCCGTCGCCGCTGCAAAAGTTGCCTTCGTCGGTTGGTCGCGCACGGCGCCAGCAGAACGCGCCGCGATCCTCCACCGCATCGCTGACGGAGTTGAAGCGCGTCTAGAGGATCTAGCCCAGGTCGAAACCCTTGATAACGGCTCACTGTTGCGTTCACATCGTCGCGGTGTGATGCCACGCGTGGCTATGAACTTCCGCTTCTTCGCCGATCACCTGCTAACTCTTCACCACGACGATTTCGACACCCGCGGACATCGCAATCACGTCTCATGGGATCCCGCTGGCGTCACGGCAATCATCACGCCGTGGAACGCACCACTCATGCTGGCCACCTGGCGCATCGCACCAGCGTTGGCCGCGGGTAACACGGTGGTTGCCAAGCCGCCGGAGTGGGCGCCACTCACCGCATCGTTACTCGCGGAGATTGCCGCCGAGGCAGGACTTCCCGCCGGTGTCTTCAACGTCGTACAGGGGCTCGGCGTCGAGGCGGGTGCACCGCTGAGCGCGCATCCCGACGTTCGTCGCATCAGCTTCACCGGTTCAGTACCCACGGCGCAGAAGGTTGGCGAGGCTGCGGCAAAGAATGTGACGCCGGTGTCCTTCGAGCTCGGTGGTAAGTCCCCACTGCTCGTGTTTGCTGACGCTGATCTCGATCTCGCCGTTGATATAGCCGTGGAACAGTTCGATAACTCTGGCCAAGTATGTCTAGCGGCTGTACGCATCCTCGTGCAGGACGAGATCGCTGATGCGTTCCGCGAGAAGTTCCTCGCGAAGGCCGCCACTGTCGTGCAGGGCGACTCACGCGAGGAATCCACCGGCATCGGCCCGCTGGTCAGCAAGACACACTTCGATCGTGTGGACGGATTCGTCGCACGCGCGAAGGCAGCCGGAGCCACCGTCCTACTCGGCGGCGAACCCAACCACGAGCTCAATGCAGCAACCGGTGGATTCTTCTACAAGCCAACGGTTTTCGCTGATGTTGATCCGACGATGGAGATCGTCTGCCACGAGGTCTTCGGCCCAGTTCTGACACTTCAGAGCTTTGGCACTGAAGAAGAGGGGGTCGCCATGGCGAACGACACTGACTACGGCCTTGCCGCCACTTTGATCACCGGCAGCCCAGAGCGCGCTGAGCGAGTGTCGTCGCAACTGTCGGCCGGCACGGTGTGGATCAACTGCTTCTTCGTCCGCGATCTATCCGCTCCGTTCGGTGGAAACGGCCGATCAGGTATTGGCCGCGAGGGTGGCACCTGGTCGTTCGACTTCTACTGCGATGTGAAGAACTCGGTGTTCTCGCCTAACGGCTGGTCCACCACGACGGAAGCCAACTGACATGGGTGAAATCGTCGGCGCCGCGATCTTGGCCCATGTGCCCACGATCATGCTGCCGGAGAACATACGTCTTGAACTCAATCAGGGCAAGGATTTCTCCCTCGTTGGCGGACTCGAGCAACTACGCACAGACGTCTTTGAAACCCTCGATTACGACACCGTCGTCGTGCTCGATTCACATTGGGCCACCACCGTCGAGTTCGTCATCACCGGGCACGATCGTCGCGCCGGATTGTTCACCTCAGAGGAACTTCCGCGCGGTATGTGCCGGATCCCGTACGACTTCCGTGGCGATCCCGAGCTTGCGATGCTCACCGAACAGGCTGCACCCAATCGCGAGACGTGGGTGACGTCGATTGACGATCAATACCTGCCGATCTACTACGCGACGATTAATCTCTGGCATTACCTCGGACGCGGGCTCGATAAGCGTTGGACGTCGCTGAGTGTGTGTCAGACGGGCGAAACCGAAGACTTCCTGCGCTCCGGACGCGCCCTCGGCGATGCCATCGCAGCCAGTGACCGCAAGGTGATTTTGCTTGCGTCGGGCGCGTTTTCGCACACGTTCCACTCGCTGCGCACTCTTCGTCAGCATGAATCCGCCGGCGTCGAGCACATCTTCACCCCGGAGGCAGCAGCCGCTGACCTCGAGCGCATTGAGTGGCTTAAGGCTGGCGATCACGCCCGCGTCCTGGACACCATGCCGGAGTTCGCAAAGTACAAGCCCGAGGCGAAGTTCTGCCACTACTTGCAGATGATCGGTGCAATGGGTGAGCACGCCGTCACCGCACCCGGACGTCAGTACGGCGAGTACGAGAACGCGATCGGAACCGGCCAGGCTCACGTCTGGTTTGATCGTCCCGCACAGGGCTGGCACGCCCCCAAGGCTGGTTGAGGAATAGATGACTGAGTACCGACGTATTTTGCTTGACGGCTCGGCAGTTCAGGTCGTTCGTCACGGGGATGCTCTCGTCGCTGCGGATGGACGTGAGGTCAGCATTGACGATGCGATCCACCTGCCGCCGACCGAGCCGAGCAAAATCATCGCTGTGCACTTGAACTACGACAGCCGCACCCAAGAATTCATGACGAAGCTGCCACCGGCACCGACCTACTTCCACAAGCCGATCACTGCTCTCAATTCACATAAGGGTGCGGTTGTTCGCCCGCAGGGCTGCAAGTGGCTCAATTACGAGGGCGAGATTGTGATCGTCATCGGCCGTACGGCTCGCAACATCTCGCCCGCTGAGGCTGGCGATTACATCGCCGGGTACACCGTCGGAAATGACTACGGCCTGCACGATTTCCGCGATACCGATGCCGGCTCGATGCTGCGCGTGAAGGGAAGCGACACCCTGGCCCCCGTCGGCCCTGGCCTGGTGACCGATTGGGACTTCCACAACAAGATGATTCGCACCATCGTGAACGGTGAGGTGAAGCAGGAAGCATCCACCGCCGAGATGGAGTGGGATATGCATTACCTCGTCGCCGATATTGCGCGCACAATCACACTCTCCCCCGGCGACATGCTGTTCTCTGGCACGCCAGCCAACTCACGTCCCGTGCAGCCAGGTGATGTTGTCGAGGTTGAGGTCGAAGGCCTTGGCCGCTTGACCAATCACATCGTCACCGGCCCAACTGCCATCCGCACCGACGTTGGCGCCCAGCCAACCGAGAGCGAAGAGGTTGTTTCCACTGCACTTGGTGGCGATTGGGAGTTCCGCGGAATCCGCACTCCCTCAAAGGATTTGTACCCCTCAACCATCACTGAGAAATAGGCACTACCTATACCAACGCAAGAGCCGAATCAAACGACAGGGCCCATTCGCATAATGTGATGGGCAGTACATAAGAGAGTGAGTTGAGATGGGTCTCAAGGTCGTCGTCGATATGAACGTATGTCAGGACCACGGGCAGTGCGTCTTCGCAGCCCCCGAGGTCTTCGAACTCGATGACAACGGACGACTCGTCGTCATGGTTGAAGAGCCTGACGAGTCGATGCGTTCAGCGGTTGAGGATGCAGCAGATGTCTGCCCCGTGCAGGCAATCACCATCGAGGGTTAATCGTGACGTCCCAGCGAGTTGTGATCGCTGGTGCGGGCCTCGGCGGATTACGCACCGCTGAAGCGTTGCGCGCCCACGGGTTCGAAGGCGAGATCGTCATCTTTGGCGATGAGGCCCATGCGCCCTATAACCGACCCCCGTTGTCGAAGGAAGCCCTCTACGGCGAGATCTCATACGAGAAGTTGGCCTTCCGTGTTCGCAGTACCGCAACGGATCTGACGTGGCGTCTCAACGACCCCATCGCCGCCTCAGATCTCGATGCGCACACCGTCACGCTCGCCTCTGGTGAGATTGTTTCGTATGACGCACTTGTTGCGGCCACAGGTGTAAGCGCACGACGCCTGCCCATCCCCGGCCCACCGGCAACGGCCGCTGGCGGACGCCACGTCATTCGCACCCTCGACGACGCAATCGCATTACGTGCCTCACTCACTCCGGGCGCTCGCGTTGTGGTGCTCGGTGCCGGCTTCATCGGCTGCGAGGTCGCCGCGACAGCCCGTCAGCTTGGCTGTGAGGTGCACTGCGTTGCGATCGACAGCCATCCAATGATTCGTCCCCTCGGCGTCGAACTGGCAGCCGAGCTGCAGCGCCGCCATGAGGCGCAGGGCGTGGTTTTCCATCTTGGCGTTGGACTCACCGCTTTCGAGGGCGACGACCACGTCACCGGTGTGGTTCTCAGTGACGGTACGCAGCTTGCGGCAGACGTCGTGGTCGAAGCATTGGGCTCACGATGCAATGTCGAATGGCTCGATGGCCACGGCTTGGATCTGACGGACGGTGTGCTCACCGACAACGCACTTCGTGCCCTGCGTGATGGGGTGCCGCTAGACGGCGTCGCAGCCGTGGGCGATATCGCTCGATACCCAAATCCACGCTTTGATCCACGCCCTTGGCGCGTTGAGCACTGGAGTATCCCCACCGATACGGGCCGTCGCGCCGCCACCGTCCTGATGGCTTATCTGAGCCAGACCGACTACGCAGAAGTGGCCGCCACCGAGTGGGACGCACTGCCCGCGTTCTGGTCAGATCAGTATGAGATTCGCATGCAGTCATATGGAATGCCGGGGCTTGCAGATGCAGACGGAATCCGACTTCTCGAGGGTGATCTGCACGGTGAGTGCGTGATCGGTTATCACCGTGGCGAGGATCTTGTCGGCGTAGTTGGGATCGGAATGCTCAAGGTAGTCAACGGATATCGCGATCGGGTCGGTACCGCAGAATGGATTCGAGCGAGAGCCACATCATGACCAAATTGCCACCACCGATTCGACTAAGCATGGTGCTCACTGAGAACGACGCACTCGTCGATCCCCGCGATCTACGCGGCTTGGTTAATCTCGCGGTCGCCGCTGAATCGGCCGGCGTTGATTCAGTTCAATTGAGCGAGCACATCCTGCTCGGCCCAAGTGCAGGCGCGGCCGGACGGATGATGAACTGGCGCGACTATGCCGCGCCCGGTAATCAGGATCCCGCCACCCCCTGGCCAAATTCACTGGTGATGATGGCCGCGATCGCCGCGCGCACCACGACACTACGGATCGTCGCGGGCGCGATCATTTTCCCGCTACGTCATCCGCTTGTCTTGGCCAAGGAATTAGGCACCCTCGATCTGCTCTCTGAAGGACGACTCATCGTGATTCCAACGGTGAGTTGGCATGAGGATGAATACGCGGCGCTAGGTATCCCGTTCAAAGAGCGCGGCAAGATCATGGACGAGCAACTTGAGGTGTGGAGTAAGGCGTGGGGCCCTTATCCGATCTCACATAGCGGCACGTACTACTCGTTCGAGGACGTGTGGCTCGAGCCCGGTGCCTACCGCCCAAGTGGCCCACGCATGTGGCTCGGCGGCAGCACGCTGCATCCAGCATTGATTCGTCGGATCGTGCGCTACGCGGACGGCATCAATATGTTCGGTTCGCTTTCTGACGACGATTTCGCGGCTCTTACCGAGGGAATGGCCGAGGCTGGTCGCAGCATGTCTGACCTCGAACTCGTCGGCGGCATTCGTGGCACGTTCAGCGAGCCAGACGATATTGCCGACCTCGATCAGGCGCTCGAATCAATCCCCCGCCAACTTGCCCAGGGTTACACGACGATTTGTTTCAAACCAGCCATGTTCGTGCGCGATGTGGCCGATGTTCCCGA
>JBAXUN010000118.1:0-6055 GCA_037129655.1 Actinomycetes bacterium
GTGAAGGCCTTACGTACGGTCGGATCATCTCTATTGATGCCGCTATTCGGGCCGAGCCCCATTTGGACGTTCCCATTGCTGTCGACAGTGGGATCGGGAAAAGTTGTAACTCCGTTCTTACGCATACATGAGGCGAAGCCTCGTGCCGCGGCCTCCCGATCTACCCCAGTTGAAGATGACGGTGCCGCCCCATTGGCGTTCGTCGAGCCGGCCGAGCCGAGACTCGCGACTTGAGGACTGCTCGAGCCACCGCAGGCTGCCAATGACCCTGCCAGAGCGACCGCTAGTACCGCCGCTGAAACTACGCGACCTTGCAAAAAATTCATCCGCATATGTCCATTGTGCGCCACCAAACGGGCGAAACTGTGACGAGTGCATGTGAACGACCTGAGAATAATGACCAGCCGATTGTCGACCACACGCCGCTCGCGATAGCTACCCAACGAACAATGAGGGAATCGATGACAGTCAATCCGATCGACACGTACCTTGACTCGGTGGCCGAGCCACAGCGTTCCACCCTCATCGTGGTTCGAAATCGAATCCGTCAGCTGCTTCCGGACGCGCAGGAATGCATCACCTATGCCCTTCCAACCTGGAAGGTGGACGGTCACTCGATAGCGGGAATTGGCGCGTGGAAGAACCACTGCAGTTACTTCCCGATGAGTGGTTCGGTTCTACCTGCGCTCGAAGGAGAACTCGCTGGCTTCTCCCAATCGAAAGGTGCCTTGCGCTTCCCGATCGATGAACCACTGAGCGAAAGGCTGCTGCTCACGCTGATCACTGCCCGCCAGGCTGAGGTTGAAGCCGGCAAGCGTTAGCGCCCTGACCTGACGAGTCCTCAGATGGGCTAGCCATCGGAATAGATCTTCACTCGATCAGCGCAACCTCTCCGAAACCTCACAGGAGGGCCGCTTACTCTGCGTACTCACGTGTAACGCAACGCGGTTTCCATGGCAAACGGGTGGCAAACCACGATTTCAATCCTCAAATTTAACTCACGCCTTTTTCGATCACTCACAGTGAGATACCGACACCCCCTAATCGGGTTAACCAGCCATAATCGCCTGTGCACCATAGCTTTTGGGGAGTTCGAGAATGGATCTTCACTCATTTGATCTCCTTGTGCGTTAGCGCTGAGTAGGGACGTCTCTACCCATTGTTAGGTTGCTACTCCGGCAGAGCACATACCCGCTTCGTTCAGAAGATCGAGTCGCATTGACTTTGGAAAACCGAGCCAACAACCTTCCCTCTAAGTTTACCCCTGTGCTATCTGCCTCGAAGGGATCCACCTCCATGTTTCTCACGTCTCGTCAGCCTCTCACGCGTTGGGTTTCCGCACTTGCGGGTGCCAGCGTCGTGGCCGTCAGCGCCTTGGCAAGCATGCCGAGCGCCTCCGCGGCCGTTCCGCGCTTCGTCAGCACCGTCGTATGGACTTCTCCGTCCGTGACGACCCCATATGGAACCTCAGTGTCCAGCCCAGTCGGCGGTGGCAAGTTCACTCTCACGCCGACGACCTACTCGGCAGGAACGTTCACACCGAACCCGGCGCTAGCGACATCCTCGGCGTCCGTAAGCGTCCAGGCCTACGACGCGGCGGGCAACGCGGTTGCGCTCACTGGCTCGATCCCAACAGCGACGTGCTCGCTCTACGCGGCCACCGACACGCTCTACAAGACAGCCCTTTCCGGAGTTGTAGCTGGTGCGACGCGCTACGTCACGCGCTGTACCCCACGTGCAACGGTTGCCGGATACACCAACACCTTGATCAATGGCACCGGCGTCGTTCAGGGTGAAGTAACCCTCACGCCCACGTACTCGCTGCCGACCTCAGTCGACGCTCTCACCGCGCTCGGTTCATACCCGACGTCGCTGGGCTACCAGAGCGTTAAGAAGAACGGCATTGCGACAGCCGCACCGACCGCCACCTGTGGAATCTTCGCAGCGGCCGACACAACCTACGCCGGCACAAACTTCATGGGCAAGGTTTCGGCTATCGGTTCATACAACGGGCACTGCACCTTTGCCGCTCAAGCCGCTCCGGCACTTTGGGCCACCTACTACAACGCCGACGTGGCAATCACGGTGACCGGCGTGCCAACAGTAGGCGGCATCACATGTTCGCCTTCAAGCGTGACCTACGACGGACTCGCCAAGACACCTTGCACCGCGACGGTAACGGGCACCGGTCTTTCGACGAGCGTTCCCGTCACCTACACGAACAACATCCATGCAGGTACGGCAACGGCCAGCTTCAACTACGCCGGTACCGCCACGTACGCCCCTGCATCGGGCAGCACCACCTTCACAATCGCGCCTAACTCGACGACAACAACCGTCACCTGTTCACCGGTCTCGATGGTTGCGACGGGTGAGCCCTTCACCCCCTGTACGGCAACGGTGACGAGCACGGACGGACTTAACGTGACCGGAACTCCCACCTACGTGAACAACGTCGCGATTGGTACTGCTACTGCGTCCTACACGTACCCAGGCGATGCGGACCACACGTCGTCGACTGGATCGGCGAACTTCTCGATCGTCGCACTCGTTCACTACGCGTTGACGGCATCGAGTGCAAACATCACCTACAGTGACGCGCTGCCGGCCATCACGTACAGCTCTTCGCCGACCATTAACGCCGGTGATTGGTTGACGCTGCCAACCTGTGGCGTTTACACCGACGGCACCTACAGCACAGCTGTAACAGGCACCGCTGCTGCAGGCACCTACGTCACGCACTGCTCGGGTGGTTCGATTTCGACCGGCGTCCTCGACCTATTCGACGGCACACTCACCGTCGCTAAGGCCGCTTCGTCAACGGTGATCACCTGCCCATCCTCGGCCACGTACACCGGTTCAGCACTCACCCCATGTACCGCAGCCGTGACCGGCGACGGTGGACTCAACACCACCGCAACGATCACCTACGCAAACAACACCAACGCTGGAACCGCCACAGCTGACGCCTCCTACGCAGGAGACGCCAACCACAACGGTTCAACCGCAACCCAGGTCAGCTTCACGGTGGCGAAGGCTGCTTCATCAACGGTGATCACCTGCCCATCCTCGGCCACGTACACCGGTTCAGCACTCACCCCATGTACCGCAGCCGTGACCGGCGACGGTGGACTCAACACCACCGCAACGATCACCTACGCAAACAACACCAACGCTGGAACCGCCACAGCTGACGCCTCCTACGCAGGAGACGCCAACCACAACGGTTCAACCGCAACCCAGGTCAGCTTCACGGTGGCAAAGGCCACTCAGACGCTCACCTACTCCGGTGACTACACACGGGCCCCTGCTCAGGCTGTTCGCATGACCGGCCAGCAGTTGAACGTGGTTGACCGGACACCGGCCGCATGTACTGGTGCGATCACCTATGCACTCGATCGCAACCCGTTGACGGGTGCAGTCGGTGCGTACTCGATCAACGCAACAACCACCGCCGCGAACACGACGAACTGGCTTGCCGGCGTCTACATCGTGACGACCTCGGCAGCTGCCGATGCAAACTGCAACGCCGCGACGCTGAACTCCGTCCTGACCATCGCCCCGAACACCTCTCGTGCACGTGGCGGCGGTTTCTACACGGACGGAACGTCACTCGTGAACGTAGGCTTCCAGGTGGCCGCAAGCCCATCGCAAGCTGGAACCTTCGTCCTCAATCAGACGAACGGCTGGCGCTTGATCGGCACCACCAGCACGTACAGCACTTTGACCAACCCGACCCGTCGCCAGATTTCTGGAACCGGAAACCTTTCCTACTGGAACGGCACTGGTTGGACGAGCGTCGGCTCCGCGGTTGCGTTCTCCGTCGTGTTAACTCAGTCGACCTCGTCGGTCGCCACGAGCATCACGTACACCCCTACGGCAGGTCAGCCAGCTCTGCCTTCATCAGCGACGTTCGTCGTGAACTCGGCGCCAGCAACTGCTGCGACGACGTTCTCTGCTGGAGCATAGGGAATCAGACGTCCGAAAGATCGCTTCGGGGATCTTCCGTTCGAGGCAGATGGGTGGGTCAGCACTTGCTGGCCCACCCATCGTCATGTCGGGAGCTGTCCCACCGTCGGGGAGGATTGGGTTTCCTCAAAGGCAACTGGCACAACCGAAAATGCACGTCATCAATCCGGTAAATCCCGGCCCGATATGGCCCACATTGGCGTCATCATTGCTAGCCTGACCTCGCGGTTCATTCGATGTGAGCCCGTACACGAACCAGATACGACTGGAGATAAAACATGAGCGTGATGTCCTGGCGCCGGTCCCCACTTGCGGCCCGACACCGAGCCCTCGGATCCGATCTTGAAGACTGGAACGGCATGGAGACGGCGTGGATGTACTCCACCAGCACCCTGCCCGACCAACACGAGGCAATCCGCACCCGTGCGGGCTTGATGGACGTCTCGGGCCTGAAGAAGGTCCACATCGTTGGTGAGCACTCGCACCACATTCTCCAACTCACCACCACCCGCGACGTGCGCAAGATCTACCCTGGCAAGTCGGTGTACGCGAGCATGCTCACCGATGCCGGTAAGTTTGCCGATGACTGCATCATCTACCGCACTGGCCCGAACGCCTACATGTTCGTACATGGCTCGGGCACCGGCTACGAAGAGCTCAATCGCGCCGCACAGGGCAAGAATGTTTCGATTCTGTTCGATGACGATCTTCAGGATCTGTCGCTGCAGGGTCCGCTGGCCGTTGAGTACCTCTCAAAGCATGTGCCCGGCATCCGCGACCTGCCGTACTTCCATCACCTTCAGACCCAACTGTTCGGCAAGCACGTGATGATCTCGCGCACTGGCTACACCGGTGAGCGCGGCTACGAAATCTTCTGCCGTCGCGAAGACGCACTCGAAATCTGGGACACCATCTTGGCCGAGGGTAAGGACATGGGCATCATCCCCTGCTCCTTCACCACCCTCGACTGGCTGCGCGTCGAGAGCTACCTGCTCTTCTACCCCTACGACAACTCGCAGATGTACCCGTTCGAGAATGAAGGCCCGGGCGACACCCTGTGGGAGCTTGGCCTGGACTTCACCGTCTCCCCCGGCAAGACCGGATTCCGCGGTGCAGAAGAGCACTACCGCCTTCAGGGCAAGGAGCGCTTCAAGGTTTACGGCATCATCGCCGACACTGATCAGGTGCTCGAGGGTGGCGACGAACTTTGGGCCGACGGCAAGAAGGTCGGCGTTGTTACCTGCGGTATGCACTCACGTGCCACCGACCGCTCACTAGCCATCGTCCGAGTAGACCCGGCGATCGCCGTTGAAGGCACCGCACTCGAGGTCAAGGGCGCAAATGTGCAGTGCTCTGCCACCACGCACCCGATCAACTTCGACGACCCCGACAAGAAGAAGCGCACCGCAAAGGGTTAATCATTGGTTGCGGGGGTGCGCGTCACACACAACACGCACCCCCGCATCACAACAGTCACTTGCTCACAGGACGGTAACCACATCATGTTGGTCGAAGGCATCAAGAGCCGACCGATTTATCATCCGCTCGAGCCAAAGCCTGGCTCAAGGCATTTGTTCGTCGCCGATGCCGAGGGCGCGCAAGCGATCCTCGAATTGGCCAGTAAGACTCCCGAAGGGTTCTGGGACAAGGCCCGGATCCTATTCATCCCGAGCAGTTCGGCGGGCAAGGGCTACGAAGATCGGCTTCAAGAACTGATCAACTTTCCCCTGTACGTCGGTCCGACGATCGCGGCCGCCATCCCACGGCTCACCAAGGAACTCGCCGATGCGCATATGGGCACACAGATTTACATGGCTGGCACCGAGGGCTTAATTGGTCAGGCGATGATGGTGGCGCTCGAAGCAGGCGTCGATCAGGGCTCGATCCAGCGCGAACACCGCGGGTCTGAGGCTCGTCGTGTGCAGTGTGTCCACTGCAAGGGCATCACCGAGGACGTCACAACTCAGCCGGTTAAGTGCTCGCATTGCGGCCTCATGCTCTTGGTGCGCGACCACTATTCACGTCGCATCGGAGCATTCCAAGGCGTCTGCATCGACGCCGAGCAGCCAGGCACCGCACCCGAACC
>JBAXUN010000119.1:0-5986 GCA_037129655.1 Actinomycetes bacterium
GACGACTTGGCCAACGTTCGTTCACAGGCCAGCCGACATGGCGGCGTGGTTGACCCCATAGAAACTGAATGGACGTTCGGATCAGTTCGCGTCTGCGATGGACACGACCCAGAAGGTAACGTCGTTCAATTCCGCCAAGCGATCTAACAAGTACTGGTTATCCCCACCAGAATGCGGACGCGATCGCGCAATACAGGGCGACGAGAACCGCGCCTTCGAACCATGTCGATTCCCCATCAACGACCACGAAGAAGGCCACGATTGCGGACATGACGAGAGCAGCGATCAGCATCGGTGAAAGAACCAGCGTAAAACTAGCAGCGCCAACCAGCGGAGCAATAAGGACGACAAGAGGCGCAATCGTCATCGCAACCTGTACAGGCGACTGAAGGACGACCTGGACTGCGTAATCTGGCTGGTTCTTGCGCATCAGTTGAATTCCAACAACATTCTCAACCGCATTACCGGCGATGGCGACGATAACAAGACCGGCGAAAGCTTGTGAGATACCAAGGGTTTCAATCGCTGGGGTCAGCGCGTCAACGAACCACTCCGACACGAATGCGGCCCCGACGGCTGCAACACCCAGCATGCCGATCGCGACGCGTAAGGGCCACTCACCGGTGTGGGTTGCTTCGCGTATTTGCTCACCTGCTCCGGCTCCGGCCGCGATAGGTGAGACGGATTCTTGGTCATGACTTTTGCGAAGAGTGGCCGGCAGTGACAGGGCGAACAGCGCCAACAGCACGATCGAGATAATCACCGAAAGCTCGCGCTCATGGCCTTCTGCCGGGGTATGTAATGCCGCTGTTAAGGCAGGAATCGCAAGGATGAAGACGGCCAGCACGAGCATTAAGCCCAGGCTGCGGCTTTGCTCACCGGAGAACTTCTGTTTGCCGTGCTTGAGGCCACCTGCAAGAAAGGCCAACCCCAGTACCAGCAAGACGTTGGCAAGTATGGAACCCACGATCGTCGAACGCACAACATCGTCGAGGCCAGCTTTGAGGCTGAAGATAATGACGAACAGTTCGGGGAGATTGCCCAATGCGCTTTGCAAAATGCCGGTGGCTGCGGGGCCGAGCCTGTCACCTAGCGCTTCTACGCTTCGCCCAACAAGTGATGCCATGACCGCCAGGGCCGCACCAGCCACGACAAATCGCAGTACTGAGTTGGCGCCCATGACGTAGAGAGCGCCGGCGGCAATTGTCAGCGCGGCAGTAAGGGCGAAGAGTTTCTTATCTCGGCTTGAAAACACAGCCCAACTCTGTCAGGCGAGTTGTCGCTATGCCAGCCGTCCAGGCGTGTTTTCTTCCTCGTCGGGCGCTTGGGCAGGAGGTAGGGAGTCAATTGCCGCAAGTGCCTTGCCGAGCGCTTCGATGATACGTAGTCGCAGCGGCGCGCTGACGTCCATCAGCTCTCGTTGGCGACGAACGTATTCAGCGCGCCCAGCAGGTGTTTCGATGGCGATCGGCTCATAACCGAGGTCGAGCAGGTCGTATGGCGCTGCCTGCATGTCTAGGGTGCGGGCTTCTCGGGCCAGTTTGAAGCAGTCAGCCACCAGGTCACTTCCGACTAGGGCGACGTACTTCTCGGACCACTTGTAGAGGTCCATGGTCGCGTGCAGACATCCGGGCTGGTCGTACTCAGGTTGGGCAGCGCGGCTTAACTCAAACTCGTTCTTCGGCGCAGCCTCGGGGGTGAAGAAGCGGAAGGCGTCGAAGTGCGTGCAGCGCAGCCCAATGTCGTCCACGGTAGATCGGATTTCCGACGGAGTGAGCCGCAAGGGCCACGACTCATGGCGAACTTCCTCCTGCGTCGATCCGTACACCATGGCCCACTCGTGTAAGCCGAAACACCCTGTGCGAGCCGGCCTTTGCGCGCTTGTGCGAACAAGTCCCTCAACCCACGCGAGACCGTCGCGGCGGTTGATGAACTGCGACGCGTCGACGGTCATCGTCTCTACACCATCGATTGCGACCATCTGGTAGTACCGATCGCTCACGTAGGACTGCGCGTCCACCAGTGCGAATCCAATGCCCGGGTGCCATTGCCGGAATTGGCGTGGGCGAGTCGGGTAATACTCAAAGAGAAAGTCATCGACGGGGTGCTTTGCGCCCACTCGTGAGCGGCTGACTCGTCCACGGGTCCACTCATCAACGCGTGAAGCGTGGGCCATCGCCCGTTCGGACCACGTGGTCTTGTCTAAGACCGTCAGGTGGCTCATGCTCGTCACAGAGTCATTGTGTCGCATGTCGGCGCGCCAGATTGTTACGCAGAGTAATTATCGGGTAATGTACGTCTACTTGTACGACCGCACATGGACAGCAAAAGGCCGGCCATCACCTTCCGGGTGGCCGGCCTTTGTCATGCGTATGTGGTCGCTCTAAGAAGGGCGTCCAGCTTTGATGGTGTCTTCGACGTGAATTAGTGCAGCGGTGATGATGTCCAGGATCTCGTTGATGAGCGCCATGTCGGCGATCAGCGGAGGTGAGAGCTGGATTACCGGCTGGTCGCGGTCGTCGAGACGACATAGCAATCCGCGGCGAGCCATTTCGTCGGACAACACCGTGCGTAGAACCCAATCAGCCTCTTCTTCGGTAAAGGGCTCGTTGGTTTCTTTGTCCTTGACCAGTTCGATGGCCCAGAAGTGACCGGCTCCGCGCACATCACCGATGAACGGCAACGAACGCATGTCGTCGAGTCGTGCGCCAATGAGAATCTCGTTGGCGAGAACGTTCTCCATGATGTTCTCGCGTTCGATGATCTCAAGGACCTTAAGGCCAATCGCCGTCGACAACGGATGGCCACTCCACGTATTGCCGTGGGTGAACATCGTCTTGCCCGAGGTGAACGGCTCTGCAGTCTTCTCATTGAGAATCACACCACCGAGTGGCGCATGGCCAGCCGTAACGCCTTTGGCGAAGGTGATCATGTCCGGCACTACGTCGAAACGTTGTGACGCAAACCAGTGACCAACACGACCAAAGCCGGTGATGACTTCGTCAGCAACCAACAAGATGCCGTACTTGTCGCAGATGTCACGAAGCCCCTGCCAGTAACCCTTGGGCGGCATGATTGATCCGCCCGAGTTCTGGACGGGCTCGGCGATCAACATGGCGACAGTGGACGGACCAGTGAACTCCAATACGGTCTCGATCTCTTCGAGGAGATACGCGGTGAGCGCTTCTTCGTCGTGACCAAGGTGGTGACGGAACGCATACGTCGGTGAGACGTGATGCGTTGGTACGGCGAGTGGTTCGAACTTCTCGCGCGCGAATGCGTAGCCCGTGAAGCTCATCGCACCCATCGTTGTGCCGTGGTAGGCGTAGCGACGTGCGATTGCCTTGGTGCGCTGTGGTTCGCCGTTCTCCCAATGCCACTCGCGGGCAAGCTTCCACGCGGACTCGACAGCTTCGCTGCCTGAGTTTGTGAAGAAGACATGCTCCATTCCCTCAGGGGCCTTGGACGCAATCTTCTCTGCAAGCTTGATCGCAGATGGGTGGGCAACGGTCCAGGTGGGGGTGTAGACGAGTTCGCTCAACTGTTGCTTCGCGACTTCGCCAACCTCTTCACCGAAAGAGTGCCCAAGGTTGGTGCAGAACAGTCCTGACAGACCATCGATGAACTTACGTCCATCGGAGTCGTAGATGTAGCAGCCTTCGCCACGGACGAAGACAGGAACATCGGAATCGGCGTACCGACCCATGTTCGTGAAATTCAATAACAAATGTTCGCGGAGGTTCCGCTGTAGGCCCGCCTTATCGAGGGCGGCCTCGGCATTCAGATCAACTGAATGCTGGAGTGAAGACATCTCACTCACAGGTGGAGCTCCGGTGGTGTGCGTGGCCGTCATGGCCATCCCTCGCATCCATCGCCGGATTTTGGACCGTAATCCAAAAACATCCTGAACGTTCGTTCAGGATGCTATTGAGCGTACGACGGACCCCATGGGGGTTGTCAAGGCACCACGGGGTTGATCTTGCGTGGCGTCCCGAAAGAGACTTTCAGTTCCCAGTGTCGGATTTCCGGCGTCGGGACGCAGTTATCGGGGTGACTGTCGTTATGGGCTCGAGGAGGAGTCGAGGATCCACAGCTAATTCAATCGCCGCAGCTTTAAGCCAAAGGCGGTTCATTTCCTCGTCAGGTACATCCATATCGGCCAGTGCGGCTTGCACAGCGAGGCCGTCCATCAGGGCCGCCAATCGGAGCGCGGCCGCCTGAGGGTCTTCGCAGGTGAACGCCCCTTCGTCGATGCCAGCAGTGATGAGTTCTGTGAGCGTGTGCCGCCAGCGCGCATCAACGGCTCGACGCATCGCACGCGCCCCTCCGTCGCGAAGCGCTCGCACCCACACCTCCATGTAGAGGGCCCACGTTCCGACCGCTGGCCCACCGACAGAGGCGTAGTAACTCAAGATTCGAAGCTGTTCGATCGCGCCAGCGTTGGGCGGTGTAGCCGCTGAAACGTTGTGGTAAAAATCGTCCTCAACCGAGCCCAGGGCTTCGGCAAGGGCGCCGTCAAGGGTCTTGAAGTGATAGACCACGAGTGCTGGTGAGGTGCCAGCGACTGCGGCGATATCTGCAATGCGGGTGCCGGCAAAGCCTTTGTTTTCGAGCACCTCAACAGCAGCCGCGAGAATGCGACGGCGGCGCTCCTGCGGATCTTTGGCCGCAAGTTGAGACCGTCCTGACATTCGAACTCCGATGACATCCGAGGTGGACAGAATCCTGACCAATCGTTCAGGATCGGGTCTGACGGCAAAGCTTCGGCCCGGCCGTCTGGTGTAACTACGCACCATCCTGACGTATGCCGCACGTTTGAGCCTACGTTGGGCCGCCTCACCTCTGCCCAAGGACCTGCTGTGGACTTCACCACCCAAGAACTAGACCTCGCTCGCCGTGCCCGTGAGTTCGTCGAAACTTGGTGCGTGCCGTTTGAGGTGCAGGCCGAGTTAGCCGGCGGTGGCTTGCCCGCTGACATCGTTGCCAACCTGCGTGCCGCGGCCCTCGAGGCCGGTCTCCAAGGTGGACTGCACCGGCGAGAACATGGTGGCAACTCGTGGTCACATGTTGAGTGGATGCTGGTCGAAGAGCAGTTTGGTCGTTCGACGAATGCCATCTCCTGGTACGTCCCGAATGCCTACAACGTTTGGCGCGCAGCGAGTCCTGAGCTTCAGCAGCGATGGCTGGTGCCCGCGCTTCGCGGTGAGCATCACGATGCGTATGCCGTCACCGAGCGCAATGCTGGCAGTGACCCGTCCGGCATGACGACGGTAGCCCGACGAGTTCCCGGCGGCTGGGAAATCAGCGGCGAGAAATGGTTTGTGACCTTCGGTGGGGTCTCCGCGGTGATCATTGTCGTGGCGTATGCCCTCGAGGATGGTGAATCGCTCGACGATCCGAACACCCCTCGACGCACGTCAATATTCGCAGTTCCTATCGAAACTGCTGGCATCACGACCGTTGATGATCCGCCCTTCACGCACAACTACGCCGATGGCCATCCGACGATGGTCTTTGACCGTGTGCGCGTAAGCGATGCAGATGTGATCGGTGAAATCGGCGGTGGAGATGATCTCCAGCGAGCTTGGTTCGTCGAGGAACGCCTTGGTATTGCGGTTCGCTGCGGTGGTGCCATGCAAAGACTCCTAGAGGAAGCAATGGAGTGGACGACCACCCGCGAGCAGGGCGGTGCTCGCCTGATCGATCATCAGGGTGTGTCGTTCCCGCTCGCCGACTCGGCTGCCGATGCAGCGGCCGGGCGATTGCTGACCTTCGACATTGGCCGGATGATCGACGCCGGTGCTGATGCAAAACTGATTCATGGCAAGGCAAGTATGGCGAAACTGTTTATGTCCGAGGCTGCATGTCGTTGTGCTGACAGGGTTTTGCAGGTGTTCGGTGGACGCGGGTACATGCGCACCACTACGGCCGAGCGATTCTGGCGTGAGCTACGCGTAGACCGGATTTGGGAAGGCTCGTCAGAGAT
>JBAXUN010000012.1:0-31627 GCA_037129655.1 Actinomycetes bacterium
GGCGTGCCCGGTGTAAACCTCTTCGATCGTGGCGTTCAGATGGCCGGTTTGCGCCCATTGCTCGATGAAGAGTGGTTGGGAACGCTTAGCGATCATCGCGGTCACGACGATTGATAGCGGCACGGAAATCAGCGCGACCAATGCCAATACTGGTGAAATCCATAGCATCATGCCGAGGACTCCGACCAACGTCAGCACTGAGCTAAGCAATTGGCTAAAGGTTTGCTGCATCGTCTGTTGGATGTTGTCGATGTCGTTGGTAACGCGGCTCAACAATTCACCGCGAGCAACGGTGTCGTAGTAATTAAGGGGAAGTCGATGAAGCTTGTCTTCAATACTCGCGCGCATACGCAACGCGGTGCGTTGAACCACGCCATTGAGTACATACGCCTGCGCCCACATGCAAAGAGAAGCCAAGACGTACAACCCAAGCACGATCAACAGCACGTGCGCTAGACGTCCAAAGTCAATTCCCTGCCCAGGAACCACGTCCATACCTGAGATCAAATCGGCCTGACCGTTGTCACCCTTAGCGCGCAAGGCTGCGACAACCTGATCCTTACTCAAGCCGGCGGGAAGCATCTTGCCGATAATGCCTTCAAAAATGATGTTCGTAGCGTTACCAAGGAGTTTCGGCCCGATAACGCTGAAGGTGACGCTGCCAACGGTCAGGATCATTACGAAAATGACCAGTGAACGTTCGGGAGTTAGATAGCCAAGTAGGCGGCGTGCCGACGGCCAGAAGTTCATGGACTTTTCGGCCGGCTGCCCGGCACCCATCATGTTGGCTGGGCCGCGTGTTGGACCTTGAGGACGGTTAGGAATGCGCGAGGGGGCTGAAGTACTCATGCGGCAACCCCTGCCGGGAGTTGCGATTCCACAATTTCTGCGTACGTCGGACAGGTGCCCACCAGTTCTTCATGTGTCCCGATGCCCGCAATGTGTCCGTCATCAAGAACGACGATTTGATCGGCGTCCAAAATGCTCGACACGCGTTGGGCAACTACCAGAACGGTCGAGTTCTTCGTTACTGGTTTCAATGCTGCGCGTAATCGGGCATCGGTGGCGAGATCGAGTGCGGAGAAGGAGTCGTCGAACAGGTAGATCTGCGGCTGCCGAATAACGGCGCGGGCAATAGCGAGCCTTTGTCGTTGTCCACCCGAAAAGTTTGATCCACCCTGTGAAACTGAGGCCTGTAGGCCCTCTGGTAGTGCGCGTACGAATTCATCGCCCTGCGCGATAGTTAGCGCAGCCCAGATTTCTTCATCGGTGGCTTCTGACTTGCCGTAGCGAAGGTTGCTCGCGATCGTGCCGGTGAAAAGAAACGCCTTCTGCGGCACAAGCCCAATGCGCGAGTTCAGGACACGTGGATCGAGGTTACGAACGTCCACTCCGTCAACGAGAACTTCACCGGCGGTGACGTCAAACAGTCGCGGAACGAGTGAGATCAGCGTGGTCTTACCCGATCCTGTACTTCCAATGATTGCCGTGGTTTGTCCGGCCCGTGCTGTGAATGTGATGTCCGACAGAACCGAATCAGTTGCGCCCGGGTATTGGAACCCCGCCGATCGCATTTCAATGCCGGTATGGATACCCAATTGTGAAATCGGATTGGTCGGGGCGACCACCGACGACTCGGTGTCGAGCACCTCGCTGATCCGTTCGGCGCAGACGGCCGCGCGAGGTATCAGCACCAGCATGAAGGTGGCCATCATGATCGACATTAAGATCTGCACGAGATAGCTCAGAAAGGCCGTGAGCGAACCAATCTGCATTTCGCCGGCGTCGATTCTCGCTGCACCGAACCACAGGACGGCAACGCTGGAAACGTTAAGTACCAGCATGACGATCGGGAACATCAGGGCCATCAACTTGCCGACGGCAAAGGAGGCCTCGGTCAATTGAGCGTTGGCGTCTGCAAAGCGGGCGTTTTCTTCGGGCTCACGGACGAAGGCGCGAATAACACGAATGCCGGTGATCTGTTCGCGCAAAACGCGGTTAACGGTGTCGAGCCTCTTTTGCATCCGTCGAAATTGAGGCACCATCCGCGAAACGATGAGACCGATGGCCGCTACCAAGACCACAACGCTGAGAACAATCAACCAGGCGAGGCCGACGTCCTGCTTGAGGGCCATAACTATGCCGCCGACGCACATAATCGGCGCGGACACCATCATCGTGCAGGTGAGCAAGACCAACATCTGAACCTGTTGCACGTCATTGGTTGTTCGCGTTATCAATGACGGAGCGCCAAATTTAGTAACTTCACGGGCTGAGAAGGTGCCCACTTTGTGGAACACCGCTGCACGTACGTCCCTGCCGAAACCCATCGCACTGCGAGCGCCAAAGTAGACCGCGGCGATGGTGCACAGCACCTGAGCAAAAGTGATGGCGAGCATTATTGAACCGATACTCAGAATCTTTTGCGTATCACCCTGTGCCACGCCCTTGTCGATAATGTCGGCGTTAAGCGTTGGCAGGTAGAGCGTCGCGATCGTCCCAAGGAATTGAAGGGCGACAACCGCAAGCAGCGCCGCCTTGTATGGGGACAGATGGCGGCGTAGCAACGAGATAAGCACAAGGTCTCCGAGTCTTTAGTAGGACTCCATCATGTGTCACAACACCGCAATGATTCGCATTCATTTCCGAATCGATCAAGATCTTTTGATGTAGACGGGGTCTCGTTGAACAGCCCTGATCGTGATGGGCCCAGGTTTGCGACTTTGGGCCTGCTCAGTCACTGATGTGATCAAGCCATCGCAGAAGGATGTCGTTGAACGTAGTTGGGTCTTCCTCGTGCGGAAAGTGACCAACCTGTGCCATGTCCGCTCGCTGGTATGACCCGGCCGCGTACGACTCCGAGCCGATCAAACTGCGCGGCAGGATCGCTCCATCGTTGACGCCGTGGATCTGCAGAACGGGTGGTGAAACTGGATGCGCAACCGCCGCCTGAAACTGCCGGCCATCTCGTCGGGGAATCGATCGGACTGCCCAACGGTGGAATTCGACCGAGCAGTGTGCGGTGTTAGGGATCAGCATCGCGGCGCGATACACCGCTGCAGTTTGTTCGTCCGGCCACTGCGAACCCGACCAACGTCGAAGATAGTCCTCGACGGCGGCCGCGTCGTTGGCCGTGAGTTGGCGCTCGGGGATGAATGGACTCTGCAAACCCCAGATGTAGCGGGCCCGCTTGCGCTGCTCGGCATCTCCGACGAACGCGTTGCGCAACAGTGCCGGGTGCGGCATGCCAACTACGCCGATGCCCCTGGTGAGTGATGGCTCTTGGGCCGCGATGGTCCACGCGACGATCGCACCCCAGCCTTGTCCGACAACGACTGCATCTCGGGCTCCGAGGGCGCGGATGATGCCGGCGGTGTCCGCGGCAAGTGTGAGCGGGTCATAACCGTGGGGCGTGTGATCACTGCCTCCGTAGCCACGCATATCGACGGCAACGGCGCGATAGCCAGCTTCGGCGAGCGCCACCAACTGGTACCGCCAAGTCCACCAAAACATCGGAAAGCCATGCAAGAAAATGACGAGCGGCCCGGTGCCCGCCTCAGCAATGTGAAAACGCGACGAGTTCGCCGTGATGTCCCTATGAGTCCAAGGGCCATCGGGACGAATGACCGAAAGTGGATCCGGAATTGAGTTCACTAGTTTCTAGACCGCCCGCGTGAGGGGTTTTTCTAGGCTCCGGTTTGTTTAGCGATAAGCCCGCGTGTCTTTGCCAACGACTCATTCGATCGCTGAAGACCTTTGACTTCTTGCAACTGCTTACGTCCAAGCAGGCCAAGCACGACCGCCACGATCGTCAGAACCAGCGTAACGATGCCGAAGGCACCCCAGTTCGGAAGACCCAACTGGACCAAAATCCAAGCGAAGGTCAGGAGTAGAAACAGCCCTGCCATCCCTGCAATCGCTGCGGCTACGGCAAGTAAGCCGGCACCCTTCGACGCGACTTGAGCACTATCGCGGAGTTCGGTCTTGGCTAGCTCGATCTCACCGCGGATGAGACTGGACATATCCTCGGTCACCCCGGTGACCAAACTGCCCAGTGACTGCTTTTCAGCCATGATCCCTAACTCCTTAGCTCAGCCGACCTTCATCGACGTCACGATCTTGCGTGGCGATCCTTATGCGATCTTTGTACGAGGTTACCCGGCGGGCAAGCCCTGCGGCGCCCCGCATCTGGTCAGACCTAGTCCTCGTTCGCACTCGCACTCGAAAGTCCCTGACCGATCAGGTTCATCACGGTCGGGTCAGCCAACGTCGTGACGTCACCCATCACTCGATTCTCGGCCACATCACGCAGCAGTCGGCGCATGATCTTGCCCGAGCGGGTCTTGGGTAGTTCGGGCACCACAAGGATTTGGCGGGGTTTAGCGATTGGGCCGATCTCCTGGGCGACGTGGTTTCGCAATACAGCCACGATGTCGTCGCCAACCACGGCGTCAGAGCGCAAGATGACGAACGCGACGATGCCCTGGCCGGTCATTTCATCATTCGCACCCACGACTGCTGCCTCAGCAACCGCCGGGTGAGACACGAGAGCTGATTCGACCTCGGTGGTTGAGATCCGGTGTCCAGACACGTTCATGACGTCATCAACGCGGCCGAGCAGCCAGATGGCGCCATCCTCGTCGAGCTTTGATCCGTCACCAGCGAAGTATTTACCTGCAAAACGCGACCAGTACGTCTCAACGTAACGATCGTTGTCGCCCCAGATCCCGCGAAGCATCGACGGCCATGGCTCGGTTAGTACGAGGTACCCACCACCACCATTGCCGACTTCACGTTCCGCATCGTCTACGACGGCCATGCTGATGCCAGGAATCGGGATCATCGCCGAGCCGGGCTTGGTTGCTGTCACACCAGGCAGTGGGCTGATCATGATCGCACCCGTTTCGGTCTGCCACCACGTGTCGACGATGGGGCAGTTATTGCCGCCGATCACGCTGCGATACCACATCCACGCCTCGGGGTTGATCGGCTCACCAACTGATCCGAGTAAACGCAAGGATGTCAGGTCATAGCGGTTGGGGATGTCATGACCCCACTTCATGAAGGTGCGGATCGCCGTCGGGGCCGTGTAGAGGATCGTCACCCCGTACTTCTGCACGAGTTCCCACCAGCGTCCGTTGTGTGGTGAATCCGGTGTACCTTCGTACATAAGTGACGTGGCGCGGTTAGCAAGTGGCCCGTACACGACGTAGGAGTGCCCGGTGACCCAGCCGACGTCGGCGGTGCACCAGTACACGTCGGTATCCGGCTTCAGATCGAAGACATTGCGATGGGTGTATGCGGCCTGAGTCAGGTAACCGCCAGTTGTATGCAGGATGCCCTTGGGCTTACCCGTGGTTCCTGATGTGTACAGGATGAACAGTGGGTGTTCGGCGTCGAATGCCTGTGGCTCATGTGTTGTGGGCTGTGAGCCGACAAGCTCGTGCCACCACACGTCCTTGGCCGTCCATTCGACGTCCTGCCCGGTGCGACGAACCACCAAGACGTTCTCCACCGATGGTGACGCAGCAACTGCTTCGTCCACTGCTGGCTTAAGAGCCATCGGCTTACCCTTACGGTTGCCGCCGTCGGAGGTGATGACGAGTTTTGCCTCGGCATCTTCGATTCGCGAACGCAGCGCTTCAGCGGAAAATCCACCGAACACCACTGAGTGCACCGCGCCAATGCGGGCGCAGGCCAACATGGCGACGGCCGCCTCGGGGATCATCGGCAGGTAGATAGCGACACGGTCTCCGGCCCTGATCCCAAGCGACTCGAGAGCATTCGCAGCCTGTGACACCTGAGTGAGGAGTTCGGCGTAGGTGATGGTCTGGGTATCACCCGGCTCACCTTCGAAGTGGTACGCAATCTGTTCGCCATGGCCGGCGGCGACGTGACGATCAACGCAGTTGACGCTGACGTTGATCTTGCCACCGTCGAACCAGCGAGCGAAGGGAGCGTTCGACCAGTCCAGCGTGGTCGTCCACGGGGCATACCACGAAAGTTCGTGCGCCTGCTTGTCCCAGAAGGCGAGCCGATCGGCCTTGGCCTCGTCGTAAAGGGCTGCCGTGGCATTTGCTTGCGCGGCAAACTCAGCCGACGGCGGGAATACGCGGTCCTCGTGCAGCAGGTTTTCGAGGGCTTCGTGGCTCACGGCTCGCTCCTTGTTAGGTCTGGTGCTTAGGTCTGGTACTTCACGTGCTCACCATAGTGAGATTCGGTTTTACCTCACCTGACCATGCTGCTGCTAGTGAACCAGAATCAAGAGTTGTGAATCACATCCACGCTTCGGCCTCTGAACTATCTCAGTAAGCAGCGTACGGTTGTAGTCGTGCCTGAGGATGTCTTTGCCCCGCTCGTTGAGTTGCCCGGTGTCGCGGAGGCGATCGACCGTGCCCGAGCGGCCGTTGATTCCGTTCTCTGGGATCGGGCGATGCGGCAGCGGGCCGCCGATATTGCCGCTGGATCGCGGCTTCGCGGAGCGTGGGCGACCGCTGCCATGGATGGGGCCGAGGTGCGTCCTGATGCGCTCGTCTCCGGTGATGCGCTGGACGGGTCACCGATCGGAAATGTGCTTGCCGCCACGATGGCCTTACAAGCAGAGATCCCTCGCAACGTCGACACTTTTGGCAAGGCTCCACTTCAGGTGATCTCAAGACTGCATGCCGTCGTCTCGGTCGATTTCGCTGCCGAGGAAGATCGCGGGCGTCTGCGCACCGATGAGGTGGCCGATGATCCACTGCGTCTGCCGGAACTGCCGACTGCCGCCGAAGCAGCATCCCGGCTTTCGGCTCTATCTCGACTGTTAACCTCACCCACCGTCGCCCCTGCACTGGTAGTCGCGGCGATTGTGCACGCGGAGTTGGCAGTTACCAGGCCGTTTGCTTGGGGGTCAGGGGTAGTTGCCCGGGCGATGACTCGATTGGTGCTCGCCTCACGGGGCGTTGATCCTGATGGACTTACTGTCAGTGAAGCTGGCCTGTTTGCTGCTGGCCGTACGACGTACACGACTGCCCTGCGTGCCTACCAATCCTCGACGCCGGACGGTGTAGCGCAGTGGCTCATCCTGCACGCTGATGCTGTACGCGTGGGTGCGGACGAGAGCCGTCGGATTTTCGTCGATCTGCCTGCCCCACGTAGTACCTAGGTGCTCAGAAGACCCTTGATACGTCCGGCAACACCTGCATAGATGCTGCGGGAGAACGACTGAGTCATGTGGTGCTGGTCGCGGAAGACCACGGTGCCGCTATCGGTAACTTCGCGGCAGATCCGGCCTGGGCAAACCAAATCGGTGACATCCACACTGCTGGCATTTGAATGCCCGGCAAGACCGGCTTGCTCGGCTCCGATCAGGGCTCGCTCACGTGCACTCGTCACTCCGATGAACGCACACGCCGACGAATCCTGCATATGTGCCGACAGGCATTCCGTGCGATCAGATGGTGCCCAGGGGGTGTCTTGCAGTAGAGCGATTCGCTTTGCTCCGCGTAGATCGCGCAGCAGTGCAGTTGTTCCCGTTGCCCAAGCGCTCTGAGCATCGGCAATGTCGAGCGGTTGACCGTTTGCGTCTACGGCAGATGAACCAGATCCGTTTCCATAACCACCCGAACGACCGACGACCACGAGGTCGACTCCACCGTTAGCGCTGAGATTCCTGATCTGGTTCAGGGTGCTCTTTCGCCACGAGTCGCAGGCTGTGTATGCGCCACCGACCTGATTGTTGTTAACCGATACTTCAACCATCGGGCATGCGCTCTTCGTCCATGCATAAAGCTTCCACCCGTTGCGACTCGCGGCTCGCTCGAGCGCTGGGAACCAATGCTGAGCATGTGAGTCACCCACGAGAACGATGGTCTTGCTTCCACGTGCGTCACCGAACAGGCAATCGGTGGCCAGGGGTGCCGCGGGGAAAGACTGATGACAATCGCGCATTCCTGTCACGCCGTCATTGGAGGCATCGAGGGCGCTCATGTTCGGTGCGGTGTTCGGTATGGATGCGAGCACACTTGGATCGAGCGACGCGGCGTCCACCACTCCAGCCACGGTCGTGTTTGCTGAGGTGAATGGCCCCGGGAGCGGCGCCATCACTAGTAGTACCGGGATGGTTGTGAGCGCAGCTCCGAGGATCAAACTTGAATTGGTGTTGTCCTTGAAAAGCGGAGAGTTCCGAACTGGATTTTCGATAAATCGCGTGCTGATGATGGCCATCGCGAATGAGGCTGCGACCGCACATGCCATCGCCCACCAGGGAGCCGGAATCGGCTCACCGTCGATAGTGACCTGTGAGGTCAGGGTGCGCGCGAAGGTAAGTAGCGGCCAGTGCCACAGGTAGAGGGAGTACGAGATCAAGCCGATTGCCACCAGTCGATGGTGAGATAGGAGTAGTGGAGTACCCGCATTTCGGCTGCGAACCCCGGCCATAATGACCAAGGCTGTACCGACGACGGGAACGAGCGCGGCGGTTCCGGGGTAGCTAGTCGAATCGTTGAAGTGCAGCGCGCTGAAGAAAATCATGGCGAGGCCACACCAGCCACCGAGAACCACGACGATGCGGGGTAGTCGACCAACGCTTCCGGTCAGCGCCGCGAGCCCGGCACCAATCGCCAACTCCCAGGCCCGTGCTTGCAGACCGTAGTACGACCAACCCGGCTGACTGGTTGTGAGTAATGCCGACCAGAGGAACGAGAAAACGCCAACTGCCCCTAGAGCCAGGACGATGCGTCGCAGGGCCGTTGTATCGAAGCGGTTTGAGCGAGCGACTCCGATTCCAAAGGCGCCGAGGATGAGCAATGGCCACAGCATGTAGAACTGCTCTTCCACGGCTAAAGACCAGTAGTGCAGCAGTGGGCTGGCATTGACTTGAGCGGCGAAGTAATCGGAGGTTTGCAGCGCGAAGTGCCAGTTTGCGACGTAGAGCGTTGAGGCAATTGCGTCGCCGTTAACCCGTTGGGCCGCCAGCGGCGACAGGATTGCGTGCGAGACAACGACCGTCACTGCCAGCACAAGCGCTGAGGCGGGGAGAAGTCGGCGAGCTCGACGGGCGTAAAAGTCGCGGATCGAAATTGTCCCTGTTCGTGCTACTTCCTGAAGCAGTAGTCCTGTTATCAGGAAGCCGGAGATGACGAAGAAGACATCGACTCCGACATACCCACCGCTGACGAATGGAACTCCAGCGTGGTAGGTGACAACGAGCAAAATCGCGATCGCGCGTAGGCCATCGATGTCACGACGATGGACGTTGGGCTTACGCGCTGAAGTGTTCGGAGCTGTCGTGCCCGGGCGCGTCAGCTGAACCCGCGGTCGACTATCGACGCGCAGGTGCTCACGTTCGGGAGCAATCGACACATATGAAGTGTCTACGACAGGTGGCGTTTGATCGGGTAACTGCGGTTCGAGTCGCGCTGTGACCTTAACTATGGACGAGATTCGTGCGGTGTCTCAGAGGTCGTCGTGGTGCGCGCAGTAATCACTGGTGAGGCTCAGCGCTCAGACTGCGTCAGCGCTCAGACTGCGTCAGCGCGCCGACGACTGGCCAGCCAAGCGATCCCGGCGGCAGCGGCTGCACTTCCCACCGCTCCTCCGACGGCAAGTGCATTGCGTCGGTTGTCGGGGGTGTTCAAATCATTGGTCAGATCGGTGATGCGCTGTCGCGTGGATTGAAGTCCCGCGGGCTTGGTGAAATCACGTATCGGCCACTCTCGCTCGATAGCGATCTCGCGCAATCGTGAATCGGCATTGACCGCGGTCGGGAAACCGACGGCGTCGAGCATCGGCAAGTCTGTGTGACTGTCGCTGTATGCGAAAGACGAGGCGAGGTCGTAACCGAACTCGTCGGCAAGTTGTTGCATGGCATCGGCCTTGCCCTGCGCATAGGCGTAGAAGGTGATCTCACCGGTGTATCTACCGTCGACGATCGCAACCTTCGTGCCGACGGATCGGTCAACCCCAAGCCGTTGGCCAATGATGTCCACGACATCGTCGCCAGATGAACTAATGATGATCACGTCGCGCCCGGCGGCTTTGTGCTCGGCAATGAGTTCGACGGCTTCAGGGAAGACCACTGGCGCGATGATCGTGTCGTACGTGTCATCGACAATCTGTCGAACTTGCTCGACATCCCACCCGGTGACGAGTGCTGATAGGTAACGCTTCATCTGCTCCATCTGCAGGTGCGTTGTGTCACTCGTCACGAAGGAAAACTGGGCAACCGCGCTGCGAAGTACGTCGGCGGGCCCGATCAGCCCACTTCGGTAGAAGGGTCTGGCGAAGGCCAAGGAACTCGATACGGCCAAAATGGTCATGTCGAGATCGAAAAAGGCCGCGCTGCGCTGCGTCACATCTCGATGGTAGGTGGGGTGGCGCTGGTTGGCTGGCTGGAAACACAGGACCTAGGCCAAGCGTGTCGTCCACAGTGCCCGCGTGCCCACATCTGAACGACCAGCCACGGCCCTGATTCTCGTTAGGTGGCCAAAGCAGATGAATCTCGAGCGATTCGACGAGTACTGATTGTTGGTGCAGATTTTCGGGTTATCGAAGAAGTTCGTCGATGTGCCATCGCCGCCGGAGTCGAGGCTGATGAAGTTGTGTCTCTCATGCAAGCGCGCTCTCGATGGTCTGCCGCTGACCTGGTGGTTGTTGCAGACGATCAGATCAGTAGTCGGTTGTCTGGTTCCTTACCGTCTCGGTCGGGAGTGGTGGTTGCAAGTGCTGATCTAACTCGTTCATCCCCGTGGCAGTTGGCCGTGTCGCTTGGTGCGTCGCGAGTGATCGATGTGGTGGGGGAGCAAGCCGCACTTGTGGAACTTCTAACGGCCCGCTCACATCTGAAAGCCAGTGTCCTTGGCGTTGCCGCAGGATCTGGCGGAGCTGGCGCGAGCGTCACCTCGGCGGCACTGGTCATGACGGCTGCGGCACAGGGATTGCAGTCGGTGCTCATCGATGCAGATCCGCAGTCGCCGGGTGCCGATCTGCTGTTGGGGCTAGACCAGACACCGGGACTTCGTTGGGATCACTTCAACCCTGCTGCAGGCCCGCCACCCGGTGATCGTTTGTTCACCTCACTTCCTCGAACCGGCAACTGCGCGGTTCTCACTCGTGATCGAGCTTTGCCTGGACCAACTGATGCCTCCCTCATCCAATCAACCATCCACTCATTGTCCGCGGCTGTTGATCTCGTCGTTGTTGATATGGCTCGTGGTCGTGGTGATGTGGGCGCTGAACTTTTGCCCGCGTGCGATGTTGTTTATGTGGTTGTCACCTGTGATGTCCGTGGTGCAACCAGCGCCATGGCATTCATCGAGTCAATGCGCGATCGTGCAAACCTGCGCCTGCTCACTAGGTTGAGGCCGGGGGATTCACTTGATCCCGATGATGTGGCGGACTGGTTGGGAGTGCCAATCGCGGTGAATCTGCCTCATGAATCCGGGATCATTTCAATGATTGATCGTGGTGAGCCCGTAGGCAGTCAGCGTCGCTCGCGATTGGCCGCGGCCTGCTCGGAATTGATCCGCGGGATGCCGTCATGAGCGCCATCGATCCAGCGGCAGTTGACCGAGTTCGTCATCATCTGGTTACTGTTGGAAAGACGCCAACTGTGACTGATGTTGCCCGGGCACTGCGCGATGATGGGGTGCTTCTCGACGCAACGTCGCTCTTGGAAGAGGCGAGCAAACTGTTCGCCGAACTGGCCGGTGCCGGTCCGTTGACGAGCCTTCTGACCGATCCGCTCATCACGGATGTCTTGGTGACAACGCCAGAACACGTGTGGATTGATCGCGGGCAGGGGATCGAAAGAACTGATGTCACGTTCCCTGACGACGCCTCGGTTCGCAGGCTGGCTCAACGCCTCGCCAGCGCGTGTGGTCGTCGACTGGACGATGCAAGCCCTTTCGTGGATGCGCGACTCAGCGATGGAACTCGTTTCCACGCTGTGCTTTCCCCCATTGCCCTGTCGGGCACCTGCATCAGTCTGCGAGTGCCCCGTCGACATGACTTCGATATGGCTGCACTCGTGGCAGCCAAGTCGATACCCAATCGGGTAGTCCCGTGGATTCAGGCGATCGTTGACGCGCGCCTGAGTGTCTTACTCACAGGTGGGACCGGATGCGGAAAAACGACCTGGCTCTCTGTGCTCTTAGATCTCGTTGAGCCCGACGAACGCATTGTGCTGGTTGAAGATTCCTCCGAGTTACACCCTGCGCACGCACATGTGGTGCGGCTAGAGGCACGTCCTCCCAACATTGAAGGCTCCGGTGCCATTTCACTGCGTGACCTAGTTCGTCAGGCGTTACGCATGCGGCCTGATCGGTTGGTCGTTGGCGAGGTTCGAGGCGCCGAGGTTGTCGATTTGCTAGCTGCAATGAACACCGGCCATGAAGGTGGTTTTGCAACGATTCACGCGAACTCAGCGGCCGATGTTCCGGCTCGACTTGAAGCTCTTGGACAAGCAGCTGGGCTCGATAGGGCTGCGGTGCATTCCCAACTGATTGCCGGAGTGGACGTCGTCATTCACCTCCGACGGGATCGCGACGGACAGCGCCGGTGGTCGTCAATCTCTGTGGCTAGTCGCGCGGAGTCGGGCTGTGAGATTCGCGATGCATTGCTAATGCACAACGGCCGGCTCTGTCGAGGGCCCGGGATCGCTCAGCTACAGCAACGGTTAGGTGACTATGCACCCGATCTCTAGCTCCACATGGTGGATCGGGCCGGTCTTCGTAGCGACACTTGTGGGTTTGTTCGTATGGCTGCTCACCATCCGCCCGAAGGTTGGTCCGGATAACTCGTCTACTCGAACCGATGTCGCTGGCCTGATCCGTCGACGTAAGGGTGGTCGCGCACAGCGACTTGCCGAACGCAGGTGGATTGATGGATTGATTGGCGAGCTGACGGTTGGTCGAGACCCTGCGGGCGCCTTGGTGATTGCAACTGGGTCGTCTCATCCAAAAGTGGCGTATGACGCATGGGTCGCGGCCCGGATGGGTGGTGATGTGGCTGTTGCACTCATGAACGATCGATCTGAGTTTGTACGAAGTGTGGGGGCATGCTGGCTAGTGGCCTCGAACTCTGGTGCTGGCCTCGTGAAGTCGCTTACTTCGATTTCTGAATCCGCGCGGGAACGTGAGCGGATGCGTCAGCAGGTTGACGTAGCTATTGCGGAACCGCGGGCGGCTGCATTGGTCGTGGCTGTATTGCCGGTGATTGGTCTCGGCATGGGGTCGCTACTTGGGGCGAATCCACTGGGCTGGCTTATGTATACGACCGTTGGCCGGTTGATGGTGCTTGGCGCGATTACCCTTGAAGCACTTGGCTGCTGGTGGTCATGGCACATCATTCGATCAGTTGCCGAGCCCACATGACAGGGGCACCTTTCGTTGCGGCCGCCTGCGTCGGGCTCTTGATTCTTGTGGTCCTTCCGAGTGCCAGTTCTCGGCCACGTAGTCCATCGCGTTCAGGTGAGCGGGTGCTGCCCAAGTGGATCCCGCCTCTGTTGGTTCTGGTGGGAAGCACGATGCTGATTGGTGGCGTGGTTGGGGTCGTGACGGGTCTGGTGTTGGCCGCAGGATCGAGTCTTGTTCTGCCGAGGTTTGAATCAGCAAAGAATCGTCGCGAGCGGCTGGCCAGAGAACGGCAGCTACCTCTGTTTGTGGACTTGGTGGCTGCGTGCTTGTCTGCGGGCGTGCCGACCGACGATGCACTATTGGCGGCCAGTTCTGCAGTCGGTGATCCTCTCGCGGAGATTGTCACCACGGCCGTGACATCAATTCGCTGGGGTGCTGACCCGATTCGCACATGGTCATCGGTTCAGTCAATCGACGGGATGCGTGAGCTTTCGGGCGCGCTGATTCGGTCTGCCGATTCGGGTGCGCCGTTGGGGGAGTTACTCCCGGCGTTGGCTACTGACGCGCGCGAAATTCGGCGGTCGCGAATTGAGGCACGCACGAGGACGGCTGGGGTGCGGTTGATGGCTCCGCTCGGGCTCACGTTCCTCCCAGCTTTCGTGCTTATTGGCATTGTGCCAGTGGTCGCTTCCTGGGCGACCTTGATGCTCGGAACCCGATGAAACTTTTGGCCGTGCCGAACTTGGGACTGTCCGCGGGGTAGTCCACAGCGTTGTCGCGGCCGCGTGTCGCGCCCAAGCCAATCCGGATAGTCCTTGCAGTCCATGAGATAACGCGAGGCTGTGCTTGTCGGCGATGGACGCCAGACATGAGTCGAGGAGGACTGCTATGACCCGCGAAATCGAATGCACCCGCAGTGAAAATCAGCGATATCACCAGAGCGCGAAAGCCACTTTCGCCCGGACACTTCAGTGGCTAAAGCGTGACCGCGGTGCGGCTACGGCTGAGTACGCCGTCGTCACTGTGGCCGCTGCGGGGCTCGGCGGGATTTTGATCAAACTGCTGACCAGCGATTGGTTTCAAGAAATTCTCAAAACGATCTTGAACTGGATTGTGCGCATCGCGTTGAACTTCTTTGGATTTGGCGGCTAATTCATGGAGGACTGCCGGCCTTGTGTGCAACGTGTGAAGGGGATTTCACATGATGTCGGCTCGGTCAGCGTCGAGGCCGCGATGGGCATGTTGGCGATCTTTTTCGCCTTGCTCGTCGCGGCCTGGTGCTCCGGGCTACTGATCGCCCAACTGGCGGTGGGTGAAGCGGCGCGCGCTGGGGTACGAGTCGCTGCGAGAGGCGACGCGGCTTTCGAGGTTTCGGCCGAGGTGCATCGGCTCGTCCCGGAAGCCGAGGTGGCAATTACGCATGACAGCGGTGATGTGCACGTCGAGGTAAGCCGCGTGGTGCAACCGCCGGGAATGCTCAGGCATTTGGGAGTTGTGCGGCTAAGTGCGTCTAGCTACGCCGCAGACGAGGCGCAATCATGATGTGCGGCAAACAAATGAAAGTCCCGAAGCGTGACGATGGAAGTGTGGTCCTTGGGGCGATCATCTCGGTGACACTTCTACTCTCCATGCTTGTCGCCGCGACGACGTGCGCCGATCTACTGGCGGCTCGACAAAAGGCGGCCGCTGCAGCGGATGTATCAGCCTTAGCAGCGGCACCCAACGCGGTATTGTCGCCTGACATTGCGTGTATTCGGGCCCGCGACATTGCCGCTAGAAACGATGCGCGGCTTATCAGTTGCGAGATTCAAAACGATGAGGTCGTGGTTCGCGCGGCCGCGTCACCTCGCACTAGTTGGGCTCGTTGGATCGCGCTGCTGGTTGGGGATTCAACCGATCCGGCGGTTTCGGCCAGGGCCACGATGTCCGAGCCTTACGCGAGTGGGTGAACCCATCTGTCTACGTGACAGCAGGGGCGTCAGCGAGCACTGCATCGAGCAGTGTCACCGCTCCGGCCTTGTCGAGGGGCTCGTTACCGTTGCCGCACTTCGGTGACTGGACACAGGATGGGCAGCCATCGACGCATTCACAGGATGCAATCGCGTCTCGAGTGGCACGCAGCCAGGTCGTGGCCGTTTGAAAGCCACGTTCGGCAAAGCCTGCACCACCTGGATGTCCGTCGTAGACAAAGGAAGTAAGCCGGCCGGTCTGTTCGTGCAGCGCGGTAGAAACCCCGCCAATATCCCAACGATCGCAGGTGGCAACCAGGGGTAGCAGCCCGATCGATGCATGTTCCGCAGCATGGGCGCAGCCCGGCAGATCGACGTCGGCGAGTCCGATAGCAGCTAGTCGAAGCGGGTCTACCGTCCACCAAACCGCTGCTGTGCGCAGATTGCGCGGTGGCAGATCAAGCGGCTCTTCGCCGAGTACTTCGCCGGTGAGATATCGACGTTTCAAGAAAGCAACGACCTGTGATGAGACATCCACCTGACCGAGGTAGAGGTCAGCATCGCCCCACGATTCATGGAGCTCTTGACTGGCGATCGTGATGTTCGTGATGTCGCGTGCGGTGGTGGTGTAATCGACGTCCTCTCGGTGTACGAGAGCGACGCGGTCATCGAGTGAGAGATGATCGACGACATATGTGTTGCCTTGGTGCACATAGACGGCTCCGCGATGAACGGTTGAATGAGCAGCTCCGGGGTCGACGGTTCCCAAGAGTCGACCGGTTCCATCCTCAACAACTTTGATCACCCCGCCGCCCATTCCGCGAAGATCAGTCAGGTCACTTGCGCGTTCGGGACGGGTCCAGAACCAGCCGCCCGGTCGCGCCCGAAGTAAACCTCGGACAACCAACTCCTCGATAGCCGCTCGCGCGGTTGGCCCAAACAGCGGTAGGTCTGCTTCCGTCAGTGGTGACTCGGCGGCGGCTGCGGCCAAGTGAGGAGCAAGGACGTAGATATTGCTGGGGTCGAAAACCGTTGCCTCGACGGGCTGGCCGAAGATCGCGTCCGGGTGATGAACCAGATACGTGTCGAGTGGATCGTCGCGGGCAATCAAGATGCTCAGCGCGGCTTGTCCAGACCGACCAGCCCGACCAGCCTGCTGCCACAGTGAGGCGCGGGTACCCGGCCATCCACACATCAAAACGGTGTCGAGACCGGTTACATCAATGCCAAGTTCAAGGGCATTTGTCGCTGCAACGCCGAGTAGTTCACCTGATCGCAGGGAATCCTCTAACTCCCTCCGTTCCTCTGGCAGGTACCCGGCTCGATAGGCCGCCACGCGATGCATCAGATCTGGGTCCACTTCGGCCAACGTGTCGCGCGCCGTCATGGCGACGGCCTCAACACCTCTACGTGACCGAACAAAGGCGAGTGTGCGGGCGCCCTCGACCACGAGATCGGTAAGTAGTGACGCTGTTTCGGCGGTCGCGCTGCGCCGGGTTGGAGCGCCGTTTTCACCACCATGCTCACGAAGAGCTGGTTCCCACAGGGCGAACGTCATCGGGCCTCTGGGTGAAGCGTCCTGAGTGATCGCAACAACGTCTCGCCCAATCAATCGGGTGGCCGTAAGAGCCGGATCTCCGGAGGTGGCTGAGGCCGCGATGAAAGTCGGGTGTGCGCCGTAGAGAGCTGCCACTCGTTGCAGCCGACGCAACACTTGGGCCACGTGGGAGCCAAAGACCCCACGGTAGACATGGCACTCATCGACGATGACGTATTTGAGTGCTCTCAGGAATGACGACCAACGTGAATGTCCGGGAAGTAGTGAGCGGTGTAGTAGATCAGGATTGGTTAAGACGTACGAGGCATGTGAGCGAATCCATGTGCGTTCCTCTGTTGGTGTGTCACCGTCGTACGTCGACGCTCGTAGTGCGTCGATTTCAAGTTCGCGCAGGGCGCGCAACTGGTCGTTTGCCAGGGCCTTTGTCGGCGATAGGTAAAGAACAGTGGCTCCTCGCCCATTTGGCGCTCGGCTGCCTTCGAGTGTGGCTGTTAGGGCTGGCATGAGAAAGGCCAACGACTTGCCTGACGCTGTGCCAGTGGCGACAACGACGTCGCGTCCGCTCCACGCAAGTTCGGCGGCATCGGCTTGGTGAGCCCACGGGTTGGTGATGCCACGTCGACTGAACGCATCTCGAACTTCGACATCTACCCAATCCGGCCAGCCGACCGCGTTACCCACCCTGGCTGGTATCGATTCCACGTGAACTAATCGCTCTGGCTCAAGGCCGGTGAGGCGCCGTAAAAGGGCCTGCGGATCAGAATGCACAACTAGATCCTCGCCGACACGTGCACTTTTTGCGCAGCGGTGTGCCAGAGTTCAGATGTGGAAATAGATGTCACTACGCGTCAAGAGTCTGGTTGTACCGTCGTCACCGTCGTAGGTGAGGTCGATGTCTACACCGCACCAACGCTCGACGAAGCTCTCTCGGCAACGCTTGCAGAGGGCAATACCTGTGTGGTTGTTGACATGACAGGTGTGGATTTCCTCGATTCCACCGGATTGTCGGTGCTCGTTAAAGCACTCAAGCGAATCCGTGAAGCTGACGGCTCACTCGATGTTGTTGTGTCGGTGGATCGCGTCGCCAAGGTGTTTCGCCTCACCGGCCTCGACAAGGTCATCCCCCTGCATGCGGCCCTCGCCGATGCGCTCGACGGTGATCGCGCCGATGCGCCCGCAGCCAATTACGACGAATCCATCACCGGTGGGGAAGCCTGATCGTGTCGGGCGCCACGCTGACGATCCCTCCCCTTGCAGAGCACGTCCGGGTTGCGCGGGTCGTAGCGGTGGCAGCTGCACGTCGAATTGGGCTTTCGTCCGAACAGCTCGATGACGTTCGACTCGCCGTGGGTGAAGCCGTTTCACGTGCGGTGAGCCGGCATATAGCCGGAAATCTTGTTCAGGACATTTCTATCGACATCATCGAGGTGGGCTCCGAGTTCACAGTCGTCGTCACAGACCACGCTGGCGTAGGACTGCCAGAAACCGATGATGGAGTGGCATTAGCCCTGATCAGGGCCTTGGCACCGCGATTGCAGCTCGATGGCTCAGTCTTGACTTTGAGCTGGGCTACAGCCGCCTAGGCTCGCGAGCGGACAAGTTCGGCGCAAATGTGACCTAAACCGCAGCCGCATAATTGGTTGTGATGGTGGTCCAGATCACATTTCCCCATAGACTTCGGGCCATTCGCGGGTTGCTCATGTTGGGCAGACCCCTCTTCGTAAGCCAAGGAGTTCATGCATGTCTTCGTCCCTGATCGCCGCTGTGACGGTCTCCGGAACGAACCAGACGCTCGTAATCATCGTTGCGCTCATTGCGATCGCTGCGCTGGGAGTTGCCTGGGTTCTCGTCCGTGAGGTTCTGTCTGCTGACGAGGGAACCGAGAGTATGAAGGAGATCGCGGCTGCCATTCAAGATGGCGCGGCTGCCTACCTATCTCGTCAGTTCAAGACCCTCATCCCGTTCGCAGCACTGGTCTTCTTGGTGCTGTTCCTACTTCCTGCCGACACGACATCAGAAAAGATCGGCCGATCGGCCTTCTTCGTCATTGGTGCACTCTTCTCGGCCATTACCGGTTACACCGGTATGTGGTTGGCAGTTCGTGGCAACGTCCGCGTAGCAGCTGCTGCTAACACCACAGGTGAGCAGGATGCGATGCGTATCGCATTCCGCACCGGTGGGGTGGCTGGAATGTTCACCGTTGGCCTAGGTCTGCTAGGCGCGGCTGTTGTCGTGCTCCTGTACAAGGATCAAGCACCAACCGTGCTTGAAGGTTTCGGTTTCGGTGCGGCACTTCTCGCCATGTTCATGCGTGTTGGTGGCGGTATCTTCACCAAGGCCGCAGACGTCGGCGCTGACCTAGTCGGCAAGGTTGAGCAGGGCATCCCCGAGGACGACCCGCGTAACGCCGCGACGATCGCCGACAACGTTGGTGACAACGTCGGCGACTGCGCCGGTATGGCAGCCGACCTTTTTGAGTCGTATGCGGTTACCCTCGTCGCCGCGCTGATTCTCGGCAAGGCAGCCTTCGGATCGTTCGGACTTGTCTACCCACTTCTTGTGCCTGCGATCGGCGTGATTACAGCCGTTATCGGTATTTTCGCCGTGGCACCACGTGCCGGCGACCGCTCGGGTATGACGGCTATCAACCGAGGATTCTTCATCTCGGCCGTTATCTCAGCCGTACTCGTTGGTGCGATGACGTGGGTCTACTTGCCCGATTCAATGGCTAAGATCACCGATATCGATCCGCTCGCACTCGGACTGACAAACCCTGCTTCGGTTAACCCACGAATCCTGGCCATTAGCGCGGTGCTCATCGGTATCGTTCTGGCTGCTGCGATTCAGCAGCTGACAGGATACTTCACTGAGACAGACCGACGTCCCGTTGACGATATTGCCAAGTCATCACTTACCGGCCCGGCGACGGTCATCCTGAACGGTATTTCAATCGGGCTCGAATCGGCTGTTTACAGCGCGCTACTCATCGGGACGGCGGTTTACGGTGCGTATCTACTCGGTGCAGGATCGATCACTCTGTCACTGTTCGCCATCGCACTCGCCGGCTGTGGCCTGCTCACGACCGTCGGCGTCATCGTTTCCATGGATACGTTCGGCCCGGTCTCTGACAATGCTCAAGGAATTGCCGAGATGTCCGGCGATGTTCACGGTGATGGCGCTCTCGTCCTCACCCGCCTCGACGCCGTCGGTAACACTACGAAGGCGATCACTAAGGGAATCGCCATTGCGACGGCAGTTCTCGCCGCAACGGCGCTATTCGGATCGTTCCGCGATGCCGTGGTGAGCGCAACGAAGGTCGCGATAGCAGGTGGTGGAGTCAAGGTTCCAGACATCATCGACCGTGCCCAGTACGGTGCCGATCTCGACGTTTCGAACCCGCGTAACCTCGTTGGTCTGATCATCGGTGCGTCAGTTGTGTTCTTCTTCTCGGGTCTTGCCATCAACGCGGTATCACGCGCAGCTGGTGCGGTGATCTTCGAGGTGCGTCGCCAGTTCCGCGAACACCCCGGAATCATGGAAGGTACCGAGAAGCCTGAGTACGCCAAGGTTGTCGATATCGTCACCCGTGACTCGCTCCGTGAGCTTGCTACCCCAGGGCTGTTGGCAGTCTTGGCGCCGATCGCCGTTGGTTTCAGCCTGGGCATTGGTGCACTGGGTTGCTACCTCGCTGGAACGATTGCCACCGGTACGTTGATGGCCGTCTTCCTGTCGAACTCCGGTGGCGCATGGGATAACGCCAAGAAGTACGTCGAGGACGGTAACTTTGGCGGCAAGGGTTCTGATGCCCACGCTGCAACCGTCATCGGCGACACCGTTGGAGACCCGTTCAAGGACACCGCTGGTCCTGCCATCAACCCGTTGATCAAGGTTATGAACCTGGTAGCGCTTCTTATTGCACCAGCAGCAGTGTCCTTGGCCCTCGGGGGTCAGGATCTGCTTCGCTGGGGTATCGCCCTAGCGGCGCTGGCAATCATCGTCATCTCGACGCTGATCTCCAAGCGCCGTGGTGTTGCGGTGGAAGCCGACGAAATCGCAGTGCCTGTTTAAGTTTCATCGCTTGACGACTGTGGGCCCGGGATTCCTCAGGGCCCACAGTCATGTGTTCGGTGAACAACCAAGGCTGTCAAGCGAGAGACTGGCTACATGCTGAGTCCTGATGATCGACAGACAGCGGCTCGGCTGCGTGAAACCCTGCTCGACAGCGGATTCACTGCTGATGGAGTTCTCACCTTGATCGGAGCCCAGGCCTATTCGGCTCTATCCCGCGAGGAATTCGTGCCGGCGCGCCGGGCATTAATCGACGTAGTGAGTGTGTTGGCTGATCTTGTCCGTTTATTCGTCCTCGACGAGGAGCTTGAGGATGGCGCACTTGCTCCTGGCTTTCCGCTCGAGGATGTGCGTGCTCTCGGACTCGTAGAGGGAGTCGAACGAATCCATGCCGTCGTCGATGTGCGGCCCTATGGCGAGCCAGATACCGATTGGTATGTGGTCAGCGATCACTCTGCTGGCCGCGGCGCGGTAACCAAAGCTGAAGTTGACCAAGATCACGTACTTGGCGTAGGTGGTGCCTCATTGACCCTGGCTCGGATCACCCCGCGGACCCTCGTCAAGCGCGCCCTCGACATCGGTACGGGGTGCGGGGTTCAGGCATTGCATCTGAGCCGCCATTGCGATGAGGTTGTGGCGAGCGACAACAACGCTCGTGCGATTCGATGTGCGGACCTCAGCGCGGCTCTTTCGGGTTACGAATGGGATCTTCGTGAAGGATCGTTTCTAGAGCCGGTAACAGGGCAAAGCTTCGATCTGATCGTGACAAATCCGCCCTTCGTCATCTCGCCGGGGCAGCGTTACACCTATCGCGACGCCGGGTTCCCCGCTGATGATTTGGGCCGGCAGTTGACGGCTGAATTGCCTCGCTATCTAAACCGCGATGGCGTGGCGGTTTTGCTAGCAAATTGGCTGCATGTTCAAGGACAGGATTGGCGTGACCGGGTTACCGAGTGGGTAACCGATATCGGGTGCGCAGCGTGGGTTGCCCAGCGCGAAGTCCAGGATCCGACCGAGTACGTGGGTCTGTGGTTACGCGATGCCGGAAATGCGGGTGCAGATCAGGACCGGCGTTACGTCGAATGGTGTGAAGCACTTGAGTCGTGGGGAACTGAGGCGATTGGATTTGGCTGGATCGTTTTAACCAAGACCGATCATCCGTGGATTCAGGTCGAGGATGTTTCTGGTGCGCGACGTCAACCGAACGGCGATGAGGTCACCGCAGCGCTTCGTGCCTTGGAGATCCTAGAACGGACAGATGCACGCACCCTTTTGTCGAGCCGTCTTCAGGTTGCGCATGGCGTCGTGATGCGTTCTGAAGATCGGTATGTGGAGGGTGGCACGTGGGCGAGCGGACCGACGGTCTTGAGTAAGCCCGATGGGTGGCGTCAAGACCAATTCCTAGACGCGGTCACGCGTGAACTGATCGGACGTAGCGACGGTCAAGTAACCGTTGCGCAGATGGTTGAGCAAGCCGCCGTTGAGCTAGCGATGGATTACCAAGATGTGCTCGCGATTGGCCTGTTTCGGTTACGCGAGCTCATGTCGCGAGGTTTCTTGATCCTGTTGTGAAAGACATAAGTGCAAGCCTGTGACCTGCGACGATGTATTTTTCCTACGCTTGGGTTTGACAGAGCACCCCCTAGGGCGGTCAGACTCCGCCAAGTTAGTTTGATGAGATCATCGGCTACGGTGGTTCTACGTATGTCGATCAAAGCGCCAATGAAGGAGAGCTTGTGGCTGCTAAGGGCACATCCACGAAGGGTGATGGGGCTGGTACCCGTCGCCTTGTCATTGTGGAATCCCCAGCCAAGGCCAAGACGATCCAGGGCTACCTCGGGGAGGGCTACGAGGTTGAGGCATCCGTTGGTCACATTCGTGACCTGCCAAAACGGGCCGCTGACATTCCCGCCCAGTACAAGGGTGAGTCGTGGTCGCGCCTCGGCGTCGACGTCGATAACGGCTATTCGGCTCTCTACGTGGTTGATGCAGATAAGAAGACCAAGGTTGCTGAGTTGAAGAAGAAGTTGGCCGATGCCGACGAACTCTTCCTAGCAACTGATGAGGACCGCGAAGGTGAGGCAATCGCCTGGCACCTGCTCGAGGTTCTCAAGCCAAAGGTGCCCGTGCGTCGAATGGTCTTCCATGAAATCACCAAGGATGCGATCCGACGAGCAGTAGAAGAGACACGCGATCTAGATACGAGCTTGGTCGATGCACAAGAGACCCGCCGGATCCTAGACCGTCTCTATGGCTACGAAGTCTCACCTGTGCTGTGGAAGAAGGTCATGACGGGCCTTTCTGCTGGCCGCGTTCAGTCGGTGGCGACTCGCTTGGTTGTTGAGCGCGAACGTGAGCGCATTGCGTTCAGTGCCGCGTCGTACTGGGATATTGAGGGCCTGTTTGATCCAGGTGCATTCACAGCGAATCTGATAGCTGTCGATGGTGCTCGTGTAGCAACGGGTAAGGACTTTTCTCAGCAAGGCGTACTCACTCGCGCAGGTGCCGCCCATCTATCCGAGGCTGACGCAACCTCTTTGGCCGCCGGTCTGGTGGCGGCGACTTTCACGGTTCGCGCCGTTGAGGACAAGCCTTACCGTCGTTCACCGGCAGCACCATTCATGACCTCAACCCTGCAGCAAGAAGCAAGCCGCAAACTTCGCTGGGGTGCACAGCGCACCATGCGCGTCGCACAGGGCCTTTACGAGCGCGGCTTCATTACCTACATGCGTACCGACTCGACGACGCTTTCTGAATCGTCGATGACGGCGGCACGTTCCCAGGCTGCCACTCTGTACGGATCTGATCACGTCAGTGAAGTGCCACGTCGGTATGACCGCAAGGTGAAGAACGCCCAAGAAGCGCACGAGGCCATCCGTCCGGCTGGTGATGTGTTCCGTACTCCGGCCGAAGTGGCAGGTGAGCTTCGTGGTGACGACTTCGCTCTCTATGAATTGATCTGGAAGCGCACAGTTGCCTCGCAGATGGCCGACGCGCGCGGACAAACCGCGACGATCAAGCTTGGAGCGGTCGCCACCGATGGCCGCGATGCTGAGTTCTCTGCGAGTGGAACTGTTATCACGTTCCGCGGATTCCTTGCGGCGTACGAAGAATCGGTTGATGACGAAGCCGAGCGCGATGGAGACGATGCTGAGCGTCGTCTACCTCTGCTGGCTGTAGGTGATGCGATCACCGCGGTTCGTTTGGATCCAGATGGCCACTCAACAACTCCGCCCGCACGATTTACTGAAGCCTCGTTGGTTAAGGCGCTGGAAGAGCGTGGCATTGGCCGTCCGTCGACATACGCCTCGATTATGGGCACCATCGTCGATCGTGGCTATGTCGTAAAGCGCGGCTCCGCGCTGGTGCCGTCATTCCTAGCCTTTGCGGTAACACGTTTGATGGAAGAGCACTTCACCAGCCTGGTCGACTACGACTTCACCGCACGTCTCGAGGAAATTCTCGACACGGTTGCCGCTGGAGACAGTAATCGCGTTGAGGTTCTTGACCGGTTCTACCGCGGCGGCGGTAACGAAGACTTCGCTGGTCTGCACACCCTCGTCACTGGGCTCGGCGATATCGACGCCCGTGAAATCTCTTCGTTCCCGATCCGCGATTCCGACATCATCCTTCGCGTAGGTAAGTACGGCGCCTACATCGAGCGCGATGGCGAGCGCGCGAATGTTCCACCGGAGATTGCTCCCGACGAGCTTACAGCCGAGAAGGCCGAAGAGCTCATGGCGATACCGTCTGGTGATCGTGAACTCGGAATCGATCCGGAGACTGGTCGCATGATCATGGGCAAGTCTGGTCGTTACGGTCCCTACGTCACCGAGGTGCTTGAGGAGACTGCGCCAAAATCGGCGAAGCCTCGTACGGGTTCATTGTTCTCGACGATGAACCTCGACACCGTCGACTTGGATCAGGCGTTGAAGTTGCTGTCGCTGCCCCGCGTTGTCGGTGCGGATCCGGCTGATGGTGTGGTTATCACGACTCAAAACGGTCGGTACGGTCCGTATCTCTCAAAGGATAAGGACTCGCGTTCACTGCCAGATGAGGATTCGATCTTCTCTCTCACTATCGATGAAGCGCTCGTAATTTTGGCCCAGCCAAAACAGCGTCGGGGTCAGGCTGCTGCTAAGCCGGCTGTCATCGTCGGTGTGGATCCGTCGACCAACCGTGAGGTTCAGTTGAAGGAGGGGCGCTTCGGTCCGTATGTGACCGATGGCGAAACGAACGCGTCCCTTCGTCGTGCGGATGACCCAGCAACAATTTCGATAGATCGCGCTGCGGATCTGCTGGCCGAACGTCGGGCCAAGGATGCGAGCGATCCGAAGAAGGTCAAGAAGGCGGCTGCGAAGAAGGCACCCGCGAAGAAGACGGCAGCAAAAAAGACGGCAGCAAAGAAAACTGCTGCTAAGAAGACCACGGCGAAGAAGGCAGCTGCGAAGGCATGATGTCTTCGATGCTGTCAGACCAGGTGTCATAAGGTCAGGGTGTGACGCATACGGCCGGACTCTTCATCGCCCTCGAGGGTGGCGATGGGGCGGGCAAATCTACGCAGGCCCGCCTGCTCGCAGATGCGCTCACAGAAGCGGGATTCGATGTTGTGTTGACCCGCGAGCCCGGAGGCACGCCAGCGGCTGAAGCTATCCGGGCGATCGTTCTCTCACCCGAGTACGCCGGCCTTGATCCACGGGCTGAGGCTTTGCTGTTCGCTGCGGCCCGAAGCGAGCACGTTCACCGGTTGATCCGTCCAGCCCTCGCGCGCGGTGCCATCGTCATCACCGATCGATACGTCGATTCGTCCATTGCGTATCAGGGCGTTGCCCGCGGTCTCGGTGTTGATGTGATCGCGGAGATCAATCTGTGGGCTACGCAGGACACTTTGCCGGATCTGACGGTGCTTCTTGATGTGGATGCGTCCACAGGTCTTGATCGTGTGACCGATCCCAACCGACTCGAAGATGAACCGGCAGAGTTCCACCGTGCCGTTGTTGAAGCTTTCCGGACGCGCGCCGCGGCTGATCCAGATCGCTATCTGGTGATTCCAGCGTCCAACGCACCCGAGGCGATCGCGGCGCAGATTCTTGATCGCGTGCGTGTCGAGTATCAAAGGCATTCGCAGTGACGACCACCACCCACGATGTATTCAGCGAATTGATCGGCCAAGACGCGGTTGTCGCTCAGTTGAGAGCAGCAGCCGGCGACGCTCCCGCTGCGCGTGCTGGCATGCCGTCGTCGGCCATGACTCACGCCTGGCTGATTACTGGACCACCCGGAAGTGGACGATCAACTGCCGCCCTCGCACTTGCCGCCGCGCTTGTCTGCCCACAAGGCGGCTGTGGCGCATGTGAGGAATGTGATTTGGTCCGCCATTCCGGTCATGTGGATGTTGAACATGTGGCGCCTGAGGGAAACGAATACCTCAAAACCGAGGCCGACCAACTGATGAAAAAAGCTGCCTACATTCCCTCTAAGTCAATGTGGCAAGTGATCGTGGTCGAGGATGCGGATCGTTTCTCCGCAGCCGTCGGCAATGCCCTGTTGAAGAGTATTGAAGAGCCGGCCCCCGGAACGGTGTGGATCCTGTGTGCGCCGAGTTCCGAGGACGTGCTTGCGACGATTCGCTCGAGGTGCCGGCATGTCATGCTCGCAACACCGAATACCACTGACGTAGCTGCCGCACTCGCTGCATCACTGGGCGTCGATCCGGCAATGGCGTCGTTCGCTGCCCGCGCTGCTCAGGGTCACATTGGACGCGCTCGCGCGCTAGCAACCGATGAGGATGCGCGGCTTCGTCGACAAGACGTGTTGCGAATTCCTCTGCAGCTCGGTGATCTCGGATCGTGTCTTGCGCTCGCGGCAGACCTCGTTGAGACAGTGAATGCGGATGCAGCGGCCATCTGTGAACCGCTGGATGCGCGTGAGGACGCCTCGCTTCGAGCCGCCTACGGTGATGGTGGTGAGGGCCGCGGGCTCGGTACCGTAGAGCGGCGCGCAAAGGGTGCCTTCACAGACATGGAGAAGCGCCATAAGCGCCGCCGCAGCCGTGTCGTTCGAGATCAGCTAGACCGCGCCATCGTCGATCTCATTGGTTTTTATCGCGATGTGCTAGTACTTCAACTCGGTGCGAGTACTGAACTCGTTAACGCTGAGATGCGGCCGCAGGTTGAACGGGTGGCGACGGCGACACGTCCGCAAGAAACCCTTCTGCGCGTTGATGCGCTGGAGCGCACACGCAATTTGCTTGAGGCGAATGTTCCACCGCTGCTTGCCTTCGAGTCCTTGATGGTCACGTTGAAGGATCCATCGCTCGCCTAACGAGCGATTCAAACTCGATCGCTACTGATTTGCCGCGACGCGCAGACCTTCGGCATATGACGACAGCGCGTCTGCGGCGGGGCCGAGCACATCTTCGGCAGACCGACCAAGATCTGGTGAAGCCAACATGTTGGCCGCCGCCGCGAGAAGACGGTCGTAGATGTTGACGCCCTCTGCAAGCCGCACTTGAACTATGCGTGCAGATTGTTCGGCGGCCGCCGCCGCGCCGGTGCCCGGTAGGTCGCGACGCATTTGATCGAGCAGCACAAGTCTGCCGATTTGGGATGCCAATTGCGGTGCAGCCTCGTTATCGGCATCACGCAACTCGCGGCCAGCGTCTGGATGCAGTGCGGTGACGGCAGGGATCATGGTGAGCACCTGTCGACGCACGGCCTCAACCCCGTTGGCTTCATTCGCACCGATCGCATCTTTGCGTAGATTGCGTGCAGTGCCCTGCGGCATCATGTGCGCGAGTTGGGGAGGACTAATCGTTTCCGATTCCTGCTTGGCTCTCACTGCGATCACTGCCGACAGCGCCGAACCAGTTAGCAGAGCCCAGGGGGCAAAGCCATCGGTGGCCGCGTCGATAACGCCAAGAACGGCCGCAGCGCCAGAGACCGCGCTCATCGTCACCGCGCGCGACTTGAGTCGGTTGACTCGCCGGTAGTGCTTCTTCACGGCCTTATCGTGACGCTCGATCGCTTTGACCTGCTCGCGCGCAAGTTTGGTATTTGAGGCTTGAACAACCGCGTATGCCTCGACAACGTCAAGGCCCTGCGTGACTAGGGTTGTGACCCGTTCAGCGAGGCGCGCGATGTCGCTCGGAGTGCTCATGGAGATACGTTAAGCCAGAAACGGCCGTAGTCTCGACCCGTGCCCCTAGAAAATGCTCAGATCCACCTCGACGATCCCGTCTGGGGTGATCTTGTTTTTGACGCTGTTCGGGCCGGTTCCGACGATGGTGAGCCGGTGTTGCTCCTACACGGCTTCCCGCAAAACAGCAATGAGTGGGCAGGGGTTATGCCCTCATTGGCAGCGGAAGGGCTTATGGTCGTCGCGCCTGATCAGCGGGGCTATTCTCCGAATGCTCGCCCTGATGACGTCGACGCCTATCGAACAGCGCTGTTGGCGAACGATGTCGTTTCGATAATTTCGGCTCTTGGGTGGCAGGACGCGCACCTTGTAGGGCACGACTGGGGGGCGATCATCGCCTGGTGGGTCGGAGCTACCCGTCCCGATGTTGTTCGTACGCTTACGGCCCTCTCAGTGCCCCATCCGGGTGCCTTTGGCTCGGCACTGGTGCAGGATGCCGCTCAGCGTGAGAAATCGGGCTACATCGGGTTCTTCCGAAACGATCCGCAGAAAGCTCGCGACGTCCTGCTGCGGGCTGACGGAATGACGTTGCGAACGATGTACGGGGGAGCACCTTCGCCCTCCGCGCTTGATGCCTACGTCGAGTTTTTCGCCGATGACGACGGTGCCGCTCTCGTTGCCGGGATGCGTTGGTATCAGGCGATGTCCGAACAGGAGATGATGGCTGTGCCGCACGTCTCGGTTCCGACGACCTTTGTGTGGGGTGACCAGGACATCGCGATCGGTTCGACGGCGGCTGATGCTTGCGCTCAGTACGTCAGCGGTGATTTTGATTTTCGGATCCTTGAAGGGCGTGGTCACTGGCTGCCCGATGAGGATCCTGAAGCTGTGATCGAGGCTGTTATGACCAGGGTTGGTGGCTAGATGCCGAACATGATTGCGGTGACGTTCTCGTCGAACGGTCGTCTGTACTACTTGGACTCAGCCGATGTACGCCCCAAGGTTGGCGAACGAGTTCTGTTTCCGACGTCGGCTGGTACGGAAGTTGTTCAAGTGATCTGGGGTCCGGAATGGGTCGATGAGCCCGTCGGTGGATTGCCGATTTGTGCCGGCATGGCATCGGCCGCGGACGTCGAGCGCGATGAGAAGAATCGTCATCGTCGTACTGAGATCAAGGTGGCCGCGCAGCGATTGATTCGCGAGCAGAAGTTGCCCATGAAAGTTAGTGGCGTCGATTGGGTCGATGAGGGGCACGAATCCGGACGGCCGACGGCCACGATCTACTTCACCTCGCCAGGACGAGTGGACTTTCGAGATCTGGTGAAGGACCTAGCGAACAAGATCGATGCGAAGGTGATGTTTACCCAGTTGTCGCCACGTGACGATGCTCGGGTTCAAGGAGGTATCGGCTCTTGTGGACGTGAAACCTGCTGCTCGACGTTCCTGGTGGACTTCGAGCCGGTCACCTTGCAAATGGCGCGCGATCAAAACTTGCCGGCCAATCCGCTGAAGATTTCCGGTGCCTGTGGCCGGCTGATGTGCTGTTTGAAGTACGAGCACCCCATTTACGACGAGTTCAATTCGACTGCTCCCTCGATCGGAGATCGGGTGGCCACCGACGACGGTGATGGCCGCGTGATCGCCCACGATGTGCCTCGAGATCAGGTGGTAATCCGCCTAGATGCTGGTGGGCAGGCGACCGTATGCGATCGAGCTTCGGCATGTTCAGCCCGCGCTGCCTATGACACTCGCGGCTAGCTGGGCCGCCATGCGGTTGGCCGTGCTCGAAGGGTTGGCCGGGAACTCGCAGACCCGGTGAGGCGTCGTACGGGGTAGAGGTGACAGGCTCTGGTCAACGACCATTTAACGTCCCGAGGGGGGTTTGTGCATACGTTCCGCGTGGCTTCACGTGTCGCGGTGGCTGCGGCTGTGGTGTGTGCCCTTGCCGCCTGCTCCGGGACGATCGGTGACGTCTCGCAGTCTGGCTCACCTGGCTCGTGGATTCCGTCTGCAGCGCCCACGTCATCGGTAACTGATCCTTCGTCGCAGCCGTCGGGCTCGTCGACCGGTTCGACTGATCCGCTTGCACGTTTCTACCAACAGCATCTGGTGTGGTCGTCGTGTGGTGGTGATTTCCAATGCGCGAAACTTGTCGTTCCGGTGGATTACGCGGCTCCGAATGCTGAGACGACCAAGGTCTCCGTCATTCGACTGCGCTCGTCTGACCCTGGAGCTCGAATCGGCTCACTGGTTATCAACCCCGGTGGCCCGGGTGGGTCGGGTGTCGAATTCGCGAGAGCGGCCCGGGGGATTTACTCGCAGGCCATCCTCGACCGCTACACGATTGTGGGCTTCGATCCTCGCGGTGTTGCCAGCTCTGACCCGGTGCAGTGTTTGAACGATCCGCAAACTGATCGGTTTATTGCCGCGGACGGAACGCCCGACACGCCTGCAGAGATATTGCAGCTTCAGGCCCTTGGCAAGCTCTTCGCTGATTCGTGTAAGACTCGATCTCCAAAATTGTTCGCCCATGTTGATACGCGTTCAGTGGCACGTGATCTCGACGTCCTGCGCGCGGCGCTCGGAGATAAGAAACTGAACTACTTCGGTGCGTCCTATGGCACCTACCTAGGTGCCACGTACGCCGATCTCTTCCCGACGCATGTCGGCCGGATGGTCCTTGACGGTGCGATCGATCCGACGCTGACAAACGTCGAGATCACCCATCAGCAACTCAAGGGGTTTGAACTCGCGATTGGACGATTCATCGCAGACTGCAATAAGCAGTCCGGCTGCCCACTGCCGAACGGCGTCGAACCAGGTAAGGCAAGATTGGCAAGGTTCTTTGCTGATCTGGAAAAGGCTCCGCTGAAGACGAATGATCCCAAGCGCCCTTTGAACGAAGCATTGGCTGAAAACGCGGTGCTGTCATACCTGTACTTCCCGCAGAGCGACTACGAGCAACTACGTGGCGGATTGTCGGACGCGTTTAACGGTGACGGCTCAACGCTTTTGGACATGCTCGATCAGCGCGTCTCTCGAGATCCCAATGGACACTACAGCGACAACTCGAACGCGATGCTTTATGCGGTCAATGCGCTGGACCGCCCAGATCGTCCGTCGGTCGCCCAGTGGCAGACCTACGCCGATCAGTGGGCAAAGGAGGATCCGCTCTTCGGCCGGTTCTTTGCCTGGGGCAGTATTCCCTTCAACTACTGGAATGCGCCCGCGACGAACACGCCGCATGAGATTCACGCCCCTGGTTCACTGCCCATCCTCGTTGTTGGCACGACGTACGACCCGGCCACTCCGTATCCGTGGGCTCAGGGATTGGCAAAGCAGTTGTCGCAGGGGGTCCTGTTAACCCGAGTGGGTGATGGCCATACCGCCTATGGCATGGGTTCTACGTGTGCAGACGATGCAATTGACCGTTACTTGACCACAGGGGTGACGCCCCCGGTGGGAACTGTCTGTCACTGAGGTATCCTTGTGCACCGTGCCGCTGTCACCCTCGGGTGCAGATGTACGCCGCCTTAGCTCAGTCGGTAGAGCGTCTCACTCGTAATGAGAAGGTCAAC
>JBAXUN010000120.1:0-5981 GCA_037129655.1 Actinomycetes bacterium
CCAGACTCGGGAGCATTTGTCACCGCTAACGTCACTGCCCCACATTCACGGGCGCGCTGGGTTGTTTCAACCAAGTCGGGAGAGCCACCGCTTTGACTCACGGACACCAAAAGCACATCACGCAGATCTGGACGGGCGCCATATGCGGTGAGAGTGGACGGAGAGGCCAAACCGGCCGGCAAGCCGAGCTTCACCTCGACGAGGTACTTGGCGTAAAGAGCCGCATGGTCACTTGTCCCACGGGCGGCGAAGAGAACAAAACGAGGAGCCTTCGCGCGCAGTGCCGCAGCGATATCGCCCGACGCACTCGAGCCGTCAGCAAGCAACCGAGCTAAGACGTCGGGTTGTTCGGCAATCTCCGCGGCCATGAGAGCACCTGCGACCACGGATTCCGATCCGAAAGCACCACTCGTCATTTTCGCCTCTCCCTGCTTGACCTAACGACGTGATCATATCCTTGGCGCACTGTCATTGGTGTAGACCACTCAGTAGACTGGTCTACGTGCGAGACGCGAACAACTTCCACAAGCCGGTGGCACCGTGACCATTGCGCCGGCCCCATCGGTCAAAGTGGCCCGCGAACCAAAGTTCTACCCCCTCAAGAGATACCTCGAGGAACTCACCCAAACTCTCGCAGCGGGCTCGCCGGTTCCCCCTGAACGTTCACTTGCAACACACTTCGGGACATCGCGAACCACAGTCCGCCAGGCTGTTCATGCGCTCATCATTGAGGGGCGGCTTGAACGAATCCACGGCAAAGGAACTTTCGTTGCCCACCCCAAGGTGGCACAGCCGCTGACTTTAACTTCGTACACCGAGGACATGCGCGCCCGTGGGATCGAACCTTCAAGTGTCGTCTTGTCAATCACAACAGTCGCCGCGGATCGCGACTTAGCGAGTCGACTCGATGTGGCGTTAGAGACGCCAGTAGTGGCAATCGAACGGCTCCGGCTGGCAAATGGAGAGCCGATGGCTGTCGAGCGTTCACATCTCGCGCAAGAAAGATTTCCAGGCATCAAGACTGCACTTCGCACCAGCCCATCCCTCTACGCCCTACTTCGCGACGGTTATCACGTAGTTCCGCACTCAGCCGAGCAAACAATCGAAACATCCCTCGCGAATCCGAATGAAGCCGCACTCCTTGGCATCGATACGGGAGTGCCAGTCCTACTGCTGTCTCGCAACACCTACGACGAACAGGGCCGTCCATTTGAGTGGGTGAGGGCTGTCTACCGCGGGGATCGGTATACGTTCGTGGCGCATCTGACAAGGCCTGCAGGTTCAGCGCCCTGACCGATAGGTTTGGTAAATGGCTGACACACCAAACCCATCGCCGAACAATGCACATGGTGGAACTCACGCGGTCAATGCTGCTGTGGCATACGGCGTCCAGACGATGTTCACCCTGTCCGGAGCCCATGTCTTTCCACTCTATGACGCAGCAGTCGGAGGCAAGACCGCGGTCGACGATGGCACAGCTGGACCAATGCGACTGGTCGACGTTCGCCATGAACAGACCGCCGTGTTCGCAGCCGAGGCCACTGCAAAACTGACACGAACCCCCGGTCTTGCTGTCGTGACAGCTGGTCCTGGGGTAACGAATGCGGTGAGCGGTATGACGACGGCGCATTTCAATGGCTCACCGTTGGTGGTGATCGGCGGTCGGTCGCCCGACTACCGATGGGGCTCGGGCGCACTGCAGGAACTAGACCAACCCCCGATTCTGGCTCCGATTACAAAAACGTCTGAGACTGTCCACGACACCGCCCAGATTGGCGCAGCGGTCTCGCGAGGATTTGCCACGTCGGTTGCACCGCACCGCGGCCCAGTATTCATAGATGTACCAATGGACATTCTGTTCTCATACGCCGATGTACCAAGCGAGCCACGGGCAGCCGTCGCCGTAAACGACCCAGACCCAGATGCAATCACCCGCATCGCCACGCTCATTGCAGATGCACAGCATCCGGTAGTCGTTCTCGGAAGTGACGTGTGGACCGGCGGGGCCGAAGATGCAGCCAAAGCGTTCATCGACTCGACAGGTTTTCCGACGATTGCAAATGGCATGGGACGAGGCATCCTCGCGCGCACCAACCCACACTTAGTAACTCGCGCACGAAGTACCGCCTTTGGTCAGGCTGACCTCGTCATAGTTGTCGGCACGCCGCTGGACTTCCGTCTTGGCTACGGTGTTTTCGGCGGAAAGGACGGTGCCGCACCCGCCAAAGTCGCACACGTCGTCGACGCTGAAAGCCAACTGTCATCGGCCATCACCACCGACGCCTTTGTCGTGGCAGATATCTACCGATCCCTAGTGGCATTGCTCCAAGCGGTCGAAGAGCTGACGCGTCGCCCGGATATCAGCCGATGGTCACAGGAGTTAGCGTCGATCGCAGCAAGCGCGGCTGCTAAGGATCACGCAGATCTGACAAGCGAGGCCGATCCAATTCACCCCGCGCGCATTTATGGCGATCTGATCCCTCGCCTGGCCGACGATGCAGTTGTCATCGGCGATGGAGGAGACTTTGTTTCCTTCGCCGGAAAGTATGTTGAGCCAAACCAACCAGGCGGTTGGCTCGACCCCGGACCGTACGGTTGCCTCGGTACCGGCCTCGGATACGCGATGGCAGCGCGAATCGCCCGTCCGTCAAGTCAAGTTGTTCTCATGCTTGGTGACGGCGCAGCTGGGTTCTCACTCCTCGACGTCGACAGTCTCGTCCGGCAAAACCTCCCAGTCGTCATGATCGTTGGTAACAATGGCATTTGGGGCCTAGAAAAGCACCCGATGCAGTTCCTCTACCAGTACGACGTGGCTGCGGAGTTGGCGCCAGGAACGCGGTACGACAACGTCGCAATCGCCCTCGGGGGCGGTGGTGAAACCGTCACTCGTCCACAAGATATCGGGCCTGCACTTGATCGCGCCTTCGCTTCGGGGATTCCGTATCTCGTTAACGTGATTACCGATCCGACGGTGGCTTATCCACGTTCGACTACCGGAATCTAGCCAGGCGATCCAGCGTGCATCAGGACCCGCGAAACGACATTACTGTTCGGTTGGTCGAACCCGACGAGTACCAGGCCGCTGGCGAACTCGTCGTACAGGCCTACATCACGGGCGGCATTTTGTCCGACGACCGAGGTTACGACGCGATCTTGCGGGACGTTCGCGGCAGATCGCAGGACGCAACGGTCTTGGTTGCCATTGCTGGCAACGAGGTCGTTGGGACAGGAACCATCGCCCTAGCCGGCACTGAGCATGCGGAGATCGCCCGCGATTCTGAAGCCGAGTTTCGGTACTTCGGAGTTCGCACGGACATGTGGGGACGCGGGATCGGGGCTGCGTTGGTCGGCGCATCGGAGGCAGCCGCGGTTCACTCAGGAGCTACCAGCATCGTCATGAGCGTGATCGAACACAATGCAGCAGCACTGGCCATGTATCAAAAATGTGGTTACCGCAGAGTCGAGGAGCGAGATTGGTCGCCGTTCCCGGACATTGAGTTACTCGTGCTGCGTAAGTCGCTATAGCCGGGCCATAAAGCGTTCACGATCGACCACAACTCGAGTCATCGACCCATGTGCTAGACGTGTCACAGTTGAGACTGGTTCACCATCATGAACTTGCCGATCACCGACCTGTTCGGCCGCAACGTCGAATCGAATGAGCCGACCATCCAGATAAGAGATCGTCGCATTCACCGTCACTCGGGAACCCACCGCAGACGCCGCGAAATGCTCAATCTCAACGCGGGTGCCCACACTCGTCTTTCCGTCAGGGATATCGAGTGCACTTACGCAGGCTGCCTCGAGCCAGGCAATCACTCGCGGAGTTGCCAGCACAGGTAGATCACCACTGCCGAGCGCAATCGCCGTATCATCAATCGCCACAACGAATTCCAGCGCCGCGGATGCTCCGGGCTGCGGAAAATACACGTTGCTCACCCGTCAAGGCTACCGCCTAACTGACAAGACCCAATCGACGAAGTTCAACCGTCAAGTCATGCGGGCTCGTCGAAGCAGCAAGTGCGGCGTCGAGGGTAACCACACCGTCACGGAAGAGGGTTGTTAAGTGCTGATCGAACGTCTGCATACCGTAGAACCCACCATGAGCGATGAGCGCCCGGATGTTTCCGGTCTTATCTGGATCGGCGATAGCATCTGCGATTCGTCCCGTGTTGATGCAAATCTCCATCGCCACACAGCGGCCGAGACCGTCCGCACGGGGGACCAAGCGTTGACACACGATGCCCCGCAAAGAGCCAGCAAGGGAAAGTCGAACCTGCGCTTGCTCATGAGGTGGGAAGAAGTCAATGACGCGGGTGATGGTCTCTTGCGCATCGGTCGTGTGCAAGGTCGACATCACGAAGTGCCCAGTTTCAGCTGCGGCAATTGCAGCCTTGACCGTCTCGTGGTCACGCATCTCGCCCACCAAGATGACGTCCGGATCCTGTCGCATTGCCGAACGTAGCGCGATGGAAAAGTCTTCGGTGTCGACACGAACCTCGCGTTGATTCACCATCCCGAGTTTGTCTACATGCACGACTTCGATGGGGTCTTCAATCGTGACGATGTGCACCTCGCGATGGGAGTTAATGTTGTCGACCATTCCCGCAAGTGTCGTCGTCTTACCGGATCCTGTCGGTCCGGTGACCAGAACTAGACCACGTGGTTCCAAGGAAAGCGGCCCGAGCACAGCCGGAAGGCCGAGATCTTCAAGCGGAATGGCACCTTCGGAAACCCGTCGAAACACCAGACCAGCCGAACCACGTTGACGAAATACATTGGCCCGGAATCGACCAACGCCCTCAAGTTGAACGGCAAAGTCAGCTTCGTTATGACGGGAGAACTGCTCGATGAGATCGGCGCGCAACACCTCGCGGACCATGTGTTCGGTGTCCTGCGCGCGTAACTCGGGAACGCCAAGGCGCCGCAAAACTCCGTCAACGCGCACCCTAGGGGCTGATCCGACCTTGCAGTGAAGGTCCGAACCTCTCGATTCAACCAAGGCACGCAATAGCGGAATCACCGAAACCGGCTGAATACGAGCGCGGTTAGCCTGTTCGTCCGCCGCAGTGAACAACCCCGCAACGCCGAAATCCTCAACCGTAGAGCCTTCGGAGCCGGTGGATGATGGATGTGCCACGTCATCAAGGGCATATGGGTCAACGGTGTACGTCACCTAGTCAATATCGACCCAATCAGAGCCAGCCTTGAGCAAAACCAGGTCACCGACTACACGCACTTAGCCGCGCTTTACTCCATCTGGGCTACTGAGAACGACGAGAACGTCACCCTCTTGCACAACGTCACCTTCGCGGACCCGGATTTCCAGCACGGCACCGCCCTCTTCGACGATGACGGGTATCTCCATCTTCATCGACTCGAGTATCAACATCGTGTCTCCCGTAACCACCTCGTCACCCACCGAGCTCATGACGGTCAGCACATTCGCGACCATATCGGCGCACACTTCAACCACCGGTACGAAACGTGCAGCCTTAGCCACACCAGCGGCTGGTAACTCGGGCGCGGGCACCGAGGCTTGTGGGATTTCTGGAGGGACGCTCACCCGATCATCTTGTCACGTCCGACACGTTCGGCGAGCACAGTGACGCACCATCGTGTCCCGCGCCATAACGTCACGAATAACTCTGCTCGAACCGTCGATCAACTATCCGGGCAAGTGCATCAACAACCGCCGGGTCGTATTCACGATCCGTGGCACCAATAAGTCGGTCCAGTGAGTACTGCATCCGCTCCATATCGAGAGATGCCCCGACCGCATCGTCGTAGGCATTAGCCACCTTGATGATCCGGCTGGCCAGTGGCAGCGACTCGTCAGGCAATCCCGGGCCCGGACGGTATGAATCGGCTTGACGCTCAACAATCAGCGCCACCGAATCCAAGGCACCCGACTGACGAACTACCTCAGCCCCCAGCTCAGCAATGCGTCGTTGATGTACAGGGGCGATCAAGCTCGTAGC